>NZ_LOWC01000053.1:0-298917 GCF_001522845.1 Burkholderia sp. BDU5 | reverse complement strand
ACGGCTGGCTTCATGCCGCACCCAAAAACCGGACAGATTACGTGCTACAGACCCGGACAATTCATTTGCTCGCGACAAATCGGCAAAAAGGGCTTGACACCTCCCGCACCGATCTCCATAATTCGCCTTCTATTGGCGAATTAGCTCAGTCGGTTAGAGCGACGGAATCATAATCCGCAGGTCCGGGGTTCGAGTCCCTGATTCGCCACCAAATGCAGAAAGGGCTCAGCGCAAGCTGGGCCCTTTTTCTTTGCTCCGCAAACCTACCCCTGCTCCGCAAACAGCATGCTGCGGCAACACCGGCATCGCCAATCCTAACCACGCGGCTCCGCGCACGGCTTATCCAAAATCTGACTGGCCTCCTGTAGCCGGCCCCTCAAAGCCCGCAAAAGCGGTGCCTTTTGCTCACGCCCACAACGCAACAGCTCCTGCTTCGCTTGCCAAATCTTGCGATGCCGTTCGTTTGGAAGTCGCAGCTCCGGGCCAACTACAACGGCGCCCGTGACGACCTTGACGGACGTCGCGGCATAGGTCTTCGATTTCTTCTGCTTGGTCTTATAGCCATGCCTGCTAACCAGCTTCCGAACCTCGCCCAACAACTTCTTCGTAGCGGCCGCCCCCGAAATGGTCACATCGTCCACATAAGCCGTCATCCGGCATTGCTCACTCTTTGCCAGCTCAGCGATATCGTCAAACATATGTCTTGCCGCAAAGAAAGCGACCCGGCCACTCAACGCACTTCCGGTCGGAAGATGCTTCTGACGGTAGCAACAAATATCGGCTAGACAATGAGCGATGTCCTCTGCGCATAGAAAGTCTACGACGAACATCCGGTAGACCATCTGCCGCGTGGTGCTCGGGTAGAACTTATGGATATCAGTCTTGACGAGAGGCGTCGACCCGACATGCTCCCGAGCGTTATCAGCGTAGGAGCGCCCTTTCTGCGAATACAGATAGTCGGGCAGTTCGATCCGGGAAAGCAGCTTACCAATGCGACCATGAACATGAGCCAGCCACCCCAGCGGCTGCTGGATCTCCCGCCCCTTGTCGTTCTCCCAGACTCGGTAGTTATCGGTGGCGAGCAGCTTGTTGACTGCGCCCCACTCAACACCCAATACCTTCTCGAACTGCCCTTTCCCCCTCAAGCGATAGAGCGGGGACTGATGGAGCGGATATCGCTCAGGCGTGTTTTTCGATTTCATCGCGCTCTTCTAACCATTCAAGGAGACGCAGAATCTTGTCCGCAGCGGCAATACGCAGCTTACTGCCACGCGTCCGTTCTCCTTCCATGGTTTCGGAGAAGAGCAAAATGGACGACGTCGGCATCTTGAACACTTCCGAATACTTGCCAAGCAAGTCCAAGCCAGGTGCTTTATCACCCTTCTCGATCTCACTTAGGTACGAGTTCGAAATGCCAAGACGCTTCGCCAGCTCGACCTGCGTGAGCTGATGGTACGTCCTCAGTAGTTTCAACGCTCGGTACAACATGGTTCATTCCCGGTTTGAAATAAAGGGGTGCCGAATCGCCTCAGGACTTGTCGAAAATCTTCACGACCAGATCGATCAATTGCAGGATGGCGACAGCCACCTTGATCGTCTCCGGACGCGTCAACCACGACTTGACCCGGCTCCTCGGCCCCCGCCGTTTGGGGGGCTTTCGAACATGATGCATGGTTGTTCTCCTTGGCTACACCACCGGTCTGAGCGAAATGCGCAGACCGTGGCTGTCGTCCGTAACCAAGCAGAGCAAACGGCAGGTTTTCCCCTCTATTCCCAATGCATGCCCGGTGTCGTCCCGGGCATGCTCGCATCGGCAGCATCGTCATGGTCCGTCCAGATACTCGGCTCCACGGCGCACGGCCTAGCGAAAGACAGGACCTTGCGGCCCCACAGGGTGCTTACACACCCCACAGACACGACAGTTGTCTCTGTTAGCCTCACGACCAATATAGCCAATCGCGTTCGCCATTTCAAGAAATATTTCGCTGTCAGCGAAACATGTTCGCACACTGATTGCACGACTCACCGATCTGTCACATCGCCACGAACGTGGGCAGCCATAACAGTGACGAACTCCTCAGTGGTGATCTCCCCAGCGATCAACCGCTCTTTCTGAGTCTCCTCGAAATGGCTCGGCTCATACCCCTCCAACCTCGAAATTGCGTCCGCCTGACGAAACCGCTCCCGCAGCTCACGCTGGCGCTCGATCGAATTCAGCTTTCCCGCCATATCACCCTCACTTCGTCGGATCGACCTTATCACCCTTGCGCTCGCGCACGTAGTGCTCGGTCATCGCAAGCGACTTGTGCCCCAAGCGCCACAACCAAGCGCTCATCGCGCTGGCACGGCGACGCTGTGACGTCCTGTTCGCCATGCTGCGCGACGGCACCATTTACCAACCCAAGTCAGCCCCTACCGCTTGACGAAACTCATAGGGGCACCCTCCCACCGCGAATCGGCTCACGCCCGCCCGGGCATCGCATCCAGACGAAATTGACAAACGAGCTCGCCGCCTTCAGCGAGTTGTTCGAGTTGGGCACGCGTCATCGCGACAAGACGCGCCGCCAGTTCGTCCGATATGCCCAGCATCGACTGGCCTCGCTCGCCGTTCTCGTTCAGCAGACGCTGCGCGAGCCGGAGATACCGCTGATTGAATTCCGCGATCTCTTCGAGCACGTCCCTTTTTCCTTCCATGCCTGCCCCGTTTCGATGATGAACGCGCACGACGCCGCAAACGTTCGCGCAGACGCGATGGTTTATCCAATGCACGTCCGCAAGCGCAGACTAACGCATGCGGATCGCGGCCATCCGACAAAATGCCGCCCGCTCCGACAAATGGCGAGTCGCTAGCGCATCCGAGACGCCATGGCGTCTCATGGGCCGCCCGAAGACGTCATCGATACAACGTGCGCCCCGCATCGACATGTCGTCTGCGACCGACTTGCAGTAACCATCGGTCAATTGCTACGCCGAATCAGACAGATCGATAGGCGTGCTTGCGCGTCCACCGTCATACTCGCTCCTGGTCAGCCGCTCCCCCGGGCGGCGAACCTTCCGATAGTTCGGAATTGGCCTGCCTGCACGCGCCGTTGCAGGCGGGCCTTTTTTTCGTTCGCATCGAGCCGCACACTTCGCGACATCCTCGCACCGAACACGCGCATCGCACACGCCGTTGCGTCCTACAACGTTTCGCTTCGCAAATCCCTTCGCAGATTTGATTGAATCGACATCGCGAGAAGTTTGTCCGATTGAACCTATATTTAGCGTAGCCAAACAATTCGAACGGCCCTACCATCGCTTTACCACGCACAAGTCGTCGGCGTCGTTCGTTCATAAGAGCGTCCCGCCGGCTCGCGCGCAAACGTTTAACTTCTTCGATGGAAGGTTCGACGCTCGATGCTGAAAGTCACAAAAGCCGTATTTCCCGTTGCCGGCCTCGGCACCCGCTTTCTGCCCGCGACGAAAGCGAGTCCGAAGGAAATGTTGCCGGTCGTCGACAAACCCCTGATCCAATACGCGGTCGAGGAAGCGATCGCGGCCGGCATCACCGAGATGATCTTCGTCACCGGCCGAAGCAAGCGCGCAATCGAGGATCACTTCGACAAGTCGTACGAGATCGAGGCAGAACTCGAAGCGCGCGGCAAAGAGAAGCTGCTGTCGCTCGTGCGCAGCATCAAGCCGCGCAACGTCGACTGCTTCTATGTGCGCCAGGCCGAAGCGCTCGGCCTCGGCCACGCGGTGTTGTGCGCAGAGAAGCTCGTCGGCGACAGTCCGTTCGCCGTCGTGCTCGCGGACGATCTGCTCGACGGCCGCCCGCCCGTGCTGCGGCAGATGATCGACGTGTTCAATCACTATCACACGTCGGTCGTCGGCGTCGAAGAGATCGCGTTGCAACACTCGAAATCGTATGGCGTGATCGACGGCAAGCGTTGGGAGGACGACCTCTTCAAGCTGTCGGGAATCGTCGAAAAGCCCGAGCCTGCGGTTGCGCCGTCGAACTTCGGCGTCGTCGGGCGCTACGTGCTGAAGCCGCGGATCTTCGATCATCTGCGCTCGCTCAAGCCCGGCGCCGGCGGAGAGCTGCAGTTGACCGACGCGCTTCAGTCGCTGCTGAAGGACGAGCAGGTGCTCGCCTATCGGTACGACGGCGCGCGCTTCGATTGCGGCAGCAAAATCGGCTATCTGAAGGCGACCGTCGAGTTCGCGCTGCGTCATCCGGAAGTCGCGACCGAATTCGAGCAGTATCTGAGCGAGCGCTTTCCCGAGCTCGTCGCGGCGTAACGCGCTGCGTTCATTGTGCGCGAGCGGCGGATGCGGCGCGACGGCGCGCCGTATGTGCCGTATGTGCCGTATGTGCCGTATGTGCCGTATGTGCCGTATGTGCCGTATGTGCCGTATGTGCCGTATGTGCCTTACGTGCCGCCCGTCGGCGGCTCACAAGCGAAGCGCGCGCATCCGTTGCAGCGACGACGCTCGACGAACGAACCGCGGCTTCCCGCATGAGAAAATTCTGCATCGCTCATGCATTCATCGTTCCATGAAGCGCCGGACGTTTCATACGGATCGCGAAATGTCCGGCCATTGCCCGTTAATTTCGCTACTTCTTGAACACGCCGACGACGTCGTCGCCGTCGAACACGAGCAGCGCGTTGATGTGCCGCGCCTCCATCAGCAGCAATGCGTCCTCGACGCGCGTGCCGACGCGCACCATCGCCGGATCGATCGACATCAGATCCGCCGCGACACGGCGAAACAACGCATCGCCATGTGTCTCGACTGCGCGCCGGATGTCGCCGTCGGTGATGATCCCCCAGCCCGTTTCGCATCGAACGATCGCAAGCCCGAGCCGGCCACGCGTCATCGCCTGCAGCACGTCGATCGCCTGCGCGTTCGCGTCGACGAACGGCAAGTCGTGCGCGGCCATTTCGTCGTCGACCTTCGACAGCAGGCGGCGGCCAAGCGAGCCGCCCGGATGAAACCGCGCGAAGTTCTCCGGCCGAAAGCCGCGCGCCTTCATCAGCGTGACGGCCAGCGCGTCGCCCATCGCGAGCGCCGCCATGGTCGACGACGTCGGCGCGAGCTGAAGCGGACACGCCTCCTGCTCGACGCCGACGTCGAGATGGCTGTGCGCCGCCTTCGCGAGCGTCGATCGCGCGTTGCCCGTCAACGCGACGAGATGGTTGCGGTTGCTCTTCAGAAACGGAATCAGCTTGATCACCTCATCGGTTTCGCCCGAATACGAGATCGCGAGAAACGTGTCGGCCGACGTCACCATGCCGAGGTCGCCGTGATACGCCTCCCCCGGATGCATGAAGAAGCTCGGCGTGCCGGTGCTCGCGAGCGTCGCCGCGATCTTGCGCCCGATGATTCCGGATTTGCCCATCCCGCACACGACTACGCGGCCGCTGGAATGCAGGATCGCGTCGACTGCGTCGCCGAACGACTCGCCGATGCGCGCGGACAAGCCCGCGAGCGCCCGCGATTCGATGTCGAAGACTTGTCGCGCGGAATCAAGATAGTTGTGATGGTTCATCGGAGAGCAATCGAAGGCCATGAGCCGTGTTATTGGATGTATTCGAGCGAGTCCGCATTCGTGGACTTGGCGCAGCACACCGGAGCGGCAACGTACCGCGCCGCGAGATCATTGAACGATGTCATGCATTCCCCATCGATCCATCAGCGGCCGATACGCTTCGTCGAGCGACAACCCCGAACGCATCAGCACGTGCTCGGCCACTTCGCGCGCGACGCCCTCGCCGCCCGCCCGCGAGACGACGTAGTCGACGCGCCGCTTGACGAGCGCGTGCGCATCGGCGGGCGCATACGAAACGCCAACCGCCTCGATCACCGGCAGATCGTTCACGTCGTCACCGGCAAAGGCGATCGCATCGTCGGCGAGCGCATCCTCTGCCTTGATGCGTGCGTAGCCCGCGCGCTTGTCGTCGCAACCCGACACGAACACGTCGAAGCCGAGCTGCTGCGCGCGCCACGCGAGGGGCGCGCTGTGGCGGCCCGACAGAATGCCGCTGCGAATGCCGTGCGCGCGCAGCAGCGCGATGGCGATGCCGTCCTTCGCGTGAAAGCTCTTCATGAACTCGCCGTCGCCCGTCACGTGCAGCCGGCCGTCGGTCAGCACGCCGTCGACATCGAACAGCACGAGCCGGATCGCGCCGCGATACGCGGGCGCGCTCATCGGATATCGAGCGCCGGCATGCGCTTGACGAGATCATCGATCGCCTTCATCTGCGACAGGAAGCCTTCGAGCAGATGCAGCGGCAGCGCGCTCGGCCCGTCGCAGCGCGCGCGATCCGGATCGGGATGCGCTTCGAGAAAAAGCCCCGCGATGCCGACCGCCATGCCCGCGCGCGCGAGATCGAGCACTTGCCGGCGCCGGCCGCTCGACGCGTCGCCGAGCGGATCGCGGCATTGCAGGCTATGCGTGACGTCGAAGATCACGGGGCAGTCCGTCGTCTCCGCCATCTGCCGGAAGCCGAGCATATCGACAACGAGATTGTCATAGCCGAACGAGCTGCCGCGCTCGCACACAATTACCTGATCGTTGCCGGCCTCCCGGCATTTCGTCACCACGTGCTTCAGTTGCGCCGGGCTCATGAACTGCGGCTTCTTCACGTTCACCGGCTTGCCGGTCTTCGCGATCGCGACGACGAGATCGGTCTGGCGCGCGAGGAACGCGGGCACCTGCAGCACGTCCGCGACCTCGGCGACCGGCGCGGCCTGCTCGATTTCGTGGACGTCGGTAATCACCGGCACGCCAAAGCGTTCCTTCACCTCGTCGAAGATCTTCAGGCCCTCGTCGAGCCCGACGCCGCGATACGAATGGATCGACGAACGGTTCGCTTTGTCGAACGACGCCTTGAACACGAACGGGATCCCGAGCTTGCGCGTAACCGCGACGTACTCGCTGCACACGTCGAGCGTCAAGTCGAGACTCTCAAGCACGTTGATCCCGCCGAACAGCACGAAAGGCAGGTCGTTGCCGGCCGTCACGCCGGGACTGATTGCTACGTTCATAGGTCAAATCTCCGAATAAATCGTCCCGTACGCGCTGCGCGGCGATTTCGCACGGCAGGCCCGCGTTCGGGACGGCGAATCATCGAGACGCGCGCGCAAGATGCGCCGCGTAGACTGGCGCCAGTTGCCGGAAAAAGCGTTCTTCGCCGAAGCGCTCGCGGGCTTCGCGTCGCGCCGCGACGGCAAGGCGCGCGCGCAGCGCCGCATCGCGCTCGATCGACGCGAGCAGTTCGACCGCGTCTTCGGCGCCGCGAAATATCGCGCCAGTTTGCAAATGCCGTATGACATCGACGTTTCCCGCGCATGCCGACGCGACGACAGGCAAGCCGAGCAGCATCGCTTCGATGACCGACACGGGCATGCCCTCCCATGACGACGTCGACAAATATACGTCCACGCGCCGCAATCCTGCGACGACTTCCGCTCGGCCGAGCCAGCCGGCGACCTCGACGCCGGCGTAGCGCAGTTCCGTCTTGAGCGCGGCGTCGCCGTCGCCGATCCAGATGAAACGCATGCTCGAGCCTTGCAAGCGGCGCGCGATCTCGGCGAACAGCCGCGGATTCTTCTGCGGGCGGATGCCGCCGACCGTCGCGACCCGCATCACCGGCTCGCGCGTATCGGCCGAATCGGCGTTCGCGGGCGACGGCATTGCGCCGACCGCGTTCTCGACCACCACGACCGGCTGCCGCAAGTGCGCGCGAACCGCATCGCGTTCGCTGTCCGAGCAAGCGATATAGAGGCAACGCTTCACGCACGCGATCCGTTCGAGCGCGACGAACGCCAGCCGCTTCAGCGCCGAAATGTCGCGGCGCATGAACGAGATGCAGTGCGGGCTGTAGAAGAACGCCGCCTGCCGCAACGCGAACAGCGACGCGATTCGCCCGAGGAATCCCGCGAACGAAGAATGCAGATGCACGACGTCCGGCCCGATGCCGATTAGCGTGCGCCGGAGTTCGAGCAATGCCGGCAGCAGCGGCACACCCTTCATCTGGATGTGGCGCAACTTGACCGTCGCGTCGAACAGCGCATGAAAATCCGCGGGCGTATCGGGCCGGATCGAATAGACTACGTGCACGTCGTGTCCCTCGCGCGCGAAGCGATTCGCGATCAGGCACACCATCGACAACGTGCCCGTCGCGCTCGATTCGAGAACCTGGACGATCTTCATCCGCGCGCGCCCGCCTCGCGTCGCACCATCCTTCGACGGCATCGCGCGGTACCGTTTTTCCGCGACGTCGGCCGTCATCGCGCACCTCGCATCGAAGACACCGCGTCGAGATGCGCGGACACGCCCGATTGCGCGATCACCGCGGTCCATCCGAGCCGCTTCAGCCGCGCGGGATCGTTGCGCTGCGCGTGGAGCTGCGCCAACGGCAGCAACTCGTCGAATATCGATGCACCCGTGACGTGAGACCGGATGCCGAGCGCCTTCACCGCCTCGACATTGGACGGCGCATCGTTGCAGACGATCTTCTTGCCAAGCGCCGCGTATTCGAGCAGCTTCGTCGGCGTCTGATAGCAGTGCGGACGATGATACGGGAAATAGCAGACCGCATATTCGGAACGCTGCACGATCTTGAGCGCGTCGCGCTGCGGCACGCGTCCGACGAACTCGATGCCTTCGACGTGCCGGAATGCGTCGTGAATTTCCGGCTCCGGCTGGCCGACCAGCACGAGCGTGTCGCGCGCCGTGCGCGGCGCGTCGCGATACGCGGCCAGCACCTCGTGAAAGCCACGCTCGCGGCTCATCTCGCCGATGTAGCAGAAGCGTCCGGCCGGGCCGTCGCCCGCCGGTTCGTTCGCGATCCCGAAGATCCAGTCCGGCACGCCCATCGGCAGCAGCAGCGACGGCACGCCGTCGCAAAACGCCATCGCGTCGCGCATCCGCTCGTTCTGGAAGATTCGCAGATCCGGCCTCGCGTTCAACGCGCGCTTGACCGCATCCTTGACGGCCGCGAGCCGGCCGACCGACAGCGATCGGTAGTCGTGAATCACGAACCGCGCGGGCGGCAGCGAACGATAGAAGCCCATGATGCACCACAGGATGCAGTTGCTTCGGTTGCCGAACTGCGCATACGCGTTCGCATCGCCGTCGTGCACCTCGAATCCGCGCTGGCCGAGAAAATCCCGGTACGCGGCGATTTCCGGGTAGTTCGCCTTGCCAGGGTGGAGGATGAATACCTTCATGCTGTGCCCTTCTCCTTCTCGAGCACGCGCGCCGGCACGCCCACCGCGACGCCGCCGTCCGGCACGTCCCGCAGCACGACGGCGCCTGCGCCGACGCGCGCACGGTTGCCGATCCGAATCTCGCCGAGCGCGACGCTGTGCGCGCCGAACTCGACGTCGTCGCCGACGGTCGGCACGCCGCTGTATGTGCCGTCGGGCCGCAGCGTGTTGCCGATCGTCACGCCGTGCCGCATCACGCAGCGCTCGCCGATCTTGCAATAGCCGTTGATGACGAGCCCCGTGCCGTGATACAGCGTGAGACCCTTGCCGATTTTCGTCTTGACCGGGATCTCGATGCCCATGATCCAGTCGCAGACGACGATGTAGAGCGCGATCACCGGCGCGCCAAACGCGAGCGTCAGCTTGCTGCGGCACGCGAGATAGTTCGCGATCCGGAAGAACACGACGACGCAGCGCGTCTTGAAGAACGCGTTGCGCCGGCAATCGTCGACGATTGCTTCGATCGTCTGTTTCAAGGTCGTGCGCATGTCAGTGCTTCATCGAAAACACGTTCCTCGCCGCGCGCGGCGCGATCTCGCCCGTGCCGAAATAATCGATTCCGTCGATCAGGAACGAATGGATGTACTTGAGGAGCCGCGTGCGATCGAATTCCTTGTAGAAGCAGCGGCCGAGCGACACGACCGGCTTGCCGTACAGGAGCGCCTCGAGTCCGACCGTCGAATTGATCGTGACGACCGAATGCGCATGCTTGATGAGATCGGTGGTCGGCGACGTGACGAGGTCGAAATGATAAACGCGCTGCATGCGCAGCACTTCGTCGATCACCGTGGTGTCGCACTCGGCCGGATGCAGCTTGACGATCAGATCCGCGCACTCGTTCGCCGCGTGCTCGAACGCGAGCCGAATCGCCTTCAGATTGTCGACATCCGAATGCAGCTTGATCTGCGTATCGCCGGACACTTGCAGCGGCAGGAACACGTAGCGCAACGCCGACAGCTCCTTCACCGTCAACGCTTTCGCCTGAGTCGGCGCAACCGTCCCATTCGTCGCGCGCACCGTGTTCAAACGTTTGCGCGCGACGCCGCGCGTTGCGAGCTTCAGCGCATAGTTGACGGCCGATACCGCCTTGCGCTTCCACGACGTGCGCGCCTGCGGCAGCGGCCTTGCCTTGTATCGTTCGTAGCGCGCGAGCCAGCGGCGATGCGCGTCTTCGGTCGGCATCGGCAGCGCGTCGATCACAGCCGGGTTGCGGCTGATCGACGACAGCGCGTTGACGCCGAGCCGGTCGACGAACAGCTTGTCCGGCAGATTCGAGATTTCGACGAACTTCGCCGGAATCCCGTGCGCCGCGCACGCATGCGCAACCGCGCGGCAGACGAGCTGCTGACCGTTCCACATCAGGCACTGCGAAATCAGATGGCGGCGAAATAGGCCGGACATCGCCGCGAAGATCGCCGTCGCGTCGGCGCGTGCGAGCTCGGGCGTCATCTGCCCGTTCAGCACTTCGATCGACGCGTCGGAACGGATCGCGCCTGCGGCATCGCGCGCGGCGGATGCCTGCGCGCCGCGCCGCAAATAGACCGACCGGAATCCCGCACCCAGCGCCATCAGATGCGCGACCGGCTCGCTCGTCGCGAACAGAAAATCGAACTCCTTTCTGATCGACTTCACGAGCCGCGCGGCGAAGTAATAACGCTCCATGGAATCGACGACGACGACAATCATGATCTGCGCTCAACAAAAAAATGGAAGAAACGTCATGCGCCGGCACGCCGACGCGACGCGCTGCCGTTCATCACGCCGAACGTCAGCGCGATGCCGGCGATCATCAGCACGGCGCCGGAAAACGAGAACAAGCGCACGCTCGCGAGCACCGACAGGTTCGCGAGCTTCGCCGTACACAGCGCGCCGGCGAGCACGGCGCCAGACCCGAGCTGAAACAGGAAATCGACGCGCTGCGCGCGCGCCGCAAGGAAGATCTGCGACAGCGGCACGTAGATCATCTGGAATGCGAAGAGCGGGATCATGCATTGGAAGAATGCGATCGCACCGCTCCAGCGCGCGCCGAAAAAGAGTTCGACGAGCGGGCCGAACAAGAGCGCGCCGCCTGCCGCATAGCCCGCCGCGAGCAGCGCGAGCGATCGCGCATATGCGCCGAACACTTTCGGCACCATCGCGCGCGCGTCGTCGCGCGCCATCGCGGCCATCGCATCGCGCCGGAATACGCCGCCCAGGCTCTGCGCGATCAGCGACACGGGAAAGAATCCGAGCCGGTACGCGGCCGCGAAATAGCCGGCGCTCTGCGCATCGAACCAATGTGGAATCACGATCGCGAGCGCATAGGTCAGCACCGAACCGCAGAGCGTCGAAGGCAGGATGTACTTCGCGAACCGGCTGTGCCCGACGAAGAACGCGCGCGTCACGGCAAACGAATAGCCGCGCCGCTTGCCGTGCAGCGCGACTGCGATCAGCAGCAGCAGCGCGACGAGCGCCGTCACCGCCGTATATGCGCCGAATGCGTCGATCGGCCCGAGCGCCGGCAGGAACACCGTGGCGGCGATGCAGACGAGAAACGACCCGTTCACGGCAATCCGGCTCGCGGCGATCCAGCCATAGCGTCTCAGGCTGTTCAGATAGCCGCCCGCCGCCAGTTGGACGAACATCGCAAAACCGTAAGCGGCGGCGACGTACAGCTCCGTGTGACCCGTGATGAAGATCGCCGCGCAGCCGAGCGCGACGAACGCGACGCTCAGCGCCATCACGTTGACGAACGCGTTGAACGAATCGGCCGGGCTGTCGCTCACGCAGGCGAGCTCGTAGCGGCACGCGAGCAACGTGCCAGCGAACGTCGCCAGCGCGAGCAGATAGTTGAAGTGGCCGAGCGCCTCCGGCCCCTGAAAGCGTCCGATCAGCGAGATACAGCCGAAGAGCGCGATCTGCCCGGCGACGACGCCGCACAGCGACACGATCGAATCGCGGACACGGATCATCTTCGCGCCCCCTCGTTCGAATACGCGTGCGATGCGCACGCGATTCCGACCCGACGGCGACCGGCATCGCATCCGCTTGCCCGCATGTCGGCGTCACGCATCCTGCTTCGCTCCGTATTCGTACGCGACGTAGCGATAGCCGCCGTACTTCGATCCGTACCCGTACTGGCCGAGGCGCGGATTGATCCCGTTGAACACGACGCCGCTCAGGCGCACGCCGTTCTGCGAGAGCCGTTTCGTCGATTCGGCGATCTCGCCGAGCTTCGTCGAGCCGGCGAGCGCGACGAGGAACGCGGTGCCCGCCGTCGCGGCGAGGATGCCCGTATCGGCCACCGCGAGCACGGGCGGCGAGTCGATCACGACGACATCGTAGCGCTTCGAGAACGCATCGATCAGCGCCGGCACGCGCGCGTTGAGCAGCAGCTCCGCCGGATTCTTCGGCATCGCGCCCGTCGAGATGAAATCGAGTCCGTCGATCACGTCGCGATGCAGCACGTCGTCGAGCCGCACGGTATCCGCGATCAGCTCGGAAAGGCCCTTGCCGCGCGCGAGGCCGAGATAGTCGTTCAGATGCCCCTTGCGGATGTCGCCGTCGATCAGCAGGACGCGCTTGCCCGCCATCGTCAGGACGGCGGCGAGATTCGCCGATACGAACGACTTGCCGACGCCGGGCGCGGGACCCGCGATCACGACGACGTTGTTCTTCGCTTCGAGCATCGCGAACTGCAGCGCCGTGCGCAGGCTGCGCAGGCTTTCGACGGCCGGCTCGTCCGGATGCACGACGGACAGCAGCGACATCACGTGCTCCTTGCGCTTCGCGCGCTCGGTCAACGCCCGCTGCTGTTCGCTGCGCGGCACGGTCGCATAGACGTTCAAACCCAGGCGGCGCTCGATCTCGTTCGGATCCGAGATGCCATGGAACAGCATCGACCGGCCGACCGCCGTCCCGCAGCCGGCGAGCACGCCGAGCAGCAGCGACGCGAGCGCGACGAACGCCTTCTTCGGCTTGACGGGCACCTCGGGCACTGCGGCCGTATCGACGAGCCTCACGTTGCCGACCTTGCCCGCGCGCACGAGCTGCAACTGCTGCATGTTGTTCAGCAGCGCCGTGTAGAGATCGGTGTTGACCTTCACGTCGAGCATCAGCCGCACGATCTGCTGCTGCAGGTCCGGCAGACGCCTGATCTGCTGCTCGGCCGTGCCGCGATAGCCGTCGAGCGCCGCGATCTGCCGATCGATCGCGACGACGTCCGGGTGTTTCGGCGTGAAGCGCGACAGCAGCTCGTGCCGCTTCTGCTGCAGCTCGAGCAGGCGCGTCTTCGCGTCGGCGGATTGCGCGAGCGCGAGCTTCGCCTCTTCGGTCAGATCGACCGTGCCGTGCTCGTCGCGCAATTTCGTCAGGCGTGCTTCGGAATCGGTGAGTTGCTGCTTGAGCATCGGCAGTTGCCCATTGAGGAACTCGAGCGATTGCGCGGCTTCCGCCGACTTGCGCTGGATGTTCTGCGCGATGTATTGCCGCCCGATCTCGTTGAGCGCGCTGCTGACGAGCTCAGGATCGATGTCGCGCAGGCTCGCGACCACGACGTCCGATTGCTTGACGCGCTCCTGCACGTCGAGGTTGTCCTGCAGATGCTCGATCGTCCGCAACCGCGAGTTGCGCACGAGCCTGAACGTCGCGCCCGGCTTCGCGGCGACCGAATCGACGCGCAGCGCGATCGCCCCGCCAGCCGCCGGAAAGCGTTCGAGCTTGCCGACGACGCCTTCGACGCTGCGCTCGAGATCTCCGCCGTCGAGCCGATAGCGGCGCCCATCGAGCAGCGTCAGCTCGAACGCATCGCCTTCGAGCGAGCGCGGCACGTCGAACACCGCGACGTCGATGCGCTCCTGGCCCCACGCGTAGCCGCCGAAGCCGGCGAAACCCGGATTCGACAGTCCTTCGTGGCGGCGGGCGAGCCAGTTGCCGATGACAGGGAAGCGCTTCGGCTTCGCGTCGATGAAGAGCTTCAGGTTGTCGACCGCGCGCGACACGACGAGCCGCGACGCGAGAATCTGCGTCTCGGCCGCCGCCGACGATTTCACGTCGAAGAGCGACGACACGTCGCCGAGCAGGCTTTTCGCGGCGGACGTGTCGGGGCTGTCCTCGACCTGGATCAGGATGTCCGCCTGATAGACCGGCTTGCTGAGCACCGCATACGCGCCGCCGATGACGAGACAGCCGGACGCGATCGCGGCGATCAGCCATCGGCTTTCGATCAGGATGTCGAGAATGGCGATGAAATCCGTATCGCCGTCGCCCTCGGCGGGCGCTTGTGTACCGGATGGATTGGAATTCATGTATCGGGATCTTGGGGATTCGGTTCCGCGCGTGCGCGCGGTCGTTCACACGAGCCGCAGCCGCGACAGCCAGCCGTTCACGCCGAGCTCGATGAGCCGTGCGGAACGCTCGAACACGAAGCGCGGTTGACGATAGGGATCGCGTACATCGAAGTTCTCGTGCTCGCCGATGCGAAACACCTTGCCGCGCGCAAGCGGATACTGATCCTCGACGAGCCGGCGCTGACCGCGGTCCATCACGAGAATCAGATCCGCCGAAGCGCATTGCGCGCGGCCGAGCTGCTGCGCGCGATGCGCGGAGAGATCGATGCCGCGCTCGCGCATCACGTCCTGCGCGAGCGGCGCGGCCGGCATGCCGACGAGCGCGTTGAAGCCCGCCGACGTAACCGTGCGGCCCGGCAGCGCCGCGGCAAAGAACGCGGCCGCCATCGGGCTGCGGCAGAGATTGCCTTCGCAGACGACGAGAATCGATTCGATCATTTGGTCACGACCGCCGCGGTCAGGCCGGCGTTGATCGCCGGCAGCAGCAGGCTGAGCACGCGGCTGAACCGGACGAGACCGTTGCCGTCGACGTAGACGATGTCCTTCGGCTCCAGCTCGAACTGGTTCGCGAGCACCATCGCAACGGGCGAACTCGCGTCGAGCCGGTAGACGTGCGGCTTCGCATCGAGCGAGCCGCGGATCACGTACATCTGCGCCGCATCGGCCGTCGACGCGTTCAGGCTGCCCGCCTGCGACAGCGCCTCGCTCAGCGTCAGCCGGCCGTTGCGCATCGGCAGCGCGGTAACCGGCTTGTTGACTTCGCCCATCACGAACACGCCGCTCTCGTCGCGCGGCGGGATGCGCAGCAGGTCGCCGTCCTTGAGGACGACTCGCGGCGCATGGGTCCCTTGCGCGGCGCCCGACAGATCGATCCGCTGCTCGACGCCGTTGCGCACAAGGATCACGCGGCTCTGGTCCGCGCTCGCCGAGAAGCCGCCGGCGCGACCCACTGCATCGTACAGCGTCATCGGAATGTCGTTGAGCGGCTGCGAGCCCGGCGTACGCACTTCGCCTTCGATGTAGACCTGCTTCGCGCGGAACGACGCGACGCGCACCGTCACCTGCGGGTCGCGGAACGTCTCCGCGAGCTTGCGCGCGAGCCGCGCCTGGACCTGCTCGGGCTTGAGACCCGCGACGGCGAGGCGTCCCACGTACGGATACTGAAGCGTGCCGTCCTGATCGACCACGAAGCCCGCCGGCGCGTCGGCCGCGCGCGCGGTCGTCTGCTGCTGCGTGCCGAGCGCCGCCGCGAGCTCGGGATGATCCCAGACCGTGATCTGCAGCACGTCGCCGCGCCCGATCGTGTAGCCGGACACCGGCGACGCGAGATCGGGCGCGGCTTGCGCGCCGCGCTGCGTATCGCGCAGCGTCCGGATCAGATTCAGGTCGATGTCGGTAATCGGAATCGGCAACTGCTCGCCGTGCGGCTCGCGGCCGGCCTCGGCCGGCGCGCCCGCTGCCGCGCTCGATACCGGCACGTTCGGCGGCTGCTTCATCCGCATGCCGGGCGCGATGCCGCATGCACCGAGCGCCGCGCATAACGGCATCCACATCGTCAACAAACGCACGCGTGCGCCGTACGTGCGCCTCGGCGGCACGTCGCCGCCGGCTTCCCCCAGACTACCCATCTATACCTCGATCCACTTTCTGGTTCTGGCCTGTTCCGGCCGCCGATCATCGTGCGCAAGGCGCTCAATACGCGCCCGATCCGCGCAGGACCACGTTGACCGTCTTCAACAGGATGTACAGGTCGCGGCGAAGCGACCATTCCTTCACGTACGACACGTCGAGCGAAACGCGTGTCGCGTAATCGGTGTCGTTGCGGCCGCTTACCTGCCACAGCCCCGTCATGCCGGGCTTCGCCGCGAGGTAATAGCGAACGTCGTCGCCGTAGCGCGGAAGCTCGGCCTCGACGATCGGTCGCGGCCCGACGAGACTCATCTCACCCCTCACGACGTTCAGTAATTGAGGCAGCTCGTCGAGACTGCTGCGACGCAGGAAGCGGCCGATCCGCGTGATCCGCACGTCGTGCTTCAACTTGAATTCACGCTCCCACTCCGCGCGCGCCTGCGGATCGCGCTCGAGCAGCGCCTTCAGCACGGCGTCCGCGTTCATCACCATCGAGCGAAACTTCAGGCACTTGAAGCGGCAGCCGTCTCGACCGATCCGCACATGTCCGAACATGGCCGGCCCGCCGTCGCGCTTGACGAGAAACGCGATCACGGCAAGCACGGGCGACAGCACGGCGATCAGGCACGACGCCGCGGTGACGTCGAACGCACGCTTGATGATCCGCTTCGCGACGCCCGACGTCCTCATGCGTTGCGCGACGTGCCCCATCTGGTCGAACGTCGCGGCCTTCACCTTGTGGCTCGCGCGCTCGACAAGGCCGAAGATCGCGAGCGTGACCGCGCGAAAGATCAGCAGCCCGATGCCGCTCGTCACCGTCCAGTACATGAACCACGCGCTCGACAGGATCTGCGCACGGCGCAGCACGTATAGCAGCGCAACGGTGCCGCCCTGCACGACGAGCCAGGCGAGTGCGGTGCGGCTGATCAGATGCACCGGCGAGCGTCGCTTCGACGTCTCGTAGATCCCGCACGCGGGAAAAACCGACAGCGACAGCGCGGCGGCAAACGCCACCAGCGATCCGTCGAAGATCTGCGCGTGCGAACTGCCGGACGCCTCGATCAGAATCGGGAGGAACGCGCCGATTACGATCAATGCAATGTCGACGACTCGGGGAAATATCGCTGGCATAGGTGAACCTCAATTGCGCTTCGTCAATAATTTGCTTCGTACTTCTACATTCATGACCGATGTTCGCGCGTCTCGCACATCGCCTCATCGATGAATCCGAATCCGAATTGACAGAGGTCCGGCCTTCATCGCCCGAAATCGATCGAGCGTCGCCCGCGGCTTCGAACGCGAGTGCGGTGAAATGCGGGTTGGGGACGAAGCGACGGACGCGGCGTACCGCTCGTTATGAAACCGACCTGCTCAGGTGCGAGACAAAGTCGGCGCATGCAAGATCCGCGTCCAAGCCGCGGCTGCGCTCAATCGCGCGATATTCGGTCGGCGACATCGACAGATGCTGGCGAAACAGCTTCGCCAGTCGATCGCCGCTGCCGAGACCGGTGCGCCGCGCAATCTTGTCGACCGGAAGATCGGTGTGCACGAGCATGTGGCGTGCGTGTTCGAGCCGGACTCTCTGCACGAACTCCGACGGCGTCACGCCGATCTCCTGCTTGAAGCGCCTCAAGAAATTTCGCTCGCTCATCGCCGCCGCATGCGCGGTGTCGGCGATCGAAATGCGGTTTGCACTGTTGTCGCGCAGTTGCTGGACTGACGTGCGAATCAGTTTGCTCGCACGCGCCTCGCGCGACGCAAATGCCGGCTCGGCTGGCCGTGCGTTCATCGCCGGACACAGGCACTCCGCGACTTCGTGCGCGGGGCCATCGCCGCAATCGTGCCGAATGATCGCCAGTGCGGCCGAGAATGCCGCGCGCTCCGCCGCCGTCGGACGGGATTTTCCGGACGAAGCGGCGCCGGAGAGCATCGCGTCGATCGACAGGTCGTCCGCCGCCGCGTCGCCGCGCTCTCGGTTCACGAGTCCCATCAAGCGCTTCGTGCGGCCCGAGGCTCCGATATGGGCACGCGCGCAACGCAACCAATCGGATACCTTCTCGTCGTCGCGATCGACCGCATCCGGCTCGCCGATCGCGAAGATCGCATGCACGCTTTCGATCGCGCACTCATGCAGCGGCCGGGTCCAGACAGGTATGCCGGACGACGAATACACCGCGCCGCCCTTCGCCGACAGCAGCAGCATCTCGTAATCGCTGCTGGGATCCGCACCGGCATGTCGAATGCGATTGGCGAAGTTGAATATTTCCGCCATGCGGCCCGCCTGCATCAACGAAAAGCCCTCAAACAAGACGACAGCGATTCCTTTTCGGTAGCACACGCCTCCGAAAGCTGCACCACGACTCACGTGTGCTCCCATCCGACCAATGTTGAACGCGCATTCCATCCCGCCGGCCCTTTCCACTCATTCGGCAATGTCCATTCTGCAGCGCATCATATTCCTTCAAATAGATGCAACAACCTTTCTGTCTGATTACGATGCAATGTTGGCGGATTAAATCTGGATGCCGATTCCGCCATTTATCCGTCGCGTCAATTCGAGTTGGTGCGAACTTCGATCCGAAAGGCGCTTGCGGGCCAGTCGATTTCGGACAATCTTTCGGCAACCGAACCATCGCCGGCATCCTAAGCTGCCGATAAAGACGACGGATAAGCGCGGACACCGCGGATGCTGCGCCACACCGCCGTCCGGGCGAATCAGACGTGTCGTTCGGGCTCGATGGATCTGCAGGTCCGCCACTTTCGCGGCCTTCCGTCACCGCGCCGCGTGGTTATTTCGTGTCGGAGGAATATGACGGCATCGCGCGCCGGGAAGTACGCCGCATACGTCGCCGCGGCGCCGACTTTATCGAATTTGTCCCCATATCGCATGTTTTTTTACATTTAGAATTGATCTTTCATTACCAGTCCGCCAATCACCGTTGTGTATTTTTTCGATATCGATCTCATGCTTTTCGATAATCGACGGCCGAAGCAAATTTCACATCGAGCACAATGGGCTCGGTCGTCACGGCTCGGTAATTTCATTTACACCCGCTACGGTGCGTCACACGCGCGAATTAGCACGATGTGCACCAATCGAACAATGCGGCCACTGCAGGCGCTTTCGCCGCACGAAACTACAGTCATTCGCGTGATCCCCCTACAATAAGGCGTTTTTTCCCAAGCGAATGCAAGCAATGTGGTCTGCCATCAGCGATCTCGGCGATGCCGCCTTGACTCTTCCTCTTTCCGCCGTCTGCTGCGCGTGTCTCGTCCGCTCGTCGCCCGAGCGGCGCCACGCGATGTCGTGGCTCGCGTTGCTCGCGGCGGGCATGCTCGTCGTCGGATTGACGAAGATCCTCTATGCGGGCTGCGGCGTGCAGATTCGCGCGATCGACTTCCGCGTCGTCAGCGGCCACACGATGCTCGCATCGGCGGTGTGGCCGATGGCGCTCCTGCTCGGCCTGCAATGGGTGCGCACGGACATCGCGCTGACGGTGGGTCTCGCGCTCGCCGCGCTGATCGGCACGGCGCGTGTGTTCGACGAAGCGCATACGGCGTCCGAAGTGATCGCCGGCTGGGCAGTCGGCACGCTCGTCACGCTGTCGTTCGTGTGTTGGAAAGGGACGCCGGCCATAGCGCCACGCTTGCGGCCTTATGCGTCGGTTTCGATGCTGGCAGTGCTGGCCATTGCCTACGGCAGGCACGCGCCGATTCAGTCGGCGATCGAGCTGTATTCGCCGTTCCTGTGCCGTCAACTCCCATGGTGACTGGCGGCTGCGCCCAAGGCTAGGCGCCGATCGCCAAAACCCTGTCTCGATCGGACAGTCGCGCTTGCGCCGTCGCACGCATCGCTATACTCCCAGGCACCGCGCCGCATCGATGCCCGAAGCGGGACGACGACGTATTTCGCACGTCATGCAAAGCCCGCCGTCGACGTATGACGCATATGAAGACGCACGCGGAAGACGCGCGCGCCAGGCGTCGGCGGCACGCGGAGCGGCGCAGCGTCCGCACCGAGTGCGTGCGTGCCGACGGCCTCGCTTCGGCAGCTCGCCGCACGGCGCACGCGCGTTCGACGCGCCACCTTCGAGCGACGCGGTTCGGGGATGCGCGCGCCGCTCACGAACCACGGAGTTTCCATGCGACGCACGAGCGTTCCCACCCTGCTCTTCGCCGCCAGCGCCTGCTTCTTCTCGCTGAACGCGTTCAGCGTGCGCGCAACCTTCGCGGCCTATGCGCTGCTCGCCATCCTCGCACTGTTCCGCGCGCCGACGCTGTTCGCGCGCCAACGCCGTCTACCCGCCATCGCCGCGTACTGGATGCTCAGCGTGAGCGTCGCATTCATCGTGTCCGCATTCGGCGATTTCTACGCGAACTTCTACGTCAAGTTCGTGCTGATCGAAATCTACATCGCGCTCGCGTTCTGGTTGTTCGCAAGCGGCGTGCTGTCGATGGGCTCGCTCGAACGGACATGCGAAACGCTGATCTACGTGCACGCCGCGTTCTTCGTCGTGCAGCTCGGCTGCTACCTGATCTCCGGGCATTTCATCGACTTCGACAGCTACATCCGCGAAAGCGATTCGGAAGCGCTCTACGCGACGAAAGCGCTGAGCGACAGCCTCATCTCGATCCGCGCGCTCGGCCTCTACTCGGAACCGTCGTTCTACGCGATGACGGTCGTCCCCGCGGGCGTCGTGCTGCTGCTTGCGAAGCGGCGCATGACGGCGGCGCCGATCGTCGCGTTCGCGACCGCGCTGCTGTCGTTTTCGATCGCGGCAATCATCATCTGCGCGCTGCTGTTCGGCGTGCACTTCCTCGCAGGACGCACGTCGATCCGGATCAAGCTCGTGATCGTCGCCGTCGCGCTCGCGATCGCGCCGGCGATGTACGGCGTGTACGACAAGCGCGTGAATCAGTCCGCCGACTACGACGCGGTCGGCAGCCGCACGCTCGTGCTGCGCGAGCTGAGCGCGCGCGACGCGCTCGCCGACGTGTTCGGCAACGGCCTCTTCTGGGACGAGCGCAACAACGTCGGCAAGACGCATCTGCGCGGCTATCAGGTGCGCGACAGTTCGTTCTATGTGTATCTGCTGTTCAGCACCGGCATCGTCGGCGTCGCCGCGTTCTTCGGCACGCTGTTCCTGCTGTTCCGTCGGCGCGGCCGCCGACGCTACCTGCTGTATCTGCTGCCGCTCCTGCTCTTCAAGTTCCACGCGCTATACGGCATGCTGTGGCTCACGCTGTTGATGTTCGTCGTCGTCGCCGGACACGCCGAACGTTCGCCCGAGCGCCGCGAGCGGCCTGGTACCGGTACCGGCCGGCTGAGCGCGACGGGTGCATCGGGTCCTTAGCGCCTGCCGCCGCGTGCGTGCCGATTCGCAAAGGAGAATATCGATGACAACCCGCTGGATGCTAGCCTGCCTGTTCTGCGCATCCGTCGTTGCATCGTCGGCCGCTCGAGTGCCACCCGCCGCGCCGCCCGGCAGCGTGATCGCGCACAGCGCGGCGGCGACGCGCGTGTTCCTCGGCTCGCCGTCGCTCGCGATCCTGCCGGACGGCACCTACGTCGCGTCGCACGACATGTTCGGACCGTCGGCGCTGCCCGACGAGGTGCACGTGTTCGCGTCGCACGACGAGGGGCAGACCTGGGAAAAGCTGAGCGTCGTGTCAGGTCAATACTGGTCGTCGCTCTTCGTCGTCGACGGCGCGCTCTACCTGATGGGCACCGATCGCTCGATGGGCACGCCGGTGATCCGCCGCTCGACCGACGGCGGCGCGACATGGACGACGCCCAGCGACGCGCAGACCGGACGCTTTGCGCTTACCGGACGCTACATCACCGGGCCGGTGCCGGTGCTCATCGAGCGCGGCCGCTTGTGGCGCGCATTCGAAGTCATCGAAGGCGGCGACCTGCGCTCGCTCGTGCTGTCCACGCCCGTCGACCGCGATCTGCTCGACACGCGCAACTGGCGCGCGACCAAACCGCTGCCATCCGACCATTCGTGGCTCGACAACAACTTTCTGACGTGGGAGGAAGGCAGTGTCGTGTCGACGGGCGAGCGCGACCCGGCGATCGTGCTGCGCGTGAACACGAAGCACGGTCCGGAGAAGGCAGCGCTCGTCCACGTGCTTGCGGACGGCCGGTCGCTGTCGTTCGATCCCGCGCACGACTTCGTCGACTTTCCGGGCGGCGGCAAGAAATTCACGGTCCGGTTCGATCCCGCCTCGGAACGCTACTGGTCGCTCGCGAACGCGGTGCCGAACGCGGACGGCATGGCGAATCTCGAGCGCGTGAGAAACACGCTCGCGCTCACGTCGTCACCCGATCTACGCCACTGGACCGTCGAGCGCGTGCTGCTGCAGAGCGCGGACCGCCTGCGGCACGGCTTCCAGTACGCGGATTGGCAATTCGAAGGCGACGACATCGTCGCGGTCGTGCGGATGGCGTTCGACGACAGCGAAGGCGGCGCGCAGAGCCAGCATGATTCGAACTACGTGACATTCGTGCGGGTGCGCGATTTCAGGCACGCGGCGTCGCTGAAGCACGTCGAAAACGGTTCGCGTTGACGGGCGGCATGCGCCTTTCGCCGAGCGATGCAGCAACGTCCGGCGCATCGCGCGCCGGACGTTGCCGAACTCAGCCGACGGCCACCGCGAGTCCTGCGTCGGCTTGCTGATTCGCGAGCGGCTCGATCCTGAGCGTATCGACGCGCACATTCGCCCCCGTCGGCACCCACACGCGAACATCCAGATCACTGATCGATGCCGGAAGCTCGAAATCGAACTCGGCGATCGGCCCGTTTTTCTCGCCGGGCGTCACGTCGTAGCGCGTCAGCACCTGCGCGCCGCAATTCCACGTGACGTCCATCCAGCCGCCGTCTCGATACGAGCGCGCCGACCGGACGCGTCGAAGGCCTCGAATGCAGTGCATGCCAAGAACACGAGCGGCGGGCTCTTCAAGGCGGCGCCGCAGCACGGGATCGTGCCTGCCGGCGACAATGCGGGCGTGCTCATCAGCGGCAACGATTTCAGCGGCTCGAAGACACCGGTCGCGGGCGCGCCGACAGGCAACAGCATCGTGTCGTCGAGTCTCGGCATCGACACCGCGTCCGCGGCGATCGCGAGCGCCGCAACAATCGACGTGCACACGGCGCCCATCGTGATGCTGACCGGCAGCGCGAAGATCAACACGATCAAACCGACGTGGAACGGGCACACACCGAAGCTGATTCCGACGAAGGGCGCGGCCAGCTTCGCGACAGGCGGCAATCTTTGCAATGCGGTGACGTCCGAGCAGAACGTGCCCGTCGATGCGTATTTCAACGGAATTTGCTGGAATCTGAAGTGAGCGACGCGATCGATGCGCCGTGTGCACACTGTGCACCGTGTGAGCAGCGCCGCTTGCGCGATGGTTCACACAACGCAATACCCGTCGCCTTCGATGCGAGCGCATCGGCATCGCGCGATCGTGTCGATTGTTCGGCTGTCCTTGAAGACTGCCGTCGGCGAATACACTGCATCGTGCGTTCGCCGTCCGCGGACGCCGCCGATTTTCCGGCTCAGCGCGTCGACTGCGCACGCAACGCGGATTGCCGCGGCACGCCGCCGAAGCGCATCCGATTCGACGCGAGCTCGCATGGCAGGCGCGCGGACCGCGGACGCGAACGCGGCATCTCGACGAAGCCGAGGCGTTCGTAGAGCGCGCGGGCACGCACGTTGCTCGTCAGCACGTCGAGCACGACATCCCTGCCCGCTTCCGCACGAAACGTGCCGGCCTGCATCGCATCGTCGAACAGCGCGCTGAATGCGCCGCAGCCGCGTACGCGCTCGTCGGTCGCGCAGTGCGCGATCAGCGTCTGCGTGCGCTTCGGCGCGGGCAGCTCGCTTTCGAGCACGAGCCCGCGCAGCAGCATCCGGATCGTGCGCACAGGGCCGAAGAAGCGCAGCAGCATCCACGCGACGTGCAGATCGTCGAAGGCGGTCGCGCGCCCGTCGTGCGCGGCGAGAACGGCGCCGACCGCGCCGTCCTCGGCGACCGCGACGCGATGACGCCGCCACGAAAAGCGCCCGTACTTCGATGCAAATGCGAACGCCAGAAATGCGATGCATCGCGAGGGCGGCTCGCCGAGGAAGTAGCCGAATTCCTTCACGCCGGATTCGAATACGAGCGGCGCGCACGCATGCGCATCGCTCGCGGCGGCCGCGCGAAAACGCCACGAAAACATGCGCGGCACGGCTTCGCCCGACGCGCTGCTATCGCTGCGATCGCCGTCGGCAGGCCGCCTCGTCATCGGCGCTTCAGCGTGCGAGCCGCACGAGCGCCGCGATCGTGCGCTCGATTTGCCCGGGCTCGTGCGTCGAACAGATGAAGAAACGCAGGCGCGCAGCCTTCTCTTCGACGGCCGGATAGAAGATCGGCTGCACGTTGATGCCTTCATCGAAGAGCGCGTTCGCCCATTGCGCAGCCTTCAGCGAACTGCCCGTGATGACGGGCACCACCGCATAGCCTTCGCTCGTGCCCGTATTGAGGCCGGCGTCGCGCGCCTGCGTGAGGAACTGCAGTCCGCGCTCGCGCAACGTCGCGATCCGCTGCGGCTCGGCCTGCAGGCGTTCGAGCGCGGCGAGCGACGCGGCCGCGAGCACGGGCGACAGCCCGACGCTATACAGAAAGCCCGGCGCGAGATGGCGAAGAATATCGATGAGCGGCTGGCAGCCGGCGATGAAGCCGCCGCAACCGGCGAGCACCTTGCTCAGCGTGCCCATCCAGAGATCGACGTCCGCGGAACGCACACCGCAGTGCTCGCGTATGCCCTTGCCGTTTTTGCCTAGCACGCCGAACGAATGTGCTTCGTCGACCATCAGGAACGCGCCGTAGCGCTGCTTGATCTCGACGAAACGCGCGAGGTCCGGCAGATCGCCGTCCATGCTGTAGAGCCCTTCGATCGCGACGAGCACGTGCCGGTATTCGCGCCGCACGCGCGCGAGCAACGCGTCGAGCGCGCGCCAATCGTTGTGCGGAAAGCTCAGGCGCTTCGCGCCGCTCAGCTGCGCGCCCTGCACGATGCTGTTGTGCGCGAGCGCATCGTGCACGACGAGGTCGCCCGGCCCGAACAGCGAGCCGATCACGGTCACGTTCGTCGCATGGCCGCTCACGAACGCGACGCAATCGTCGGTCTCGTAGAACGACGCGAGGCCGCGCTCGAGCTCGCGCTGCACGGGCCGCTCGCCCGCGACCATCCGGCTCGCGGACGCGGACGTGCCGTAGCGGTCGATCGCGTCCTTCGCACGCGCCGACACGATGGGGTCGCCCGCGAGGCCCAGGTAGTTGTAGTTCGCGTAGTTCAGGTATTCGCGGCCGCCGATGTGCGTCGTCGCGCCGGCGACGCCCTCGTGCACGCGAAAGAACGGCGATTCGACGCGCAGCTTCTCGCCCATCTCGCGGATGATCCTGACCTGCTGGTACTGCGGCATCGCCTCGAACCAGCTTCGCGGATCGCTTGTCGCGTGCGTGGTGGCTGAAGGCGGCGCACGGCGCGCGTCGCCGTCGTCGGAGACGCGATCCAGTTGCCGCTTCAGTGCTTTCGCCGCGAGCTGCTGGCGCAGGTGATCACCCAATCCCATCTGAACCGTTCGCCTGTTTCGTCAATGGAGACCACATATTACGCGACGAACTCGGCCCATTCCCACGCGCCCTTCGTCGACAGCAGTTTCTCGACGAGCCGGAAGTTCATCTCATGGCTCGGCCTGAACGCCGACACGCGGCCGAGCAGCGGCGCGCCGGCAAGCGCGAGGTCGCCGATCAGGTCGAGCACGCGATGGCGGACGAACTCGTCCGGCTGCCGCAAACCGCCGACGACGCGCGAGCCGACGATCGACGCCGTGCACGACGGTCGCGCGCCGCGCAGGATCGGCACGCCGCGCAGATAGCCGCCGACGATCGCGGGGATCGCCCATTTGACGCGCCCGTACGAGCGCGACGGCGCGATCTCGGCGGCGAACACGTCGGGCGTCAGCACGCCGCTCCAGTGCATGTCGCCGAAGCCTTTCAGGTCGTTGCGCACGCTGAGCTCATAGCGCGCGGCGGGCTCGATGCGCATTTCACGGCGTGCGGCGCCGTCGCCTTCCGCTGCGACGACGGGCTGCAGCACGCGAATGAAGCGCTTCGGCGCCGGCAGCGCCGCACGTCCGCATCTGCGCAGCGCGTCGACCCACGGCTGCGCGCTGCCATCGAGGATCGGCACCTCCTCCGCATCGAGTTCGACGGTCGCGTGATCGATCTCGCAAGCGAGCAGCGACGCGAGCAAATGCTCGACCGTGCGCACGCCGACGCCGTCCGCGTTGCGCAGCATCGTGCAAAGCGGCTGCGCGCGGCGCAGCGCGGGGTCGGCTGCGAGTGTCGCGAGCGCGCGGCCGTCCTGCATTCGCCGGAACACGACGCCGTGCGCACACGCGCGTCCGTCGGCAGGCAGGATCCGCACGCGCACGCGCCGCCCGGTGTGCAGCCCGTGGCCCGACAGCGCAAGCTCGCGCGCGAGCGTGCCTTCGCGCGCCTGCCAGCCGTCCGGCGCGCTCATGCGGTCACCAGCGTCTTCGGCGCGCCTGCCGCGGCGGCGGCGGGCCCGTCGTCCCCGACTTTCAGTACCTTGCGCGCGTCGCAGTCGAGCGCATGCTGCGCGGCGATCGCGGCGAGCCGCGCGTCGTCGCCATCGCCCGAGCCCGACGAGCCGGCCGCCGCGCCCGAGATCATGTCGGCGATCCGCCCGGCGAGCGAATGCACGGTCGCGCCGTCCGCGATCGACATCACCGACAGCTTGACCTCGAACGTCTCTTCGACCGCCATCCCGAGCTCCATCCCCATCAGCGAATCCATGCCCATCTCGAGCACCGACTTGTCGAGCTCGATCCGCTCGGTCGACAGATGCAGGATGTGCGCGATCTGCGCGCGCAGATTGTCTTCGACGACGCCGACCGCCTCGTCGCGCGGCAGTGCGGCCACTTGCGCGCGCAGCCGCGTGCCGCCGTCGCGCGCGGGCTCGCTCGCGCCGCGCGCGCGCAAGAGCGCATAACGGCGCGCGCCGGCGGCGGGCATCCCGCGCGACACCGCGTGCCAGTCGAGCCGCACGACGGCCTCGCCCGCGTCGCCCGCGAGCAGCACGCGCTCGAGCGCGGCGAGCGCCTCATCGGACGTGATCGACACGCCGCCGATCCGCGCCTGCAGCGCCTCGCGCGTCTCGGCGTTGCGTGCGAGAAAACCGACATCCTCGAGCGGCCCCCACGCCATGACCGTGCCCGCGAGGCCCGCCGCGCGGCGCTGTTCGACGAGCGCCTCGACGAAGCTGTTCGCGGCAACGTAGCTCGCCTGCCCCGGATTGCCGAGATAGGTCGTCGCCGACGAATAGACGATGAAGAAGTCGAGCGCGCACTCGCGCGTCGCGCGATGCAGGTTCCACGCGCCCGCAACCTTCGGTGCGAGCACCGCGGCGAAGCGTTCGTCGTCGAGATTGCGCACGAGGCTGTCGTCGATGTGCATCGCCGAATGCAGCACGCCCTTCAACGGCGCGCCCCGCGCGTCGATCTCGCCGATCGCGCGGGTCAGCGCCGCCGCATCGGTCACGTCGCACGCGACGACGTGCGTCCGCACGCCGAATTCGTCACGCCAGCGCCCGACTTCTTCGCGCAACGGTTCGGCGAGCGCGCCGCCGCGGCTTGCGAGCGTCAGATGCCGCGCGCCGCGCGACACCATCCAGCGCGCGCTCGCGAAGCCGAGACCGCCCGTGCCGCCGACGACGAGATACGCGGCGTGCGGATCGAGCCGCAGCGAGAGGGCGTGCGTGGAAGCCGTGCCGCGCGTCGGCGCGGGCGTGCCCGCCGGATACGTGACGAGCACCTTGCCGATCTGCCGCGCCTGCTGCATGTAGCGAAACGCGTCCTCGACGCGCGCGGCCGGGAACGCGCGATACGGCAGCGGATGCAGCGCGCCTTCGGCGAAGCGCGCGATCACGTCGCCGAACAGGCGCTGGGTCAAATCGGGCCGCGCGCCCATCAGTTGATCGGCGTCGATGCCGAAGTAGCTGATGTTGTTGCGGAACGGACGCAGGCCGATGTAGCTGTTCTCGTAGAAGTCGCGCTTGCCGAGCTCGAGGAAGCGGCCGAATGGTCGCAGCGTGTCGATGCTGCGAACCATCGC
Organism: Burkholderia sp. BDU5; assembly: GCF_001522845.1. Lineage (NCBI taxonomy): Bacteria > Pseudomonadati > Pseudomonadota > Betaproteobacteria > Burkholderiales > Burkholderiaceae > Burkholderia > Burkholderia sp. BDU5. The sequence goes on along the minus strand of NZ_LOWC01000053.1, from coordinate 270,513 downwards.
CTCGCCCGCGAGCGAATTGAGCACGACGTCGACGCCCTCGCCGCCCGTCGATGCGCGAATCTCGTCCGCGAACGACAGGCTGCGCGAATCGAGCACGTGATCGGCGCCGATGAGCCGCACGAACTCGCGCTTCTCGTCGCTGCCCGCCGTCGCGAACACTTCCGCGCCGAAGTGGCGCGCGAGCTGGATCGCCGCGATGCCGACGCCGCCCGCCGCGCCGTGCACGAGCACCCGCTCGCCACGGCGCAGCCGCGCGAGCTCGGCGAGTGCGTAGTATGCGGTGAAGAACGTCGTCGGAATCGTCGCCGCTTCTTCGAACGACAGCCGCGACGGCTTGTGCGCGATCGCGGCCGCGCGCGTCCTCGCGCGCGTCGCGAACGACGCGGGCGCGAAGCCGAGCACCGCGTCGCCGGCCGCGAAGCCGTCGACGTCGCGGCCGACGCGCACGACGCGCCCCGCGAGCTCCATGCCGATCGTCGCGCCGGCGAAGCCCGCCTCGACCGCCTCGTCTGACAAGAGTCCCATTGCGTACATCACGTCGCGGAAGTTGAGGCCCGTCGCCACGGGCTCGATCTCGACTTCGTCCGGCTCGAGCTCGCCCGCCCGCAGCGGGAACCACTCGAGATTGCGCAGCGAGCCCGGCGCGTCGAACGCGAGCACCGCGGGCGGCCGCTCGCCGATCGCGTCGGCCGCGCGCGCGTCGATCTGCGCGGCGCTCAGCATCCGCGGCACGAAGCGTCCGCGCGGCGTGAGGAGCACCTCTTCTTCCGCGTCGTGCGCGAGCAGCTCGCGCACGAGCGCATCGAGCGCGGCGCCGCAATCGGGATGCACGTCGATCAGCCGGCACGACAATTCGGGGTGCTCATTCGCGAGCACGCGGCCGAGCCCCCAGAGGCCCGCCTGCGTCGGATCGAGCGGCGCATCGAGCGCGAACGGCGCGCTGCCGCGCGTGACGACAGACAGCCGCACGCTCGCCGTCGCATCGACGACGCCGAGCTCGCGCACGAGCCGTGCGAGCGCGACGACGCCCGTCCGCTGTGCGTGCATCATCGCAGCGCCGTCGGCGTCGGCGCCGAGCGCCGCATCGGGCGCGACGAACACCAGATGATGCGGCTGCGCGGGCGACGCGACCGCGACGATCTCGGTCATCCGGTGCAGCGACACGGCCTCCGCATAGCAGCCGGTGCGCGCGAGCGCGCCGGCGAGCGCCACGCCCGCATCGCCGTCGCCGCCCGTCGCGACGAGCCACCGCTCCGCATACGCGGCGGTGTCGAGGCTGTCCCATACGCCGCCGTCGAGCGCCTCGCGCGCGTCGCCCGCCTTCGCGGCCGGCTTGCGCGCGACGACGAACGTCGGCGCGCCTTCGAGATCGAGCGATTGCTCGAGGTGGCGCGCGACATCGCGGAAACCCGCGTGCGAAAGCAGCGACTGGATCTCGGCCGGCGCGAGCGGCGCGGCCTGCGACGCGCTCGCGCCGCTTGCGGCGCGCGCGAACACGATGTCGGCGAAGCGGCCGCCGCGCGTCTCCGCGAGCACGGCGAGGCCGCCCGGCGCGAGGCGCTCGAACACGGCGCTCAGGAATGCGAGCGGATCGTGCTGCGCAGCGAGCGCGCGATCGATCAGCACGATGTCGTAAGGCGTGTGGTCGTCGGTGGCGATCGCCGCGCCTTCGCCCGTCAGCAACGCGACTGTCTGCATCGACGGATGCGCGGCGGCGTCGAAGCCGGCGAGTTGCTGCGGCGTGCCTGCGATCGTGTAGTCGCAGCGCGCGGCGGATGGCGCGACACCGAGCGGCTGCAGTACGTCGCGGCCGGGCGCGCCGATCTCGAGCACGCGCAGCCGGCGCGGTTCGCGCCAGGCGGCGAGCGCCTGCTCGACGCAGGCTGCGATCAGCGCATGCGCGTGGCCCCATGTCGGCGACGCTTCGTGGAAATGGTCGACGAGACTGCCGCCCGTCGGCGACAGCGCCTGCGCGGCCGCCGTCTCGCCGCGCAGCACCGCGGGCAGCACCGCGCCGCAGTGCGCGAGCAGCGTCAGCTCCGCGACGTGCGCGGGCGACTCGGCGAGCAGACCGCGCCATAGTTCGTCGAGCGCGGGCATCGCCGCGCACGCCGTATCGTTGCGCACAAGACGCGTGCCGGCCCATTGCGCGAGCCCGTCCTCGACGAGCATCGCGGCAAGGCGCGCGACGAGCCCCGCGCGCTCGTCCGCAGGCGGCACGGGCTGCCGGAACACGTCGATCGCATCGAGCGCGCGCAGCGCATACGCGCTTGCGAGCACGTCGAAGAGCGGCAGCATCTCGGTCAGGTGGCACGTGCGCCGCGCGAGGTCTTCGCGCGACGCGAGCGTCGCGATCGCGCTCTCGACGAGCCGCCCGGGCGCGGGCAGCGCGCTCGCGTCGAACGACGACGGCAGCGGCTTCGCGTCGAGCGCATAGACGAAGCGCGCGGGCGGATTCAGCCGGCGGCCGACGAGGTCGACGCGCCGGAACCGGCACGCGGCAAGACGCGCGACGATCGCGCCGCTCGCGTCGAGGAAGTCGAACGACGCGACGATCGAGTGCGGATTGCGCCGTTCGATTCGCGCGAGCACGCGCGCGACGACGTCGCCGCGCAAGAAATCGATGCGCCCGAGCTGGACCGGCACGTATGCCGCGTGCGGCGCGCGCGCGTCGTGGCCGCCGCTTTGCGCGAGCAGCGCGAAGAGCGGATGAAAGCCGCTGTCCATCAGCGCCGGATGCAGCAGGTAGGCGGCGAGCGCGGCGGCGTCGCCGCAGGCCTGCGGCGCGGCGACGTCGGCGAGCGCCGCGCCGCCCGCCATCCTCAGCGCGCGCACCCAGCGGAACGCCGGGCCGTATGCGAGGCCGAGCGCGGCCGCGCCGTCGTACAGCGCGTCGGCGCTCGACGCGGGCTGGGCGAAGAGATGCGCGAGCGCCTCGGGCGACACGGCGCTCGACGCATTCAGCGTGTTGCCGCTCTCGAGCAGCCGGCCGACGACGTTCTCGATCCACGGCGCGTCGCACATCCGGTCGCGCGTCTCGATCTTGAACGACGCGGTGCGCGGCTCGATCGTGAAACGAAACAGCTTCGCCTGCTGCCCCTGGAACACGACGGGCGCGCGGATCTCGAGATTCTCGAGCGCGCAGTCCGACGTGCCGAAGAACGCGCACGCGGCCGCGAGCGCCATCTCGACATAGCCCGCGCCGGGAAACGTGACGCCGCCGTCGACGACGTGATCGGCGAGCATCGGCACGCGCACGGGATCGAGCTGGTTCTCCCACGCGAACGCATGCTCGCGCAGCCGGTAGCCCAGGAGCGGATGCGCGCGGCGGCGATTGACGAGGCCGTAGCCTTCGGGGCTCGGATCGAGCCAGTAGCGCTCGCGCTGCCACGGATAGGTCGGCAGCGCGACGCGCGGCGCGTCGGGCGCGAAGCGGTCGGGATCGATCCGCGCGCCGTGCGCGACCGCCGAGGCGATCGCGTGGCGCAGCATCTGCGCGCCGTCCTGCTGGCGCTTGAGCGTCGGCAGCGTCGTGCCGGACAGCTTGAGCGCGGTCAGCGTCTGCTTCACGTACGTGCGCAGGATCGAATGCGGCGATACTTCGATGAACAAACGAATGCCGTCCGCCGCGAGGTGCGCGATCGCATCGCCGAAACGCACCGGCTCGCGAATGTTGCGCCACCAGTAGCGCGCGCCGAGCGCATCGCCCGGAAAACGCTCGCCCGTGACGGTCGACACGAAGCCGCCCGTGCCCGCGCGCGGCGCAACACCCGCGAGCTTTTCGAGCACGACCGGCTCGATCCGCTCCATCTGCTTGCTGTGGAACGCGTAATCGAGATCGAGCAACTGGAAGAACTGACCGTTCGCGCGCAGCGATGCCTCGATCGCCTGCAATCCGTCGAGCGAACCCGCGAGCGTCACCGACTGCGGACTGTTCACGCCGGCGATCTCGACGCTCGACGCGAGCGACAACTGCGCGATCAGCGCACGCGCGGCGTCCTCGCCGACGCCCGCCGCGGCCATGCGTCCGCTGCCGCGAGTCAGCGCCTGCGCGCGGCTCCGGATCTTGATGACACGCACCGCGTCGGCGAGCGACAGCGCATCCGTCGCCCATGCGGCGGCGATCTCGCCGACGCTGTGGCCGGCGACCGCGTCGAAGCGCACGCCGTGCGCGTCGAGCACGCGCACGATCCCCACTTGAATCGCGAACAGGAGCGGCTGCGCGTGCTCGGTCGCGGCGAGCCATTCGGCGCTCGCGCCCGCGCACATCACGTCGACGAGCGACGTGCTGCCGTCTGCACACCAAAGCGCGTCGACTTCGGCGAGCGCGGCGCGAAACACCACGTCTTCCGCGTACAGGTCCCGGCCCATCCCCGCCCACTGCGAGCCGTTGCCGGAAAACAGGAGCGCGACGCGCGCCTCGTGCTCAGGCGCATGCGCCTGCGCGACGCACGCGGGCACCGACGCCCCGCCCGGCTGCGCGAGCGCGGCGAGCGCCGCGCGGCCGTCTGCAACGGTCGCGGGCGCGACGACCGCGCGCGCTTCGAACCATTGTCTGCGCCGCACCGCGTTGGCGGCGAGCGCGTGCCACGCGCAGCCGTCGTCGAGGCGCTGCAGATAGCGCGCGGCCAGCGTGGCGAGCGCCTGCGGCGCACGCGCCGTCAAGACGAGCGGCGGCGGGACCACGTCGACATCCGGCGCGTTCTGCCTCGTCGCGTCACCCGGCCCTTCGTCCGCTGCGGCTGCGGGCGCTTCCATCAGCACGACGTGCGCATTCGTGCCGCCGAAGCCGAACGAGTTGACGCCGATTGTGAGCGGCGCGTCGCGTTCGTCGAGCGGCGTGTAGCGATCGACGACGCGCAGCCGCCCGCCCGCGAAATCGATATTGGGATTCGGCGTCTCGAAATGCAGCGAGCGCGGAACCGCGCGGTGCTTGAGGCAGCACACGGCCTTGACGAGGCCCGCCATCCCGGACGCGGTTTCGAGATGGCCGATGTTGGTCTTCACCGAGCCGATCAGGAGCGGATCGTGCGCCGGGCGCTGCGCGCCCGCGACTTCGATCAGTGCGCGCGCCTCGATCGGATCGCCGACCGCAGTGCCGGTGCCGTGCGCTTCGAGATAGACGAGCGAACGTGGATCGACGCCCGCGCGCCCGTACACATCGCGCAGCAGCGCGGCCTGCGTCGCGGCGCCCGGCACGCTGATGCCGCCTGGCGAGTAGCCGTCCGAATTCACGCCGGAGCCCGCAATGATCGCGTGGATCGTGTCGCCGTCGGCAAGCGCGCGCTCGAGCGGCTTCAGCAGCACGAACGCGCCGCCTTCGGCGCGCACGTAGCCGTCGCCCGTCGCGTCGAACGCGCGGCAGCGGCCGCGCGGCGACAGCATCGACGCCTTCGAGAAACTGACGAAGCCGAACGGATGCGCGAGCAGATTCACGCCGCCCGCGAGCGCAAGCTCGGCGTCGCCCGATTGCAGCGCCTGGATCGCCTGGTGCAACGCGACGAGCGACGACGAGCACGCGGTGTCGACCGACATGCTCGGCCCGCGCAGATCGAACAAATAGGACACGCGATTCGACGCGATGCTAAGCGTATTGCCAGTCGCCGAATACGGATCGACCGAATTCAGGTCGTCCATGCTGCGATTGCCGTAGTCCGGGCTCGCGACGCCGACGTACACGCCGCAATTGCGCCCGCGCATGTCGGCGGGACGCACGCCGGCATCCTCGAACGCTTCCCACGCGAGTTCGAGCAGCAGGCGCTGCTGCGGATCCATCTGTGTCGCCTCGCGCGGCGAAATGCCGAAGAACGCCGCGTCGAAACCGGCAACATTGTCCAGGACGCCTGCGGCAAACGTGTAGCTTTTACCCGGTTCGCGCTTCGACGGATGTCGATAGAAGTCCGTACCGAATCGCCCCGCAGGCACCTCGGTGACCGCGTCACGCTCGTCGCACAGCAGCCTCCAGAACGCGTCCGGACTCTCCACGCCACCGGGAAAGCGACACGCCATCCCAACAATTGCAATCTTTACATTCATCGTTGTGTCGTTTTTTCCGATGCATTCGTCGCAGGGCTGCCCGTCTCTTCCGCTTCGGTCGCGCGAAGCAGGATCGAACCGAGCTCTTCGACACGCGCATCTCGCCGACAGGCGTCCGGGGTTCCGAAATTCCGCCAGATAAAGTAGTCGCTGCGCTCGGGCGCGACACCCAGCTTACCGAAAATATGCGGTAGCGCCGGGACATGGTCGCCATAAAAGCACACGACCGTGTCACGCCGTCGAGCGCGCAGATGCTCGAGCAGTCGCCCGATCATTGCATCCGCATTTACGACGTGACGCAAGTAAACAGTTAAATCGCGCCATTCGGCGCCGTCGCCGAATGCATGGCGCGAGCGCGATTCGCCGGGCTCCACCGTCTCCAGATGCAGCGGGCCGTGGTTCTCCATCGTCATCGCGAACGCGAAGAGCGGCTTGGCGCGCGGCGCGTCGAGCTCGGCGATCAGCGCGTCGGCGACGGCTCCGTCGGCCACGTACGGGCCGGCGCGCGGCGCACGAACAAAATGCCGAATGTCGAGGAAGCGCTCGAAATGCATCAGCGGGAACACGCGGTCGCGGCCGAAGAAGTCCGCGTAATACGGATGGATCGCGACCGTCCCGTAGCCGCCGCGCCTGAACCAGCCGGCGAGCGAATCGCAGGCGCGGCGCAGGAACGCGTAAGGATAGAAGCGCGCATAGCCGAGGCGCTCTGACGCGAGCCCCGTCAGCATCGCGAACTCGGTGCGCATCGTGTTGGCGCCCCACGCAGGCACTGCAAGCTCGCCGTAAAACATCGACTCGCGCCGCGCGCGATCGAAATGCGTGAAGAGCGAAGGCTCGATGCCGCTCACCGCGCGCCGCGCATCGAAGAACGATTCGCTCTGGATCACGATCACGTCCGGATACGCGGCGGCCCGGCCGTCGGCGAACGGACTCGCCGCCGCCGCGCGCTCGAACGCGCGCAGCGTCGCCGGCCGCAGCCCGTTGAGCAGATACGCGACGAACGTCGCGAAGAAGCCGTTGCGCCGCTGGTCGACGCTCGCGTCGAGCGTGAGCGTCAGTCGCTTCGCAAGCAGGCAGCCGCAGACGAAGCACGCGGCGATCGCGGCGGCGGCCGCCGCGAACGGCCGCGGCGCAAGCGGCGTCTCGGCCCGATAGCCGGCCGCGAGCAGCGCGATGCCGACCGCGATTGCGGCAACCTTGCCCGCGCTCAGGTACGGCAGATACAGGCGCGGATGCGAGAACAGCTGGCTGAAGAGACTCAGATCGGTGAACACGAACGGCTCGCGCAGCGATTCATGCTTCGCGTTGCTGACGACCGCCATCAGGCCGACGAGCGCGACGGCGACGAATGCCGAGAACAGCACGCGCGCAGTGACGAACAGCACGCAGCCGCCGACGAACGCGAATGCGAGCACGTGCAGTGCGAAGGCCGGCAGCGGCCGGCGCCACGGCGCGCGCGGTATCGCGAGCGCATCGAGGGCGAACGACAGCGCGGCAGCGATCGAGAAGGTGAGCGCGAGCCCGCCGCCCACGCTAGCGCTCCTCGCGCGGCAGATACGACAGTCTGCCGAGGATCGCGTCCGCGAGCGTAGCGGGCAGCAGCGGCAGCAAACGCATGCCGAACGCGAGCAGCCCCGGAAACGCGATCTCCGCACGTCCGGCCGCGAGTTTGGCGCGGATGTGGGCGGCCGCCTTGTCGGCGGGCCACAGAAACGGCTTGTCGCCCGGAAACACGTCGCTCATCGCGGTCTTCACGAAGCCCGGCAGGATCACGGACAGCCGGACGCCGTCGCGCGCGAGCAACGGACGGACCGAATCGGCATATGCCTTGATCGCTGCCTTGCTCGCGCAATAGGCGGGAGAAATCGCCATGCCGCGCAGCGCGGCGAGCGAGCTGACGAGTGCGACTTGGCCACGCCCACGTCTACGCATGCGCTCAAGAACCGGCAAAATCGTGTGCATCGTGCCGTAGAAATTCGTGTCCATGACTTCGCTTACTCGTGCAAAGTCTTCACATTCGCCAGACGATGCAAGGGTACTCGCAACGCCGGCATTCGCGATTAAGAGATCGATTGGATGTGACTGGTCGAGGCGCGATAACCACTTCCGCGTCTTCTCGGAATCACGCACGTCGAGGATCGCAGCGACCACTTCAGCCCCGGCATCGCGACAGATCTGCGCGCAGGCTTCGAGACGCGTCGCGTTCCGCCCCACAAGCCCCAACACCACACCACGTTCGGCATAACACCTGGCGAGCGCTTCGCCGAGCCCCGCGCTGGCGCCGGTGATCACTATGCAGCGAGAAGAACGCGCGGTCATCGGTCGACGTATCCTGCGGGTTCACTAGCCACGAGCGGCCTCTTTCAATTGAGGAGGCAGTATATGTTGCTGGGGCAAAAAGCTTGGCTCGGAGGATAGGGACGTCTGTCCGGCAGCAAACGGAGACATGGCCGCCTCAAGACGGCGAACCGCACCGGCTACCGCCATCGCGATGCCCGAGCGGCTGTAGAAATCACCGTTAATCTGAGTATGGCGGATCACATAGTCGATGAACGCCTGATACAGCGCCGTGTCTGGGCCTTCAGCCTGTTGCCAGAAGCTGTCCAGACTTCCCTGCCAGGTCATACCAGGCATCGAATAGACCGCCGTCCCAAGTGTCATCAGCGGTCGATCGTGATGGAGTGCGGACAAACCGACCGTGCTGTTGACGACAACTACACCGCGTGCATGCTCGAGTAACGTCGGCAGGTGACCGGCCTCTATATAACGTACTCGGTCCGCAACTCCTAGTCGCTCTGCAAGGGATCGGACCTGGTGGCGGAAACCTATCAGGCCAGTATCGAGCGGATGATTTTTGACCACAAGCAGCGCATCGGATGACGCATGATCCGCAAACGAATGCAACACCTCGCTGATGACCTCGCGAATTCCAGAGAACGGCGAATGCTCGATGATCTGACTATCCGAATCCAGTTGCAATGGGAATAGATAGTAGGGGCGCCGCTCAGTGACGAGTGCTGAAGTGACTCGACGCGCTTCCGCCCGGTACCTGCCGAGCCGGGCAAAACGATTGGTGAGACCGGCATATTCGATGAGGCCATTATATGGGCGATGGCTCTGGTAATTCGGGAAACGCCATGCATGGAACGCGTTAGCCATTCGATAGCGGATGTCGTGCCATGCTCGAGTCTGAAGACTATATCCAGTTGGCTGCCCCGGAGGATTGGTTTCACGCTGCCCCCTATACCACTCCGGATCAAGAGGCAGCATAGAGCGGCCATTGACGCCAAATGGCTCCAGCGTAATCCAATCCGGTCGCACATAGCCTTCTTCGAATACATGCACCTTAACACCAAGCGACTGCGCAACGGCATGAGCAGGCCGATGAATCGCGCGGCAGTCGCCGAACATGAGCACGTCGCTAAAGTCCCCAGCGCCCAGCACATCGCCATACCAAAGCGCGAGGTCACTTTGCGGCCCAACGTAGTTCCACTTGGGCTCTTTGCCGGAATACGCCAAATCGCCACCACAAAAGTTGACGCGCCGAACAACGTGGCGGCGGTCAAGCAACGTAGTGCATAGCGCCTCAAAAAATGGCGATGCGGGCCCCTGCAACACTAGGAACGAGCGTCTCATCGAAAGAGCACGAAGATTAAGAAAGCTTCAGAGGGAGAACAATTGTTCCAGCAGCGGCGCTCCTAGACTTGAAGATGCCACCGGCGCTCGCGGACCACATGCCGCGGGCAGTATAAATCAACGACAGCCGGTCTAGCGTATGAAATTCACAACGCGAACTACCAGGTCCGCCTGGAGAAGCTTGCCGACCATATATTTTTCATGTGTATACTGGTCGCTTGAGATGTAGCTCTTTCCTCTCCGATGGACCGGCACGGAAAAGATTGCGGTAGCGCATAGGTGGGAGGTCTTGATTTGGCGTGTACCGGATTAGGCGACATCATCCGGCAGTTGTCAGTTTGTCACGCTGACACGCATTGCGGCTTCGGCTATCCCCTTCGTGATGAAACTGTCAGGAGATCGCTATGCCCCCAGAGCAGAAAGTTGTCCGCGCCGGGGTCGACATGTTCGAACTACCCAACCGACTCGGCAATGTCAGACAGCCCCACCCTCCGACGGTCTTTCCCTACGACGGCGGTGCCTACCGCCCCCAGGATGCAGTGACGCGCCATACCGTCTTGAAAGCCTGTCACCCAACAGTTCGAGGTCGTCGCCGATCTGGTATTTGAACGACCCTACCTGTGGCTAGTATGCTGCTGCGCCCATCGTCTCGCCACGCCGCGGATCGCAAGGTAGCTGGAGATTAATGGAAGCCCCAAGCCCCCCCCAAGACGGATGGCCTTCGTGGAACGGCGCTGCAGTGCCCCAAACAGTTGGATTCCTAGCTAAACTTGCAGCGTCTTCAGTTACAACCGGAAAGAGCTTTGGAAAATCAGATCTTCCTGAAGCGGTCCCGCGCAGGCTTCATCAAACTGCAACATACTCTTGGCATGATCAGCAGAGTAAACGCTCTGCTCCTGATCATAGTTGTAGTTCCAACGATAGCTTCCACGATCTATTACGGCCTAATAGCATCGGATATCTATGTCTCCGAGGCCAAATTCTTGGTTCGCAGCCCTGACCGCCAAAGCGCATCACCGTTGGGGTTTTTTCTAAACCAGGCAGGTTTCAGCCGGTCACAGGATGACGCCTACACGATCCAGGACTTCATTCTTTCTCGCGACGCACTCATCTCGGCAGATCGAGATCTACATATCAAAACCGCCTTCTCTGCATCGTCTGTCGACATCGTGAGTCGCTTCGATCCGTTCGGCCGAAACGATAGCTACGAAAAATTCTATCGCTATTACCAGAAGATGGTCGACGTACAAGTCGAATCGGCTTCTTCGATTTTGACCTTAAAAACAAGTGCCTTCACGGCCAAAGACGCTCATGCGTTAAATGAACGCTTACTTGAGATGAGTGAAGCGCTTGTCAACAAGCTAAACGAACGTGCTCGCCTCGACATGATTCGGTTCGCTTCCGAAGAAGTTGCAAAGGCGGAAGCAAGGTCGAAGGCCGCCGCAGTAGCCTTGGCGCACTACCGGGACAAGCAAGGCGTTATAGACCCCGAAAAACAATCAGGCATCCCTCTCCAGCAAGTCGCAAAACTGCAGGACGAATTGGTTGCTACCAAGGCGCAAATTGCCCTACTGGAAAAACTCGCAAAAGACAGTCCACAGCTACCGGCATTTAGGCAACGCGCGCAGTTGCTCACTGAAGCCATCAATACCGAATCCGCGCGCATCGCCGGAGCGTCAGACCGTTCGCTGGCAAGCAAGGCATCCGAATATCGACGCCTAGAACTTGACAAGGAGTTTTCAGACAAGATGCTGGCCAGCGCCATGAGCACGCTCGAGCAGGCTCGCAACGAAGCACAGCGCAAGCAACTTTATCTTGAGAGAATTTCGCGCCCAAGCTTTCCAGATGCCTCTCTCGAACCGCATCGTTTCACCAATGTCATTATCACTCTGGTTATTTCATTGATAATTTGGGGGATTTTGACGCTCTTGATTCATGGCATCAACGAGCACCATGAATGACGATTTTGAACACAAGCACCAATCGATCTGGTCCGCATTGAGGATTCAATCGCGCGTGATCGGCGCACTGCTAATGCGTGAGATTATCACACGTTATGGCCGTCACAATATTGGCTTTCTTTGGTTGTTGCTGGAGCCCATCATCTTTACGGTGGGTGTCGTCATCCTCTGGAACATCACGCATAGCCTGCACGGCTTCCGTGTCCCGGTCACGCCGTTTGTCGTGACCGGCTATTCTAGCTTGCTCTTGTGGCGAACTTGCTCGTTTCGCGGGCTAAAAGCAATCGAGCCGAATCGCAGTTTGCTGCACCATAGACCAGTGAAGATCCAGGACATTTTTTTTGCACGGATGTTGCTGGAAGTGGCTGGCGTTACAGCGTCGTTTGTGCTTTTGATCATAGTGATGGTTGGAATCGATTTGATGAACTTTCCAGCCGATCTGCCTTTGCTCGTCATCGGCTGGCTTTTCTTATGCTGGTTTAGCGCATGTCTCGGCATCATTCTTGGCTGCCTCAGCGAACATAGCGATTTGGTCGAACGACTGTGGCATCCGGGCAGTTATTTTTTGCTGGCGGTGAGCGGCACTTTCTTTATGGTCGACTGGCTGCCCCAGACCTTTCAGAAGGTAGTGCTATGGTTTCCCATGACGAATGCGGTTGAAATGATGCGCGCCGGCTATTGGGGATATTCGAATCACTTTCATTTCAGTGTTGCTTATACATTTCTTTGCTGCCTTTCCATGACTCTCGTTGCGCTCTTGTTGATGGGCGACCGACGCATGAAGATGCTCACATAACTCATGGACATCGAGATGCTCGTGTTGCGAAACGTTACGAAGCGATATAAGTCGAGGACCGGTAGCCATACGGTGCTCAATGGGATAAGTTTAACTGTTGAACGCAGTGAAAAGGTAGGCATACTCGGGAAAAACGGAGCCGGCAAATCGACGCTTGTCCGCCTGATCAGCGGCCAGGAATCTCCTGATAGCGGCTTGATTCAGCGAAAGATGGCTGTATCTTGGCCCTTGGCTTTTGCAGGAGGTTTTCAGGGAAGCCTGACTGGTCTCGATAATCTTCGCTTTATCTCTCGAATTTATAATATCGATCACGAATCAATTCGTGAATTTGTAGAGAAATTTGCAGAGCTTGGCAAATATTTTCGCGAGCCAGTCAAGACATATTCCAGCGGCATGCAAGCGCGCCTCGCGTTCGCACTTTCGCTCGCCATCGAATTTGATTGTTACTTGATTGATGAAATTATTGCGGTCGGCGATGCCAGATTCCATGAGAAATGTGTCTATGAACTGTTCGAAAAACGCAAAGATCGAGCATTCATCATCGTTTCTCATGATGCTGGATTCATTATGAAATACTGTAATAGTGCCGCCGTTCTTGACCAGGGTACAATCACACGCTTCGGCGACGTATCCAAAGCATACGAGCACTACAGCCATCATATTCTCGAGTTAGGGCAATGACGACAATGACCACATCGACATCAGCCGTAGTCGCGAGCCTGCCCATTACGCCGGAAGGTAAGTACGGGAACGAGACAATCGACTCGATGATCTCGCTCGATCTAAGCGGAATAGCCTACGAAAATCACCATGCGCCTGTTTTTCACGCATGGTTGAAGTTAAATCAACAAGAACGTAGGCAAGCGCTGCATGACCGTTACGTTTTTCTTTCCATTGCATGCTGCATTGATCAGCATTTGACAGATTTGCTACGACTGGATTTTCAGAAAGCAAATGAATTCACAAGAGATGTACTGAACGACATTTCATACTTATCTCAAGGTTTTATCAGTCATAGTGAGGAATGGTTTCGAGGCCTTAATCAACTTGCCGGCACATTTACCGACCACAATTACTTACCCGAAGCGAGTGCTGTTGTCGACATAGCATCGCGAACGGGTGTGGTGAAGTTTCCTCGCATTGCTCAATCAATCAGCTTACATCGCGCATATCTCGATGCCGTTGCTGGCCGGCGCGAACAGGCGTCTGAGGTCGCACTACGGTTAGTACGCAGGCCTTTCCTATTGCCTAATCGCCGGGAATTACCGAAGCTGTACCAAAAATTAATGTATATCCTTGCGTCGAGCAATCACCTCGACGAATATAAAACCGTCCTCTGGAAAGGGATTTGCAGCTTCCATTCGAATGAACAGCTTCGAATCGGTTTTACTTCGCAAATTGTTAAGACCTACCGAGGTGCTCTTCGTGCCTTCCTTCGCAACGAAGTTCCACTACGTTACCGTCTTCCATTTCTCCTGGCCAATGTCGCGAGACTCGCCGGGTCCAGTCCAGTGGTGCGATCCCTACGCGCTCATAAGCTGCTATGGTGGGTTTATTTGGGTACGTTATATCTGCTTCATTCGTCCAAATCGTCGGCGACATTCCAGCCGACCAGCGTTCAGCATAAGACCGATCATGCCAGCAGACGATGGCGCATTCCCCTCCCCGCCTCGATGCAGAAACGTAGGATTTTGATCACGCGGGCGATGGGTGGAATCGGTGACGTGCTCATGATGACTGCAGGTCTTCGAGCTCTCGCAAAAAAGTATCCGAAAGCACAGATAGATTTTGCTGTGCCGAAATCATTTCACCCGATCTTCGAGGGACTAAATGAAATACGAATCGTTGATGTAAACAGCGACGACGTGAGTTTAGCGCAATATAATCGCTGGATCAATCTTACGGACTGCCCGGCGGGACGCGTCGAGGCGAGACAATACCCGAACGTTCGGAGCAATCGTATTGAAGTTTTTGCACGCGCCATGGGCGCATCAAAATCGTATGTCAGGCGCTCGGTTGGATTTTTGCCTTTCTATCGAGTTACTGCCGAAGAAAGGAAATGGGCTACGTCGTATCTGAATAAAATTAACCCCGATGGCCTGCCCGTCGTAGGAATTCAGCCCTTTTCTGTCGACAGCTACAAGAATTGGGTAGATATGGAGAACTTGGCAAAGCACCTGAGCCGAGATCATTGCGTTCTTATTTTCCACCATGAAGCCATTTCTGGTTACGCCTCCTCCAATATTCATAAGATATTAACTTCCTTAAGGAAAAGCGTAGCCTTGCTTGCCGAGTGCCAACGGCTTGTTGCTGTAGACTCAGCATTTGTTCATCTATCGGCAGCGCTGGGCGTCAAAACGGTGGCAATCTTTGGTCCTACTAGTGGGCACGTTTTCTGCCGCTATTATCCTCGTGTGAAATACGTAACCCCCAAAAAATCAGATTTCCCATGTGCCCCGTGTTGGCGCAATGAGCACAAACCTTGTCATCTGACGAAGGGCCGCGAAAGTATATGTTTACACTCCATCACTACAGAGCGAGTTTTAACAGCTCTAGAAACAGACTTCGGTCAACCAAACCCGAGAACCAACATATTGACTCGCATTCGAAACTGGGCCCTCTATGGCAGAGAATAAAAGAACATACCCGCGTTGCGAAACCATTTGAACATAAGCAACCATATATTTATGGCGGCGGCAGCACATCAAATGGTTAGTTCATCAGCGAATCCGCAATTTATTAATTACGCCTCGCATTTATTTTTTAACTTAAAGATTGAGAGTTATTATTCATGACGGACAAGAACCTTGATGAGACCCAGTTGAGAGAATTGATAGCGCTCATTACACGGAACGGCCAACCCAACATAAATCCGCTCGCCGAAATAACGCGAAATGACCTTGCAATTCGCTGGAATTTAAAGGTGTATGGGTATCTACTTGCACGACTCCTTCTAGAGAAAGAACCCTCGCACAAATCGATTAGTGTCGAGGAATCTCCATTTCCTGGGAACTGGAAAGCAACGGAACTGAAAGACTTCGATCAAAGCTGGTTTCGCACGGTCTGCCACGAGCTACATATCGAGCCAATTCTTCACAGAAAGGTCTGGGAACTCGCGTATGTCGTATCGACACTGCACTCCTTCGATCTTCTGCGACATGGCGTGAAGGGGCTCGGCTTTGCGTGTGGCGAAGAACCGCTTCCCTCACTCTTCGCCAGCAAGGGCGTTGAGGTAGTCGCTACCGACCTTATGCCACAAGCGGCTGCGGCTTCTGGCTGGAAAGATACCGCACAGCACGCATCCAGTTTGGACCTTCTTTGGAAACCCGACTTGGTATCACGCAACGTGTTCGACAAGCACGTTTCGCTTCAGTTTGTCGATATGAATGACATACCGTCCTCCCTGCACGGACAGTTTGATTTCTGCTGGTCTATGTGCGCGTTTGAACATCTTGGCTCTATCGAGCGCGGGTTGTCGTTCGTTGAAAACTCTTTGAAAGTCTTAAAGCCGGGAGGTATCGCGGTCCACACGACGGAATTCAATTTTGCAAGCGATTCCGACACTATTGACAACTGGGGCACGGTGCTTTTCAGACGGAGCGACTTCGAACGTCTTCGGGAGCATCTTGCCCGACAAGGCTTTAACGTTCCACCTGTTTCCTACGAGACCGGCGACCACCCGGTAGACTGGTTCCTCGATGTGCCGCCGTTTCCAGGAGATCCCGAATATCTCACGGAAAAGTTCCCCCAGTATCCGCACTTGAAACTTGTTGTAGACGGCTTCCCGTCTACTTGTTTCGGCTTATTTGTTCAAAAGCCGCTCTGATTGAGATTATGACAACTTCGTCAATGCGGGCCATTGCCGTTACGATGCTGGTTTTGGTGACGGGAGGCTGCAGCACCACCCCAACCTGGCTCCCGGCGTCCGGGCCAAGCAAGAAGGACATCACTGAGCAAAAGGCGGCACTCCCGATACCCGTCATTGACATCAATGAAAGTGTCACACAACGCCTGTTGAGCGAACGGAAGAACACGACCTTCGCCCAGGTTTTTTCCAGCCAACCAGTAGCCGAGTATCTGGTCGGCCCAGGTGACGTACTCCAGGTATCCATTTGGGAAGCCCCGCCCGCAACGCTGTTCGGCCAGTTATCGATTAACCTGGGCGACGAGATGGGCACAAGCCGGGCCACGACTTTTCCAGAGCAGATGGTAAATGCCGAGGGCACTATCAGTGTGCCCTTCGCAGGGTCTGTAAAGGCCGCCGGCAAAACGCCGCGCGAGATTGAGGAGGCGATCACCCAGCGGTTGACTGGCAAAGCCCATCAGCCGCAAGTGCTGGTAAGAATCATAAAAAACACCAGCTCGAACGTAACCGTTGTTGGAGAAGTCAACGAAAGTACGCGAATGCCACTGACCGCCAAAGGAGAACGACTGCTGGATACATTGGCAGCAGCGGGCGGCGTAAAGCAGGCGGTAAGCAAAATAACGATCCAGCTCACGCGGGGTGGTCAACACTTTTCCATGCCGCTCGATTCGATCATCCGGAATCCGAGTCAGAACATCATGCTCCGGCCGGGTGACGTCGTAACCGCCATCTACCAGTCGTCGAGCTTCATCGCACTCGGTGCGACCGGCAAAAATCAGGAAGTTGATTTTGAAGCGAAGGGAATCAGCCTGACGCAAGCGCTTGGACGAATCGGCGGACCGGACGATCAACGAGCAGATGCGCAAGGACTCTTCATATTCCGCTTCGAAGATCCCAGTGCCCTTGGAGGGCAAACTGGGGCGTGGCCACGTACGGCCGAAGGCAAGGTGCCCGTTATCTACCGACTCGATCTGAAAGATCCTCGCAGTTTCCTGGTTGCCCAGGACTTTCCGATCAACGACAAGGATGTGCTCTATGTGGCCAACGCACCCGCTGCCGAGCTGCAAAAATTCCTCAACATATTGACGTCGTCGATCTTCACGGTAAGCAGCCTGGTTAATACAGCACGGTAGCAGTGGAGACGCGTTCACGTGAGCAACGTATTGATTGATGTGACGAGGCTGGTGGATCGCCGCCTTCAAAAAATGCTGCCTACTGGCGTCGACCGGGTGAGCCTGGAGTACGTCGAGCACTTTCGCGCGCGCGCACACGCCGTGGTGAGGTTCGCGGGGCGCTGGGTCGTCTTGAGCGCCCCGCAATCTCAGCGTCTGTACGACTCACTGCATTGTCCTGACAGCGGTTTCACCAGTATGGTTCGTCGCTGTCTGGGCAGCGCGTACGTATGCAATTGGGATCGCGGGAGCACTGCATCAATATTGATCAATACCGGCCATAGCGGGCTCGATCGGCCCGCCTATGTCGAACAGGCAAAACGCCGCAATTGGCGATTGGTTCTGTTTCTTCACGACCTGATACCCGTCACGCATCCCGAATACTGTCGCCCTGGCGAAGCAGTCGTGCATCGGCGACGACTCGAGACGATGCTCTCGCCGGAAGTCGGGATCATTATGAACTCGTACGCAACGCACCGAGAGCTGAAAGAATACGCAGCTAAAAATCGAAAGCCGATTCCGCGCTGCGCCGTTGCGCCGCTGGCGCCTGCGCGCCTGCCGAAGCCGAGTCCAGTTCGCCCGATGGCAGAGCCATATTTCGTCGTGTTAGGCACAATAGAGCCACGAAAGAACCATTGGTTCCTCCTCCACGTCTGGAGGCGGCTGGTCGAACGATTGGAAGAGCGCGCGCCGGTGCTCGTTATCATCGGCCGACGCGGATGGGAATGCGAAAACACCATCGACATGCTCGACCGTTGCGAGAACCTGAACTCCAAGGTCGTCGAGCTCGCCCATTGCAATGACGCGAGCTTGGCCACATATCTGCATCACGCGCAAGCGCTGGTGTTCCCATCGCTGGTCGAGGGGTACGGCATGCCGCTTATCGAGGCCCTATCAGCTAATGTGCCGGTGATTGCCAGCGATCTCGACGTATTTCGAGAAATTGCGGGAGAGATTCCCGACTATCTGGACCCACTCGACGGTCCGGCGTGGATGGACCGCATTGACGCCTACACGTGCCACGACTCCAAAGAACGCAAAGCGCAAATCGCCCGATTGGCGAGATTCCGCACACCGACGTGGAAACAACATTTTGAAATTGCGGAACACCTTATTTTGGAGTTGGCCTCATGATCGCGAACTTCTCATCAGCAAAGGTTCTGGTTGCCGGAGACGTCATGCTCGATCGATATTGGTTCGGCGACACACAGCGCATTTCACCTGAAGCACCGGTGCCGGTCGTACTCGTGCGCGACATTCGTACGACGCCCGGCGGTGCGGCCAACGTCGCGGTCAACGTCGCCAACCTCGGCGCAAAAACCATGATCATGTCGGTGGTCGGCGCGGACGCGGCAGGAGACGACCTCGTGGAGTTGCTTCATAAAGCGAACATCAGATGCGGCTTTCATCGCGATTCAAGGTTTCAAACGACGATCAAGCTTCGTCTGCTCGCACGGGGGCAACAAGTCGTACGCGCCGACTTCGAAGAACGACCGGATCATGAATTGTTGTTGCCGCTCGTATCGTCGTTTGAAGCAGCGTTGGACGGGTACAGTGTCGTCGTATTCTCCGATTATGGGAAAGGCGGACTTGCGCACTTGCGCACGATGATGCAAATGGCTCTGAAGCGAGGGAAAACCGTGCTTGTCGATCCGAAAGGAGCGGATTACTCGCCATACGAGGGAGCAACGCTACTCACGCCGAACCGTGAGGAATTCGCAACGGTCGTCGGTACGCCATCGTCGGAGACCGATTTCGAAGACAAGGCATTTGCTCTGCGGAATCGGCTCGGTCTTAAAGCCCTCCTCGTCACGCGATCGGAAGAAGGCATGAGTCTGTTCCTTGGTGACCGGCACATTCGCATCCCGGCACAAGCCCGCGAAGTCTACGACGTGTCGGGCGCCGGCGACACCGTGATCGCGACAATGGCTGTCGCATTGGGAGTGGGCTACGGTTTGGAGGATGCGGCGCAACTGGCCAATCGCGCCGCGAGTATCGTTGTCGGCAAGGTAGGTACGGCGCCCATTTCACTTGAGGAGCTCAGCGCGCTATAACCGTGTCGTCATCACACGCGTTGTCGGTCTCATGAAAATTCCTGCCTGTGTTCGAGCCCGTGCAATCCGGGCGGACCACCGTCTCGGCCGGCTCCTGCTCGAGCTTGCGCGCATCGTTCGCGATGACGTGATGGCCATGATGCCGGGACCGGTCTGGTCAACAGGAGCAGCCGGTGTGCCAATGCTGTCGTGGTTCGCACTGCCATATCGCGGAAATTCTCAAACAACGATGTGCGACGCGCTAAGCCGACTCTTTGCGAATGATAGGGAATTGGGTGAGTCGCCCGATGTGGTGCGGCTCATGAAACGCCTCGTCCTCGCCGGAGCGGGGCGTAACCGCGCCATAAAGTGCGGATGCCCTGCGGAATTGTCTGCCATGCCAGGCCTACGCAAGATTCTGCTCATCGATCAGCGAAAATATGCCGGTTTAGGGGCGGGCGCACCATTCCAGCGGATGCTCGCCACGGCGAAGGCCGAACATCCTGACGCGGAACTATGGCTGTGGCCATCTTCGGACAACGCTTTCGGGTCGTGGCAGCTGTCGCCGATGTTGCCCGAAGTCACACGCAAGATCGGGCAGGGATACCACTTCTTTTCCATCTTGAGCCAAATTGACTATGTCTACACGGTTGACGCTCCGGAAGGTATGGAGGCTCTGGTTGCCGGCATGCCAGTACGAGTTTTCGGCACGCCTTTTTACGCGGGCTGGGGCTTGACACACGATGATATTGCCTTGCCCGAGCGCCGCGCGCGTCCGACTGTCGCCGCACTGTTCGACGCAGTCTACCTGCGACTGGCGCGCTATGTGGCCCCGGACAGCGACGAACCGGGCAGCCTCGATCAAGTGCTTGATAGTATCGAGTTGCAGTACGCAGTACGCGAGCGCTTCGGTGATTGCACGAATATCGCCGGTGTGCGCTTTCAGCTCTGGAAGCGTCCGTTTGCGACGCCATTCCTCGCCGCCGGTGGGGGCCCACTGCGTTGGCTGCGTTCTCCCGACGCAGTGAAACCGAACGAGTGTATTGCATTGTGGGGCGATAAACACGTCGAAGGCATTACGCCAGGTACTCGCATCATTCGAATGGAAGATGGCTTTTTCCATTCACTGGGCCTGGGCTCGGACATGAGTGCACCGCTGAGTCAGGTCATCGACCGGCGCGGTCTCTATTTCGATGCGCGAGTGCCTAGCGATCTGACGGACATCCTCAATGAAACGCAGTTCAGCGATGCTGAGCTTACGCGTGCAGAGTCTCTCCGGGAGTTGATCGTGCGCTCAGGCGTCACGAAATATAATCTCGGTCGACGGAAACCGGCTTGGCACGCGCCGGCCAGCAAGACACTACTGTTCGTGCCCGGCCAAGTAGCCGACGATGCTTCGATCCGCTTAGGCACAAGTCTGTTTGGTTCCGCCGAGGCCCTGCTTCGCGAAGTACGCGCACGCAACCCCGATGGATTCATCGTATATAAGCCACACCCGGACGTGCTTTCCGGCAACCGGATTGGCCTCATTGACGCGCACCGGTTGGCCGATATCGTCGACACCGACGCTGATGTGCTCTCACTCATCGAGCGCGCAGATGAAGTGCACACGCTATCTTCCCTCGCTGGCTTCGATGCGCTCCTACGCGGGAAAAAAGTCTTCACGTACGGCCTGCCTTTTTACGCCGGATGGGGGCTCACATCGGATGCAATCCAGCCGATACCGTGGCGACGGCGCACGCTTACACTTGAGATGCTGGTCGCTGGCGCCCTGCTGCGTTATCCGATCTATTGGAATTGGAAGACTAGACTTTATGTGACGCCTGAGTCGGTGGTGCACAAGCTCGCCCCGTTCGCGGCGCGTCCACTGGAACGCGTGCGCGGCGACCGTCGCCGCGCCCTTCGCAAGGCATTTCGCTGGACCCGCAACATATTCCGGCATTTGCTTTGGACAGTCGCCCAGTACCGACAGGCGCAAAAAAGCAATGTATGAACGCTCGTTGAAATCAATTTTCAAGCAAAACCCAAGCAAAACCTGTACCGCGCGCGATGAATATGGACATTTACCCTGCCGTCCGACGTGGCGGCGCTGGTACCCGACTCTATGCCGATGTCGCGCAGTGGTTATCTCAAACGGTACTCGAAACAGATCCGCGAAAACACCTTGGCTCAACAAACCGCGCTTCGCCTAGACTGCATTCCGTAGATCTCCACACCCATTGTTATCGCCCACCAAGAGCAGTGTTTCCTCGACAACGATCAACTGCGCCAGATTGACATAAGCCCGCCGCCAATCGTACTCGAACCGGTAAGCCGCAACACGGCAGCGGCAATTGCGACCGCCGCCTTGCTGGCGGCTGGCGTGCTGCTATGCAATCCGCTGTGCCGGGACTGGCAACTGCACGTGTTTACGACGCCGGAGGCCATCGTCGAGCAGCTCGCGGCCCCCGCTGCACGGGGCTGCTCGAGCCGGTGCGCGGCAATCGCGCTCGGCCGTTTCTGAAGGCTTTCCGTTGGATGCGTCATGTACTATTACACGCCGGATGGCGAATCGTGCAGCGAATCGCGATTCGACGAGATCGCCCTGACAGTTGAAAATCGGCCGAAACGGAACGATGGATCGGTTCATCGACGAGATCGAAAATTCGCTGGTCCAGCGAAACGAATCAGCCCAGCTTTATAAACCGTGACCCTTCATGAACATTTATCCGGTGATCCTTTGCGGCGGCAGCGGTACGCGCCTCTGGCCGATGTCGCGCGGCGGCTATCCGAAACAGTATCTGAAGCTCACGGGCGACAACACGCTCGTCCAGCAGACCGCGCTGCGCGCGCGCGACATCGATGGCGTCCGCGCGCCGATCGTCGTCACCAACAACGAACAGCGCTTCCTCGTCGCCGAGCAACTGCATCAGGTCGGCATCACGCCGTCGTCGATCGTGCTCGAGCCGATGGGTCGCAACACCGCGCCCGCGATCGCGATCGCCGCCCTCCTCGCACTGCGCGAATCGGTCGATTCGCTGCTGCTCGTGCTGCCGTCCGATCACGTGATCGATAACGATCCCGCGTTCGCCGACGTCGTAAAGGCGGCGGCGACCATCGCATCCAACGAGCATCTCGTCACATTCGGCGTCACACCGACGCAAGCGCACACGGGCTACGGCTACATTCGCCGAGGCGAGGCGCTTGCGGGCGACGCGCTGGTCTACCGCGTCGACGCGTTCGTCGAGAAGCCGGATGCGCCGACCGCCGAGCGCTTCGTCGCGGACGGCGGCTACTACTGGAACAGCGGGATGTTCATGCTGAAGGCGTCGGCGTATCTCGACGAGCTGCGCCGTCACGCACCGGACATCGCGCGCCAGGCCGAGCTCGCGCTCGACGCGGCGACGCGCGACCACGACTTCCTGCGCCTCGATCCGGGCGCGTTCGGCGCGAGCCCGAACGTGTCGATCGACTACGCGGTGATGGAGAAGACCGAGCGCGCGGCCGTCGTCGCCGCCGCGGATCTCGGCTGGACCGACATCGGCTCGTGGAGCGCGCTCGCCGACATCGCGGCCACCGACGCGCAGCGCAACGCGCTGATCGGCGACGTGTACACCGACGCGGTCGAAAACTCGTACATCCGTGCCGAGCATCGGATGGTCGCCGTGATCGGCATCGACAACATCGTGATCGTCGAAACCGCGGACGCCGTGCTCGTCGCGCATCGCGACAGGGCGCAGGACGTGAAGAAGGTCGTCGAATGGCTGAACGCGTCGGGACGGCGCGAGTCCGTCACGCATCGCCGCGTGATCCGGCCGTGGGGCTCGTACGAAGGTATCGACGAAGGCGACCGCTTCCAGGTGAAGCGCATCGTCGTCAATCCGGGCGCGCATCTGAGCCTGCAGATGCACCACCATCGCGCGGAGCACTGGATCGTCGTCAAGGGTACCGCGCTCGTCACGAACGACGGCAAGGAAATCATCCTGACCGAAAATCAGTCCACCTACATACCACTCGGCGCGACGCACCGCCTGAAGAACCCCGGCAAGATTCCGCTCGAGCTGATCGAGGTCCAGTCGGGCTCGTATCTCGGCGAAGACGACATCGTCCGCTTCGAGGACACGTACGGACGCACGTCCGCGACGTGACGCGACGTGACGCGCGGCGTCGCGCTTCGCACGAGCGTGAGCGCGCCGCATCGAGGCGGCTGTGCCGACGACGAGCCGCATGCACGCACATGCGGCTCGTTTCGTTTCGCGCGCGGCGGCAGACCGCGAGCCGCCGCGCGGCAGGCCCGGCAGAAATCGGCTAGGCTTTGCGCATCGCAGTCTGCACGGCCGGTCTCGCCGATCACGACGACAGGCCCGCCGTGCACGTCAGACGGAGGTGCTCACGATGTGCCGCTGGCTCGCTTACACCGGCAACCCGATCCAACTCGAAACCGTGCTGTTTCGCGCGAAGCATTCGCTGATCGACCAAAGCCTGCATTCGACGATGGGCGTGACGACGACCAACGGCGACGGCTTCGGCATCGGCTGGTACGGAGAACCCGACGAGATTCCGTTCATCTACCGTTGCGTGAGCCCCGCATGGAACGATCGCAACCTGCGCGAGGCAGCGCGCGCGATCCGCTCGCCGCTCTTCATCGCGCACATTCGTTCGGCGACCGACACGCCCGTGCAGGAAACCAATTGCCATCCGTTCCGCCGCGGGCGCTGGCTGTTCGCTCACAACGGTCTCATCCGCCGCTATCACACGCTGCGGCGCGACCTGATGATGCGCATCGATCCCGCCCTCTTCCCGTCGATCGAAGGATCGACGGACTCCGAAGTGATGTTTCATCTCGCGCTCACGTTCGGGCTCGAGCACGATCCGCTGTCCGCGCTCGAACGGATGGCCGGGGCGATCGAGGATGCGGGCGCGCGTCACGGCGTCGATGCGCCGCTCAACATGACGGTCTGCGCGACGGACGGCGAGCAGGTCGTCGCGGTCCGTTACTCGAGCGAACGCGAGTCGCGCTCGCTCTTTCACAGCGCGTCGTTCCGTCATCTGCACGAGCTCTATCCACACGATCCGCGCATCCGGGCGATCGGCGACGACGCGTTCCTCGTGCTGTCCGAGCCGCTCGTCGACCTGCACGACGCGTGGGAGAAAATTCCGGAAAGCACCGCGATCATTGCACGCCGCGGCGACGTCCGGCAGGTTCCGTTCACGCCCCGCCGCTCGACGTAGCGCGCCGCTCGCGCGGCGAAGGTTGCTCCATCGCCGCGAGTCGGTTATAAAAAGCCCCTTTCGCGTGGCTTCACGGCCGCCTCCGTTCAATTCATTTGGAGACCTCATCGTGGATCTCGCCTCCGTGCAAACCTTCATCGTCACTCGCGGCATCGACTTCGGCCTGCAGGTCATCGCGTCGATCGCACTCTGGATCATCGGACGCTGGGCGATCCGGATCCTCACGAACGTGATGGGCAGGATCATCCGCAGAAGCGGGAAAGTCGACGCGACGCTGTCGCACTATCTGACGTCGGTCATGAGCGTGCTGCTCACGGTGCTCCTCATCCTCGCGATCCTGCAGGTGTTCGGCGTGCAGACGACTTCGTTCGCTGCACTGCTCGCGGGCCTCGGCCTCGCGGTCGGCACCGCGTGGGGCGGCCTGCTCGCGCACTTCGCGGCCGGCGTGTTCATGCAGGTGCTGCGCCCGTTCAAGGTCGGCGACGTGATTTCGGCGGGCGGCGTAACGGGCACGGTCAAGGAGCTCGGCCTCTTCGGCACGACGATCGTCACGGCTGACAACGTCGTCACGCTCGTCGGCAACAACAAGATCTTCTCCGACAACATCGCGAACTACAGCGCGACGTCGACGCGCCGCGTCGATCTGACGGCGAAGATCGCGAACGGCGTCGACGCGGTCGATGCGATCGAGCGCTTGAAGGCCGCGATCGCGAAGATCCCGAACGTCGTCACGGAGCCAACGCCCGACGTCGGCGTGCTGTCGTTCACGCCGGAAGGCCCGCTCCTCTTCGTGCGTCCGTCGACGCAGCCCACGAACTACTGGCAGGTGTATTGCGACACCAACCGCGCGATTCTCGACACGTTCCGCGAAGCCGGCTATCCGACGCCGGAAACGCCGGTCGCACATCGCACGGCGTCGTGATGCGCAGGTCGCCGCGCCGCTTCTTTGCGTGGACCTGACCGATGCGCGCGCTCAGCGGCCGCCGCTCTTCCCGGTGTCCGCGTGCGACTTGGTGCGCAACAGCTTCCACATCGCGCCGATCGCGACGGGAATCACCGCCGCGCCGATCCCGACGAGCACGATCACGTTCAGGTAATGGCGAATGAACGGAATGTTCCCGAAGAAGTAACCGAGGAACACGAGGAGCAGCACCCAGATCAGCGCGCCGATCATGTTGAACAGCTGAAAGCGCGCGAAGCGCATCGTCGACGCGCCCGCGACGAACGGCGCGAACGTGCGCACGACCGGGATGAAGCGCGCGAGCACGAGCGTCTTGCCGCCGTGCCGCTCGTAGAAATTGTGGGTCTTCTGCAGCGCCGCGCGGTCGAGGAAGCGTTCGAGCCCCGGAATGTGCGTGTTGAAGACCTTCGGACCGATCGCGCGGCCGATCAGATAGTTGACCGTATTGCCGCCCACCGCCGCGACGAGCAGCAGCACGATGAGGCCCGCGAGCGTCATCTCGCCCGTCGCCGCGAACGCGCCCGCGATGAAAAGCAGCGAATCGCCCGGCAGGAACGGGAAGATCACGAGCCCGGTCTCGCAGAAAACGATCAGGAACAGCACCAGATAGACCCAGGCGCCATACTGCCGGATGAAATCGCCGAGAAATGCATCGATGTGCACGACGAGACTGACGAAATGAAGCAGCGTTTCCAAATGCGTTTCCTTGTGTCCGTGACGAAGTGAGCGCGCGCCGGCCTTCCAGGGCCGGAAGCGAAAAAAACAACGCTGTCATGATACCGAAAGTACCTTGAGCGACCGTGAAATTTGGTCGACGAGCGACGTCGCGCACCGAACGCGTCGGGCGACGCGCCGCGCGGCCTCGCTATAATTCCGCCATGTCCGAATTCACCGAATCCGCCGCGGGCGCGACGCCCGACGAGTCCGCATCCGCGCCGCGACGCCCGCGCGCGATCCAGCCGCTGCCCGACCAGCTCATCAGCCAGATCGCGGCGGGCGAAGTGGTCGAGCGGCCCGCGTCCGTCATCAAGGAGCTCGTCGAGAACGCGCTCGACGCCGGCGCGAGCACGCTGCGCATCGTGCTCGACGAAGGCGGCGTCAAGCGCATCTCGATCACCGACGACGGCTGCGGGATCCCCGTGGACGAGCTGCCGCTCGCGCTGATGCGCCACGCAACGAGCAAGATCCGCTCGCTCGCCGAGCTCGAGGCGGTCGCGACGCTCGGGTTCCGCGGCGAAGCGCTCGCGTCGATCGCGTCGGTCGCCGAGATGTTCGTCACGAGCCGCACCGAGGACGCCGCGCACGCGATGCGCATCGACGCGCAGACGGGCGTGCTCGCGCCCGCCGCCGGCTCGCGCGGCACGACGATCGAAGTGCGCGAGCTGTACTTCAGCACGCCCGCGCGCCGCAAATTCCTGAAGAGCGAGCAGACCGAGTTCGGCCACTGTCTGGAGATGATTCGCCGCGCGGCGCTCGCGCGGCCGGACGTCGCAATCTCGGTGCTGCACAACGGCCGCGCGGTCGAACACTGGAACGCGAGCGAGCCTGCCGCGCGCGTCGCGAAGATCCTCGGCGAAGGCTTCGCGACCGCCCACCTGCCGCTCGACGAAAGCGCCGGGCCGCTCGCCGTCTATGGCTGCGCGGGGCTGCCGACCGCGAGCCGCGGCCGCGCGGACCAGCAATACTTCTTCGTCAACGGCCGCTTCGTGCGCGACAAGCTGCTCGCGCACGCGGTGCGCGCCGCATACGAAGACGTGCTGCACGGCGACCGCTATCCGTCGTACGTGCTGTTCCTCGATCTGCCGCCCGAAGCCGTCGACGTGAACGTCCATCCGTCGAAAATCGAAGTGCGCTTCCGCGATTCGCGCTCGATCCACCAGTTCGTGTTCCACGCGGTGCAGCGCGCGCTCGCACGGCATGCGGGCGCGTCGCCGGAGACGACGGCGGGCGGCCACGCCGCGCATCTCGCGCCGGTCGGGCCGGCGTCGCCCGAATCGTCCGCCGCGCCGAGCGCGTCGTTCGTCCGCTCGGGCCCCGCGGCAAGCGCCGGCCAGCCGACACCCGGCAACACGTGGCTGCGGCAGTCGCGGATGACGCAGGGCACGCTGCCCGTCGCGCAGCCGCTCGCGCTGTACGACGCGCTCTTCGGCCGCAAGGACACGGGCGCGGGCACGCCGCCGGGCACCACGGGCGCCGCGCTCGAAGCGCACGACGCGCCGGACGCACCGCTCTTCGCGACCATGCCGGGCGGCGCCGCCGCGACGCCCGAGTTCTCGGCAACGCATGCATCCGACCCCATGATGCACGACGAGCAGCCGCTCGGCTTCGCGGTCGGCCAGATCCACGGCATCTACGTGCTCGCGCAGAACACGCGCGGCCTCGTGATCGTCGACATGCACGCGGCGCACGAGCGAATCCTGTACGAGCAGTTCAAGCGCGCGCTCGCCGACCGCGCGGTCGCCGTGCAGACGCTGCTGATTCCGGTGTCGATGACGGCGACGCCCGTCGAGGTCGGCACGGCGGAGGAGGAGCGCGAGACGCTCGACGCGCTCGGCTTCGACCTCGCGGTGCTGTCGCCGACGACGCTCGCGATCCGCGCGGTGCCCGCGCTCCTGAAGGACGCCGATCTGCAGGCGCTCGCGCGCGCGGTGCTCGCGGACCTGCACGCGTTCGGCGGCTCGCGGGTGTTGACCGAGCGCCAGCACGAGTTGCTCGGCACGCTCGCGTGCCATCACGCGGTGCGCGCGAACCGGCGCCTGACGCTCGACGAGATGAACGCGCTGCTGCGCCAGATGGAAGCGACGGAACGCGCGGACCAATGCAATCACGGCCGGCCGACCTGGTACCAATTGACGCTCGGCGACCTCGACCGGCTTTTCATGCGCGGCCAATGAACGAACGCACCGCGGCATCCGTGCAGACGGTCGCGTGCCTGCTCGGCCCGACCGCGTCCGGCAAGACGGCCACCGCGCTCGCGCTCGCCGCGCGCCGGCCGATCGAGATCGTCAGCGTCGATTCGGCGCTCGTGTATCGCGGAATGGACATCGGCACCGCGAAGCCGACGCGCGACGAGCGCGCGGCCGTGCCGCACCATCTGATCGACATCGTCGACCCGGCCGACGCGTACTCGGCCGCCGAATTCCGCGCCGACGCGCTGCGCGTCATCGCCGAGATCGCCGCGCGCGGCCGCACGCCGCTCCTCGCGGGCGGCACGATGCTGTACTACAAGGCGCTGACGCAGGGCCTGAACGACCTGCCGGCAGCCGATCCCGACGTGCGCGCGACCCTCGACGCCGAGGCCGAGCGCGATGGCTGGCCCGCGCTGCACGCGCGCCTCGCGCGCGTCGATCCGGCTACGGCCGCGCGGCTCGCGCCGAACGATTCGCAGCGGATTCAGCGCGCACTCGAGGTATATCGGCTGACGGGGCAGCCGATGTCGGCGCTTCTCGCCGCGCCGCCGCGCGAAGACGACATGGCCACGGGGCTGCGGTTCGTGCCCGTCGCGCTCGAGCCGTCGGACCGCGCGGTGCTGCATACACGTATCGCCGCGCGCTTCGACGCGATGCTGGAAGCGGGCTTCATCGACGAAGTCGAGCGCCTGCGCCGGCGCGACGACCTGCATCTCGGCCTGCCGTCGATCCGCTGCGTCGGCTACCGGCAGGCGTGGGAGTATCTCGACGGCGCCACCGACTACCGGACGATGCGCGACAAGGGCATCTTCGCGACCCGGCAGCTCTGCAAGCGGCAGCTGACGTGGCTGCGCGCGATGCCGGAACGGATCGTCGTCGACTGCTGCGCGGCGGACGCGACCGCACGCGCGGCCGATGCGCTCGAACGGGTGCTGGACGACGCGCACGCGGGCTGAGCCGGGCCCCGGCTCGACGGCGCACCGTCGAGCAACGCGCTCACGCGCGGGATTCGTACCAACGCCGCGAACGATTCACGACGCCGACGACGAGCAGCATCACCGGCACTTCGATCAACACGCCGACCACCGTCGCGAGCGCGGCGCCGGACTGGAAGCCGAACAGGCTGATCGCGGTCGCGACCGCAAGCTCGAAGAAATTGCTCGCGCCGATGAGACTCGACGGCCCGGCGACGCAGTGCGCGACACGAAAGCGCCGGTTGAGCAGATACGCGAGGCCCGAGTTGAAGAACACCTGCACGAGGATCGGGACCGCGAGCAGCGCGATGACGAGCGGTTCGTCGACGATCGCCCGCCCCTGGAACGCGAACAGCAGCACGAGCGTCGCGAGCAGCGCGCAGATCGACCACGGGCCGAGCGCCGCGACGGCGCGCTGCAGCGCGGCTTCGCCGGTCGCAAGCAGCACGCGCCGCGCGAGCTGTGCGACGATCACCGGCACGACGATGTAAAGACCGACGGACACGATGAGCGTATCCCAAGGCACCGTGATCGCGGACAGGCCGAGCAGCAGCGCGACGAGCGGCGCGAACGCGACGATCATGATCGCGTCGTTGAGCGCGACCTGCGACAGCGTGAAATACGGATCGCCCTTGCAAAGCTGCGACCAGACGAACACCATCGCCGTGCATGGCGCGGCGGCGAGCAGGATCAGGCCGGCGACGTAGCTGTCGAGCTGGTCGGCGGGCAGCCAGCGCGCGAACAGGTGACGCACGAACAGCCAGCCGAGGAACGCCATCGAGAACGGCTTGACGAGCCAGTTGACGGCGAGCGTCACGCCGATTCCGCGCCAGTGCCGGCCGACCTGCGACATCGCGCCGAAATCGATCTTGATCAGCATCGGCACGATCATCACCCAGATCAGCAGGCCGACCGGCAGATTGACCTGCGCGACCTCCATCCGGCCGATCGCCTGAAAGACGCCGGGCAGCCACTGGCCGAGCACGATGCCGGCGACGATGCAAAGCGCGACCCACGCGGTCAGATAGCGCTCGAAGAAGCCGATCGCCGGGCGCGCGGCGGCGGCGCGCCGCTCAACGCTGCTCATCGGGCGCCTCCTCGGCCGGCCGGGCGCCGATCGCGCGCATCTCACGCTGGATCGCGGCGCGGTCGAGCACGTGCAGCGGCAGATTCACGAACTGGCCGACGCGATTCAGGATCTGCCGGTACACCTTGTCGAACGCGCGACGCTTCTCGTCGTCGGCGCCCGCGACCGCCGCCGGATCCTCGAAGCCCCAATGCGCGGTCAGCGGGTGGCCGGGCCAGATCGGGCATGCCTCGCCCGCCGCTTGGTCGCAAACCGTGATCACGAAATCCATCTGAGGCGCGCCGGGGCCGCCGAACTCGTCCCAGCTCTTGCTGCGCAGTTGCGATGCGTCGTAACCGAGCGCCGCGCAGCGTTCGAGCGCGAACGGATTGACCTTGCCGCTCGGATGGCTGCCCGCGCTGTACGCGCGGAACCGGCCGCCGCCCATCGTGTTGAAGAGCGCTTCCGCCATGATGCTGCGCGCGCTGTTGCCCGTGCAGAGGATGAGGACCGAGAAGGGTTTGTCGCTCACGAGCGGCTCCGATGGAACTGAATTGCCGACACGGCGGGGGCGCAGCACGCCGATCGTGCGGCCGCGTCGTGCGGCTGGCCGAACACGGGCGCGCTGTCGAGCGTCCGGAAGGTCTCCCATGCGACGCCTTGCGGGTCGACCGTCCACACCTTGTCCGATTGCGCATAACAGCAGGTCGTCGCGGTCTGCTCGTGACTCGGCAGCCCGGCCGCCGCAAGACGCGCGTTCATCTCGTCGAGCTCGGCGTCCGTCTCGACCTGGATGCCGACGTGATCGACGCCCGGCGGCGCGCCGCGTTGCGAGATCGCGAAATTGACGGCCGGGTCCGTCAGTTCCCATTTGCAGTAGTCGTCCTTCAGGACGGTGGGCTCGGCGCCGCCGAACAGCGCACGGTAGAACCGGATGCTGTCGGCAAGATCGGCGACCGATACGTGGATGTGCATGCGTTTCATGATTGCGCCTCGGAGCAAGAAGCCGGACCACACACGCCGCACGGCGCGCCCGCGCAGCAGTTTTCGGTCAGAAAGCCGATCAGCCCGTTCATCGCGTCGAAATTGGCCATGTAGATCACGAACCTGCCTTCCTGGCGCGACTTCACGAGTTCAGCGTGCGAAAGATCCTTCAGATGGAACGACAGCCGCGACGGCGCGAGTTCGAGCCGCTGGGCGATTTCGCCCGCCGGCAGCCCGTCCGCCCCCGTGACGACGAGCAGGCGAAAGATCGCGAGGCGCGATTCGTGAGCGAGCGCGCCGAGCGCGCGGATGGCGAGAGTCGAGTCCATGCGCGCAGCATAGCGCCGTCATTTCAATATTTCAAGATTTATTGAAACAAATATCCGCTCGCGGCTTTCCGTTCGGTCCCCGCCTGCTCTCCCGGCGCACCGCGATCGGATGACGACAGACAGCGGAGCGGAACCGCGCCGGTCCAGCCGGCTTGCGAACGAAAAAAAGCCCGGCTCGCGATGAGCCGGGCTCGTGTTCGATCCGCCCTTCCCCAGCCGCTCAGGGCCGGCGAGGGACGGCGGGCGCGATGCGCTCAGACCACGACCGTCTGCGCCTCGCCTTCGCGGCTCGCGCGCACGGTGCCGATCTTCCACACCTGCTCGCCCGCGTCGGACAGCTGGCGGAGCGCTTCGTCCGCATCGGCGGCCGACACGATGACGGCCATCCCGATCCCGCAGTTGAACACGCGGTGCATCTCGGCGTCGGCGACACCGCCATGCTGCTGCAGCCACTGGAACAGCGGCGGCAGCGGCCATGCGTTCTTGTCGAGCTCGGCCGTGAGACCGTCGCGCAGCACGCGCGGAATGTTCTCGACGAGGCCGCCGCCCGTGATGTGCGCCATCCCCTTCACCGCGATTTTCTCCATCAGCGCGAGGAGCGGCTTCACGTAGATGCGGGTCGGCGCCATCAGCGCGTCCGCGAGCGAACGGCCGTGGAAATCGGCCGACAGATCCGGATTCGCGCGCTCGATGATCTTGCGCACGAGCGAGAAGCCGTTCGAGTGGATGCCGCTCGACGCGAGGCCCAGCACGACGTCGCCGTCGGCGATCGTGCTGCCGTCGATGATCTTGCTCTTCTCGACCGCGCCGACCGCGAAGCCCGCGAGGTCGTATTCGCCGTCCGGGTACATGCCCGGCATCTCGGCCGTCTCGCCGCCGATCAGCGCGCACCCCGACAGCTCGCAGCCCTGCGCGATGCCCTCGACGACCTTCGCCGCCGTCTCGACGTCCAGCTTGCCGCACGCGAAGTAGTCGAGGAAGAACAGCGGCTCGGCGCCCTGGACCAGGATGTCGTTGACGCTCATTGCGACGAGATCCTGCCCGACCGTGTCGTGCTTGTTCAGATGAAAGGCGAGCCTGAGCTTCGTGCCGACGCCGTCGGTGCCCGACACGAGCACCGGCTCGCGGTACTTCTTCGGCACCTCGAACAGCGCACCGAACCCGCCGATGCCGCCGAGCACGCCGTCGCGCAGCGTTTTCTTCGCAAAGGGCTTGATCTTGTCGACGAGCGCGTCGCCCGCATCGATGTCGACGCCCGCGTCACGGTAGGACAGACCCTGGGCGTCAGGAGCGGATTTCGGAGGATTCATGGGGGAATGCGAGAAGGTCGGTAAAATGCGATTTTACCCGAAGCCGGCCGGGCGGCCGGAATTCCCCGCATCGATTCATCAGGGAAAGCATCTTGCCCCATTCGTTACCGTTTTCGCCGCTCGAGCGGCTGCGCCCTCGCTTGGCCGGCGCAGCCGTACGGCACGCCGCGCGCGCCGCCCACCCGTCGCGCGCAGACGCATGCCGGGGCGGCGCGCGCAGCCGCGCACACGGGCGCTTCCCGACGATGCCGACCACGCGCCGCCGCTCTTCGGGCATGCAACACCGGACCTGATTCGCACCGTGACTGTATCCCGTCAACTGACGCTCGATCTCGGCACCCCGCCGCCCGCGACGTTCGACAACTTCTACTCGGGGACGAATGCCGAGCTCGTCACGCGCCTGCGCGAGCTCGACCTCGCGCTCGCGGCCGGCCCCGTCGCCGATCGCACGTTCTACGTGTGGGGCGAAGCGGGCAGCGGCCGCAGTCACCTGCTGCAGGCGCTCGTGCACGACACGACGTACGGCCATGCGCGCTACGTGAGCCCGCAAAGCGGGCTCGACGCATTCGTGTTCGATCCGCGCGCGTCGCTTTACGCGGTCGATGACTGCGACGCGCTCAACGACGCGCAGCAGATCGCGCTCTTCAACCTGTTCAACGAAGTGCGCGCGCATCCGACGAGCGCGCTCGTCGCCGCGGGGCCGGCCGCGCCGCTCGCGCTCGACGTCCGCGAGGACCTGCGCACCCGCCTCGGCTGGGGTCTCGTTTTCCATCTCGCGCCGCTCACCGACGAAGGCAAGGTGGCCGTGCTCAAGCACGCGGCGAAGGAGCGCGGGATCGCGCTCGCCGACGACGTGCCGTCGTACCTCCTCACCCATTTCCGCCGCGACATGCCGAGCCTGATGGCGCTCCTCGACGCGCTCGACCGCTTTTCGCTCGAGCAGAAACGCGCGGTCACGCTGCCGCTCCTGCGCGCGATGCTGGCCGCGCCGGAGCGCGACGAGGTCGCTCCGGGCCGGTTCAAGTAGCTTCAAGTAAAATGCCCCTCCATGACTAATTTGGCACTTTTCGACCTGGATCACACACTGATCCCGACAGACAGCGACCACGAATGGGGCCGCTTCATGGTCAGGCTCGGCATCGTCGACGCGGACAGCTTCTCGCGCCAGAACGACAGCTTCTACGCCGACTACAAGGCGGGCAAGCTCGACATCCACGCGTACCTCACGGCGATGCTCTCGCCGCTCGCGAGGTATTCGCGCGCGCAGCTCGCGCAGTGGCACGACGAGTACATGCACGAGGTGATCCGGCCGGCGATGCTGCCCGCCGCGCTCGAGCTCGTGCGGCGACACCAGGATGCGGGAGATCTCTGCTGCATCGTCACCGCGACGAACGAATTCATCACGCGTCCGATCGCGACCGCGTTCGGCGTCGACACGCTGATCGCGTGCGAAGTGGAAACCGTCGACGGCCATCCGGACTCCGCGTTCACCGGCCGACCGGCCGGCACGCCGAGCTACCGCGAGGGCAAGATCACGCGCACGGAAGCGTGGCTCGCGTCGCTCGGCAAGCGCTGGGAAAACTTCGATCGCAGCTACTTCTACAGCGATTCGCACAACGACATTCCGCTTCTCGAAAAAGTCACCGACCCGATCGCGACCAATCCCGACGACACGCTGCGCGCATACGCACGCGAACACGGCTGGCGCATCCTCGACCTCTTCCAACCGTCGTGATCAAAAAACTCATCCGCAAGCTGCTCGGGCAGGACGCCCGCGCGTCGCAAGACGCGCCGCAGGACACCGCCGCCCCGCAGGAAGCCTCGTCGGGGGACGCCTCCGCCTCGGCCGCGCCCGCTGCCCCCCGCCGCGCGAAATCCGCGCGCGGCGCCGCCAAGAAGGCCCGCAACGGCGAGCCGAACGCCGTGTCCGCGAACGTGCACGGAATCGATCCCGCGCTCATCTCGAAAAACGCGATCCGCGTCACCGACACGCTGCAACAAGCCGGCTTCCGCGCATTCATCGTCGGCGGCGCGGTGCGCGACCTGCTGCTCGGCATCGCCCCGAAGGATTTCGACGTCGCGACCGACGCGACGCCGACCCAGGTCCAGCATCTGTTCCGCCGCGCGCGGCTGATCGGCCGGCGCTTCCAGATCGTCCACGTGCAGTTCGGGCAGGAGCTGATCGAGGTGTCGACCTTCCGCGCGCTCGTCGACGCCCCGCAGGAGCCGCCCGCCGAAACCGCGCCCGCGAAGCGCCTGAAGCGCGACGAGCTCGACCGCCGCACGCACGCGGTCGACGCGAGCGGCCGCGTGCTGCGCGACAACGTGTGGGGCGAGCAGCACGAGGACGCGGCGCGCCGCGACTTCACGATCAACGCGATGTATTACGATCCCGCGACGCAAACCGTGCTCGACTATCACGACGGGATGGCCGACATGCGCGCGCGCCTGCTGCGGATGATCGGCGATCCGGCGACGCGCTTCCGCGAGGATCCGGTGCGGATGCTGCGCGTCGTGCGCTTCGCGGCGAAGCTCGGCTTCGAGATCGAGGAGAACACGCGCGCGCCGATCAAGGAGCTCGCGGATCTCATCAACAACGTGCCGGCCGCGCGCCTCTTCGACGAGATGCTGAAGCTGCTGCTGTCGGGCCACGCGCTCGCATGCCTGAAGCAGCTCCGCAAGCAAGGACTGCATCACGGGCTGCTGCCGCTCCTCGACGTCGTGCTCGAGCAGCCGCAGGGCGAAAAGTTCGTCACGCTCGCGCTCAACAACACCGATGCGCGCGTGCGCGCGGGCAAGCCGGTGTCGCCCGGCTTCCTGTTCGCGACGCTCCTCTGGCACGACATGCGCCAGCGCTGGGAGCAATACGCCGCGGACGGCGAGTACCCGGTCCCCGCGATCAATCACGCGATGGACGACGTGATCGACATGCAGACCGAGAAGCTCGCGATCCACAAGCGCTATTCGGCCGACATGCGCGAGATCTGGGGGCTGCAGTTGCGGCTCGAGAAGCGCTCCGGCCGCAGCGCGCTGAGGCTCCTCGAACACCAAAGATTTAGAGCGGGGTATGATTTCCTCCTGTTGCGCTGCGAATCCGGCGAGCTCGATCCCGCCGTCGGACAGTGGTGGACGGATTTCATCGACGGCGATGCCGCGACGCGTGAGGCGCTCCTCACGCAGGGCGGCAGTCGGGACAAGGCGCCTCGCAAGCGGCGCCGCCGCAGCGGTCGCAGCCGCCGCGGGGCCGAAGGTGCCGAGAGCACGGAAGGCGCCGCGCGCGGCGAGTCCGACGCGAACGACTGACGCTTGCGCCGTCGAACGACGTAGGAAGGAAAGCCATGACGGTTGCTTATCTCGGGATGGGGGCCAATCTCGGCGACGCGCGCCAGGCCTTGAAGGACGCAGTGGTCTGCCTCGCCCAGCAGCACGCCATCACGGTGCTCGGCAAGTCGAGCCTGTATCGGACGGCGCCCGTCGACGCAGGCGGCGGCGATTACTACAACTGCGTCGTGAAGATCGACACGACGCTCGCCGCGCGCGCGCTCCTCGCGCTCTGCCAGAAGATCGAGCACCACTTCGGCCGCGAGCGGCCGTACCGGAACGCACCGCGCACGCTCGACATCGACATCCTGCTCTACGGTGAACAAACGATCGACGAGCCCGACCTCGTCGTCCCGCATCCGCGCCTGACCGAACGTGCGTTCGCGCTCGTGCCGCTCGTCGAGATCGAGCCCATGCTCGCGATCCCCGCGCGCGGCCGCGCCGAGGCGTTCCTCGCGGACGTCGCGCACCAGCGCATCGAGAAGGTCCAGACTTGCCAGTGCTTGGCGATGCGGGCCGCCGCCGAAAAGAACCGCTGCCGATGAACTCGACACCGCTCACCGTCACAGCCCCCGATTGGCGGCCGCCGTGCCGCTACCTCGCGATCGAAGGACCGATCGGCGTCGGCAAGACGACGCTCGTAACGCTGCTCGCCGAACGCTGGTCGATGCGCGCGCTCCTCGAACGCCCGCAGGACAACCCGTTTCTCGAACGCTTCTATCGCGACACCGCGCGCTACGCGCTGCCGACGCAGCTCGCGTTCGCGCTGCAGCGCGAGCGCCAGGCGCGCGAGATTGCTGCCGCATACGAAGCGAACACGCCGATCGTTGCAGACTTCATGCCGCAGAAGAACGAAATCTTCGCGCGGCTCACGCTGCCCGACGACGAATGGCAGCTATATCGGTCGCTCGCCGCGCATCTCGACGCGCCCGCTCCGGCGCCCGATCTCGTCGTCTATCTGCAGGCGAGCCCCGAAGTGCTGTTCGCGCGAATCCAGAAGCGCGGCCAGCCGATGGAGCTGCAGATCGGCGACGCGTACCTGCGTTCGCTTTGCGACGCGTACAACGATTTCTTCTATCACTACGACCGCACCCCCGTGCTGACGGTCGCAGCCGAGCACCTGAATCCGCTCGACTCCCCCGACGACCTTGCCCTGCTCGTCGACCGCATCGCGTCGATGCGCGGCCGCAAGGAATTCTTCGTCAAAGGCGGCGGCGCGCGCTGACGGACGCGCGCGCGGTCGCTCGCTGCGACGCCGCCCTTTCTCTCACCATCGAATCGGACCTCCCATGACCTACCTTCAGGAATCCAGCCGACCGGCCGTGACGGTGCCCAAACTGCAGGCGATGCGTGAAGCCGGCGAGAAGATCGCGATGCTGACGTGCTACGACGCGAGCTTCGCCGCCCTCCTCGACCGCGCGAACGTCGACGTGCTGCTGATCGGCGATTCGCTCGGCAACGTGCTGCAGGGCCAGACGACGACGCTGCCCGTCACGCTCGACGACATCGCGTATCACACCGCATGCGTCGCGCGGGCGCAGCCGCGCGCGCTCGTCGTCGCAGACCTGCCGTTCGGCGCCTACGGCACGCCCGCCGATGCGTTCGCGAGCGCGGTGAAGCTGATGCGCGCGGGCGCGCAAATGGTCAAGCTCGAAGGCGGCGAATGGCTCGCCGACACGGTGCGCTTCCTCGTCGAGCGGTCGGTGCCCGTATGCGCGCACGTCGGGCTCACGCCGCAGTCGGTGCACGCATTCGGCGGCTTCAAGGTGCAGGGCAAGACGGAAGCGGGTGCCGCGCAATTGCTGCGCGACGCCCGCGCGGTCGAGGAGGCGGGCGCGCAGCTCGTCGTGCTCGAAGCGGTGCCGACGCTCGTCGCGGCCGAAGTCACGCGCGAACTGACGATTCCGACGATCGGCATCGGCGCGGGCGCGGATTGCTCAGGCCAGGTGCTCGTGCTGCACGACATGCTCGGCATCTTCTCCGGCAAGCGGCCGCGCTTCGTCAAGGACTTCATGCAAGGGCAGCCGAGCATCTTCGCGGCGATCGAGGCATTCGTGCGCGCGGTGAAGGACGGCAGCTTCCCCGGACCCGAGCATTCGTTCTGATGACGAAGTGACGGCCTGATCGTGCGCGGCGCGGCGTCGCTCGCACGCCACGCTTCGTATTCGGGCGCTGCGGCACTCGAAAAAAAGCGGCATTCGACGTGTGCGGATGCCGCTTTTTCATGTCGACAGCCGAACGACGCGGCAATGCCAAGCAAGCGATATACGACAAGCGACACGTCGTCAAGCATGAGGCGCGCCCGGTTCCCCGGTTCGATGCCGGCATATCGTCTCGCCGCCGCTACGCTGCCCCGAACGAGCGGCAGCGGCCGCGCACTGCGCAGCGCGTTGGCCGGCGTCAGCGCATCGGCGCGCGACCCGCCGTCGAGCGCCAGCGCGCCTCCGCCTCCATCCTCTCGTCGTCAGGCCACCGCTGCGCCGCCTCGCACGAGCCGCGCCGGCACCGCGCCGCGCAGCGCGTTGGTCAGCATCAGCGCATCGGCGCGCAGCAGGTCGTCGAGCGTGAGCACGCGCTCGGTCGCCTGCAGCGCCGGATCGCCGAGCAGCACGCCGCGCATCACGCCCGGCAGCACGCCCGACGACAGCGGCGGTGTGAACCAACGCCCGTCGAGCTTCACGAACACATTCGTCCGCCCGCCCTCCGTCAGCTCGCCGCGCTCGTTGAAGAACAGTATGTCAAACGCATCGCGCGTCTCGGCGTCCTTCCACGCACGATCGTAGTCGGCACGGCGCGTCGTCTTGTGCGCAAGCAGCACGTCGCCCGAGTGCATCTGTGCGAAGCCGTGTTCGGGCGCGAGCAGCACGCCGACCGCGTCACGCGCGAGCGGCGCGAGCGGCGCGGCCGTGATGTCGAGCGCGCCGTCCTTCGCCAGCGCGACGCGGAAACGATGTTCGCCGTCGCCCAACTGCGCGCAGCGCTCGTCGATGCGCCGCTTCGCGGCCGCTTCGTCGAGCGCGAAGCCGAGCGCATCCGCGCTCGAACGCAGCCGCGCGAGATGGCGGTCGAGATGACGCACACCGGCATCGCGCGTCGCGTACATCGTCTCGAACAGCTGGAAGCCGGGATCGGCGTCGGTCAGGAATCGCGCCTTCAATTCGCACTCCGCGTATTCGTCGGCGGCGACGCTGTCGAGCACGATCCCCGCACCGACGCCCATCGTGCCGCATCGGTGGCCGTCGGCTGCCGGCGCGTCGAGCGTCAGCGTGCGGATCGCGACCGACAGGCAGAAGTCGCCGCAGCCGCATGCCGCACTCGGCGGGCGGACGGCCTTCGAGACGTGCCCCGAGGAGGCGTTGTCCGGGGCCGCTCTTCGGGGGAATGCCTTCGAGGCGCCCCCCAAGGAGACTTCTTCCGGAACACCCCGCCCGGGGGCTTCTTGCGAGGGGTCGCCCGATATCGCATCGAGCCAGCCGATCGCGCCCGTGTAGAGCCCGCGCGGCGTCGTCTCGATCGCGTCGATCAGTTGCATCGTCCTGTGCTTCGGCGCCCCGGTGATCGAGCCGCACGGAAAGAGCGCGCGCAGCACGTCGGCGAACGTCGCGCCGTCGACGAGGCCCGCTTCGACCGTCGACGTCATCTGCCACACTGACGCATACGGCTCGACCGAGAAGAGCGCCGGCACCGTCACCGACCCCGTTCGCGCGATGCGCGCGAGGTCGTTGCGCAGCAAATCGACGATCATCACGTTCTCCGCGCGGTTCTTCGCGTCATTCGCGAGGAACTCGGCCGCGGCTGCATCCGCGCGCGGATCGTCGGAGCGCGGCGCGGTGCCCTTCATCGGCCGCGCGCGCAGCAGCGCGCCCGACTTCTCGACGAACAGCTCCGGCGAGCACGACACGACCCACGCATCGCCCGGCAGCGCGATCAGCGCGCCGTAGCGCACCGGCTGACGCGCGCGCAGGCGGCGGTACAGCGCGAGCGGCGCGCCGAACGCATCGAAGCGCAGCCGATACGTGTAGTTGATCTGATACGAGTCGCCCGCGCGCAGCGCGTCATGGACCGCGGCGATCGCCGCGTCGAACGCGTCGCGCGTCACGCTCTTCGTCACGTGCGCGACGCCCGCGGCCGACGGCTCGGCCGCGCCGCCGTCGCGCGCAGCGAGCCACGCGTCGGCTTCGTCGCGCGAGAGCTTCGCGCATTCGGAGAACAGCAGAAACCGCAGCGCGCCGCCGCCCCGCTTCCCGAACTGCAGGTCGCGCCCGAATTCGTAGTCGCCGAGCACGACCGCGTGCAGACCTCGCCGCGCATCGTCGACAACAGCCGCGCACACCGCATCGAGCCCGGCCGGCTCGGCGCAGACGCGCTCGTGCGAGAAGCCCAAATACAAACGACTCGACCGCGCTGCCGCAGTCGAGTCGCAATCGTCGAAGAGCGCGAACACCGCGCCCGATTCGTCAGTCATCCTGCATCACCTGCGTGCTACGTGCCGCCCGTCACTCGAAGAAGCTCTTCACGCGATCGAACCAGCTCTTGCTTTGCGGGCTGTGGCGCGGGCCGCCTTCCGCGAGCGATTTCTCGAACTGCTTGAGCAAATCGCGCTGCTGCTCGGTGAGCTTCACGGGCGTCTCGACCTGCACGTGCACGTACAGATCGCCGGCGATGCTGGAACGCAGCCCCTTGATGCCCTTGCCGCGCAGACGGAACGTCTTGCCCGACTGCGTGCCTTCCGCCACCGTGAACGACGCGCGGCCGGCGAGCGTCGGCACTTCGATCTCGCCGCCGAGCGCCGCCGTCGTGAACGGAATCGGCATCTGGCAGTGCAGGTCGTCGCCGTCACGCTCGAACACCGAGTGCGGCTTGATGTGGATCTCGACGTACAGATCGCCGGACGGCCCGCCGTTGATGCCCGGCTCGCCGTTGCCGGCCGAGCGGATCCGCATGCCGTCGTCGATGCCCGCCGGAATCTTCACTTCGAGCGTCTTGGTTTCCTTCACCTTGCCGGAGCCGTGGCAGTGCACGCACGGTTCCGGGATGTAGGTGCCGGTGCCGTGGCACTTCGGGCAGGTCTGCTGGATGCTGAAGAAGCCCTGCGACATCCGCACCGTGCCCTGGCCGTGACAGGTCGGGCAGGTTTCCGGCTTCGTGCCCGGCTTCGCGCCCGAGCCGTGACAGACGCCGCACGACGCCCAGCTCGGCACGCGGATCTGCGTGTCGTAGCCGTGCGCCGCCTGCTCGAGCGTGATCTCCATGCTGTAGCGCAGGTCCGCGCCACGGTACACCTGCGGACCGCCGCGGCCGCGGCCGCCGCCCGCAGCCGCCTGGCCGAAGATATCGCCGAAGATGTCGCCGAACGCGTCGGCGAAA
Organism: Burkholderia sp. BDU5; assembly: GCF_001522845.1. Lineage (NCBI taxonomy): Bacteria > Pseudomonadati > Pseudomonadota > Betaproteobacteria > Burkholderiales > Burkholderiaceae > Burkholderia > Burkholderia sp. BDU5. The sequence goes on along the minus strand of NZ_LOWC01000053.1, from coordinate 228,582 downwards.
CCGCCGAAGCCTTGCGCGCCGGCCGCTCCCACGTTCGGATCGACGCCCGCGTGGCCGTACTGGTCGTACGCCGCCCGCTTCTGGCCGTCCGACAGCATCTCATAGGCTTCCTTCGCTTCCTTGAAATGCTCTTCCGCATCCTTGCTGTCCGGATTGCGGTCGGGGTGGTACTTCATCGCGAGCTTGCGATATGCCTTCTTGATTTCGTCGTCGCCTGCATTCTTCGCGACGCCCAGAACCTCGTAGTAATCCCGTTTCGCCATATCGTTTCAATGCCGCCGCGCGAAGCGCGCGCAACGGCTCCTCTCGCTTCCGGTAAAGTCTTGCGACTGGTTGAGCGCCGCGCCGGCCGGCCCGCAGAAGCCGGTCGGCGCGGCGCTCGCCATAAAACAAATGTGCCCGGAGAGCCGCGAGGCCCGCCAGGCGCAAGTATGATCCGCCAATTCGGCAGTGAAGAAACGGACCCGGGAAGGCCGCGCCGCGCACCTCGCATGGGTGCCCGGCACGACCCGACCTCGACCCGGCTTAGTCCTTCTTTACTTCCTTGAAGTCGGCGTCGACGACGTCGTCGGCCGTCTGCGCGCCGCCCTGCGCCGCGCCTTCGGCTGCCGCACCGGCAGCGCCCGCTGCGCCGGCCTGCTGCGCCTGCATGTCGGCGTACATCTTCTCGCCGAGCTTCTGCGATGCCGTCGCGACCGCTTCGATCTTCGCATCGATCGCCGCCTTGTCGCTCGACGCGCTCTTCAGCACGTCCTCGAGCTCCTTCAGCGCGGCTTCGATCTTCTCCTTCTCGCCCGCGTCCAGCTTGTCGCCGTACTCGGCGAGCGCCTTCTTCGTGCTGTGGACGAGCGCGTCGCCCTGGTTGCGCGAATCGGCCAGCTCACGCAGACGGTGATCTTCTTCCGCGTTCGCTTCCGCGTCCTTCACCATCTTCTCGATCTCGGCTTCGGACAGCCCCGAGTTCGCCTTGATCGTGATCTTGTTTTCCTTGCCGGTCGCCTTGTCCTTCGCGCCGACGTGCAGGATGCCGTTCGCGTCGATGTCGAAGGTCACTTCGATCTGCGGCACGCCGCGCGGTGCGGGCGGGATGCCTTCCAGGTTGAACTCGCCGAGCAGCTTGTTGCCCGCCGCCATTTCGCGTTCGCCCTGGAACACCTTGATCGTCACGGCGCCCTGGTTGTCGTCCGCCGTCGAGTACACCTGGGCGTGCTTCGTCGGGATCGTGGTGTTCTTGTTGATCATCTTCGTCATCACGCCGCCGAGCGTCTCGATGCCGAGCGACAGCGGGGTCACGTCGAGCAGCAGCACGTCCTTGCGGTCGCCCGACAGCACTTGGCCCTGGATCGCCGCGCCCACCGCGACGGCTTCGTCCGGGTTCACGTCGCGGCGCGGGTCCTTGCCGAAGAATTCCTTCACCTTCTCCAAGACCTTCGGCATGCGGGTCTGGCCGCCCACCAGGATCACGTCGTCGATGTCCGATACCTTGACGCCCGCGTCCTTGATCGCGATGCGGCACGGCTCGATCGTACGCTCGACCAGCTCCTCGACCAGCGCTTCGAGCTTCGCACGCGTGATCTTCAGGTTCAAGTGCTTCGGACCCGACGCGTCCGCCGTGATGTATGGCAGGTTGATTTCGGTCTGCTGGCCCGACGACAGCTCGATCTTCGCCTTTTCGGCGGCTTCCTTCAGGCGCTGCAGCGCGAGCACGTCCTTCGACAGGTCGACGCCCTGCTCCTTCTTGAACTCGCCGATGATGTAATCGATGATGCGCTGGTCGAAGTCTTCGCCGCCGAGGAACGTGTCGCCGTTCGTCGACAGGACTTCGAACTGCATTTCGCCGTCGACATCCGCGATCTCGATGATCGACACGTCGAACGTGCCGCCGCCCAGGTCGTACACCGCGATCTTGCGGTCGCCCTTCTCGGCCTTGTCGAGGCCGAACGCGAGCGCGGCAGCCGTCGGCTCGTTGATGATCCGCTTGACTTCGAGGCCCGCGATGCGGCCCGCGTCCTTGGTTGCCTGACGCTGGCTGTCGTTGAAGTACGCCGGCACCGTGATCACGGCTTCCGTGACCGGCTCGCCGAGGTAATCCTCAGCGGTTTTCTTCATCTTGCGCAGCACTTCGGCCGAAACCTGCGGCGGCGCGAGCTTCTGGCCATGCGCTTCGACCCACGCGTCGCCGTTGTCGGCCTTGGTGATCTTGTAGGGCATCAGGCCGATGTCCTTCTGAACTTCCTTCTCTTCGAAGCGGCGGCCGATCAAGCGCTTCACCGCGAAGAGCGTGTTCTTCGGGTTCGTCACCGATTGACGCTTGGCCGGCGCGCCGACGAGGACCTCGTTGTCGTCCATGTAGGCGATGATCGACGGCGTCGTGCGCGCGCCTTCCGAGTTCTCGATGACCTTGACCTGATTGCCTTCCATCACGGCGACGCACGAGTTCGTGGTGCCGAGGTCAATACCGATGATCTTTCCCATTTTTCCTAATCTCCAGAAATCCCTGTTCGCTGCGGCGTTGGCGGGTTGCTGCCCGCTGCGCCGCGCCAAATTCGACTCTGCACTCGAAATAAGTGCGGCCGCGTCGTTTTCAAGACCCCGAAGGCGATGCGGCCATTAAATTTTTTCAATCGGCGGGACGGTCCGCTTTGCCTGCGACGGCGGCCTCCGCCTTCGCGCGCGCCGCGGCGACGGCCGCCTCGAACTGCGCGAGCCCGCGCCAGCCGGTCGCCCGGCCGAGCCGCTTGCCGCGCAGGAAGAAGAACCAGGTCGGCACGCCGTGCAGCGCGAAGCGCCGCGCAAGCTCGCGATGTTCGTAGACGTTGCTGTGAAACCATTCGAGGCCGAGCGCGCGGATCGCGTCCGGGTTCGCGAGCATCGCCTTCTTCGCGATTTCGCAGTTGAGGCAGTCGACGCCGCGAAGCAGGTCCCCTTGGGGCGCGCCCCAGAAGAAGACGACGGCGAGCGCGTCGCCCGCGCTCGCGAGTCCGGCGTCGAAGCTCTCGGCGTCCAGTTCCTGCATGTCGAACGCCGCGAACGCAGTCGCATCGACGTCCGTAACCGCCATCGCCGCCCCTTACTTCGGTTGCGCGACTGTCACGAGCGCCGGACGCAGCACGCGGTCGGCGATCGTGTAACCCTTCTGCAGCACGGCGACGACCGTGTTCGGCTCCTGGTCGGCCGGCACCATCGAGATCGCCTGGTGCAAATGCGGATCGAATTTCTCGCCGACCGGATTGAGCGCCGCGACACGGCCCTTCTCGAGCGCGCTCTGCAGTTGGCGCAGCGTCAGCTCGACGCCTTCGCGGACCTTCGCGAGATCGCCGGACGTGTCGCCCACCGCCGCCTCGAGGCTGTCGAGCACGGGCAGCAGGTTTTCGGCGAAATTCTCGATCGCGAATTTGTGCGCCTTCGTGACGTCGTCCTGCGCACGGCGGCGCACGTTTTCGGTTTCCGCCTTCGCGCGCAGGAAGCTCTCCTGCAGCTCGGCGAGCTTGGCTTGAGCCTCGGCGAGCGCGGCTTCTGCAGCCGGCGCCGCGTTTTCCGCGGCCTGCGCCTCGCGACCGGTTTCTTCAGTCGTTTGGTCAGTCGGGTTCTCTTGCGTGTTTTCCATATCGCTAGAAAGTCGGTTTAGAGGTTAAAGCCAAAACGGCAGCCGGCTTCGCGCCTTTTTCACGCAAACGGCCGACGCCGCACAATATCGGTGCAAATGGGGCCCCAGGCAACGATTTCAAGTGGGTTTTCCGCAAGAATCGCGCCCCCGCCGGAGGCATCGCGCCGCGCCGCAGTGCGCCGCGGCCGCCGCCCCGGATTCAGTCCGAAACGGCCTGTAACAACCCTTACCGGCCGGTCGCTGGATCGCGCCAGTGCGCTGCACTACACTTCCCAAAGGCGCGTCGAGGACCATGTATACCCTGACCCGACAACGCCCGACACCGGACCAGAGGCCCTTTCACCCATCTTCTCGAGGGGGAGTACCGTGAAACTGACCTTCGCTATTTCGGCAGTCGCGCTGGTACTCATCGCCGGCACGACGACCATCTGCCTATCGGGCGCCGTCACCGAACGCACGACGGAATACGGCAGCGCGCGCGCGACGTTCGATCAGCTATTCAGCTCCCATTCGAAAATCTGTCGATGACCCGGCGGTCCCGCTTCGTCGGCCGCCCTTGCAGCTCGGCCGCCGGCTCGCGGAAACGCCGGCGCCGGTCGAGTTCCGCGAGCCGCTTCTCCCGCCCCGCTTCCGTCTCCGCATAGAGCGTCTGCGCGACGCTCGCCGGTCCGCGCACGTCGCATACGCCGACCACGTCGACCTGCCAGACGACGCTCTCGATCGTCACGTCGACCCGATCGCCGACGCGCACTTCCTTCGCCGGCTTGACGATCGCGCCGCCGATCTTCACGCGCCCTTTTTCGACCGCGTCGGCCGCGAGCGAACGGGTCTTGAAGAAGCGCGCGGCCCAGAGCCACTTGTCGATGCGCAGCCGCGCACCGGGTTCAGTCGATATCTTGTAGTTCATCGCAGTCAGCTCACGACCTCCAGCGCCGCCGCGACGCGCACCGGCCAGCCTTGCAGGTTTTCGGCGGCGATCTCGCCGAGCGCCGCGATCCAAGCGGGCGACGCGTTCAGGCACGGAATCCGGTGAAATTCCTTGCCGCCGCCGTGCAGGAACTCGTCGCGCACCTCGATCCCAATCTCCTCGACCGTCTCGAGGCAGTCGGCGGTGAAGCCCGGGCAGAACACGTCCGCGCGGCGCACGCCCGCCGTGCCCAGTTCCTTGAGCGTCGGCGCCGTATAAGGCTGCAGCCATTCGGCCTTGCCGAAGCGCGACTGGAACGTGACACGGCACTCGAACGTCGTCAGGCCGAGCGCGGACATCAGCAACGCGGCCGTCTGCTGGCATTGCTCGTGGTATGGATCGCCGAGATCGAGCGTGCGCTTCGGCACGCCGTGAAAGCTCAGCACGAGCTTGTCGCCCGAATCGAATGCCGGCCTGCCGTGCGCCGCCCAATACTGGCGGACCTGCTCGGCAAGCGCGTGGATGTAAGCGGGGTGGTCCGCGTAGTGACGCACCGTACGCACCTCCGGCTGGTTGCGCATCCGGCCGAGCGCGGCGAACGCGGCGTCGAACGCAGTGGCTGTCGTCGACGCCGAATATTGCGGATACATCGGCAGCAACAGCACCCGCTCGGCGCCCGCGCGCTTCAACTGCGAGAGCACGTCGGCGATGCTCGGCGTCCCGTAGCGCATCGCGAAATCGACGATCACCCGGTAGCCGTTCGCCGCGAAGAGCGGCCGCAAGCACTCGGCCTGGCGCTCCGTATGGACGCGCAGCGGCGAGCCCTCGGACATCCAGACGGCCGCGTACTTCTTCGCGGACGCGCGGCCGCGCAGCGGCAGGATCATCGTGCGCAGGATCACCTGCCAGACGACCTGCGGGATCTCGACGACGCGCGGGTCGGACAGGAACTGCGCAAGATAGCGGCGCACCGCGCGCGGCGTCGGCTCGTCGGGCGTGCCCAGGTTGACGAGCAGCACGGCGACGCGGTGAGCGGCCGACGCATGCGACGGCGGTTCGAGGTCAAAACGCATGGAAAGATCGTGCCGGAGCACCGAATCGAACGACACTCATTATAGCGGGGCGGCCCGGGCCCGCCAGTCGGCCGTCCGGCCGATTGCGCGGCGAGCGGCGGGGCAGCACGATGCGGTGACGGACTCGATCGAGGGAAAACGGCGCAGGACGCCGCAAAAGTGTGATGAAACGGCGATGAAGCGCGTGCGGAACCGGTTACTGCTGGCTGAGCGTCAGCGACAGGAGGCGCGCGGTGATGTCGACGATCGGAATCACGCGGTTGTAGGCCATCCGCGTCGGCCCGATCACGCCGAGCGTGCCGACGATCTTGCCGTTGACCTCGTACGGGGCCGTCACGACGCTCATTTCGTCGATCGGCACGAGCGTCGATTCGCCGCCGATGAAGATCTGCACGCCCTGCGCGTGGCTCGACACGTCGAGCAGTTGCAGGAGACTCGTCTTCTGGTCGAACACGTCGAACAGCTTGCGCAGCCGCGCCATGTCGGACGAAAGATCCGCCACTTCGAGCAGGTTGCGCTCGCCGGAGATCAGCACGGTGTCCTCGTCGTCGGCCTCCTCGGTGCTCGCCGTGACGGCCGCGTGCATCAGCGCCGTCATGTCGCCGCGCAGCTCGTCGATCTCCTCGCGCAGCCGGCGGCGCACCTCGTCGAACGACAGGCCGGCGAAGTGCGCGTTGATGTAGTTCGACGCCTCGGTGAGCTGCGCGGGCGTGTAGTCGCGCTGCGTCGCGATCATGCGGTTCTGCACATCGCCTTCGGGCGTCACGATGATGAGGAGGATCCGCTTGTCCGACAGGCGCAGGAACTCGATCTGCTTGAACACGTGGCTGCGGCGCGGCGTCAGCACGACGCCCGCGAACTGCGACAGGTTCGACAGCACGCTCGCCGCGGCCGCGACGACCTTCTGCTGCGGGTCGCCCGCCTGCAGCGTGGTCTGCACGAGCCGCGTGACGGCGGCGGCGTCGATCGGCGACTCGACCGTCAGCATCGTGTCGACGAAGAGGCGGTAGCCGCGCGGCGTCGGCACGCGCCCCGCCGACGTGTGCGGGCTCGACACGAGGCCGAGCTCCTCCAGGTCGGACATCACGTTGCGGATCGTCGCCGGGCTCAGCTCGAGCCCCGAATAACGAGACAACGTGCGCGATCCGACCGGCTGACCGTCGGCGATATACCGCTCGATCAGCGTCTTGAGGAGGGTTCGTGCGCGTGGATCTAACATGACGGAAAATTTTAGCGCAACCGGGCGGCGCCCGCGAGCGTCCCGCGCGCATCGTCCGTTCCCCACCCGTTTTGCCGCCCCCGGGCCGGCGGGCGGTTCTTTTCGTCATCGAGCTATGGTGTAATGCCGGCATGAAAATCGGCCACCAATTCCATACCGTCGCGCTCGTCGGGCGCAGCAACACGCCTGGCATCGCCGAGCCGCTGACGTCGCTCGCCGCGTGCATCGCGAAGCGCGGCTTCGAAGTCGTGTTCGAGGCCGACACCGCGCAGGCGATCGGCAGCACGGGCTACCCGGCGCTCACGCCCGCCGAGATCGGCGCGCGCGCCGATCTCGCGGTCGTGCTGGGCGGCGACGGTACGATGCTCGGCATCGGCCGCCAGCTCGCGCCGTACAAGACGCCGCTCATCGGCATCAACCACGGCCGGCTCGGCTTCATCACCGACATCCCGGCGTCCGACATGCAGGACGTCGTGCCGATGATGCTCGCGGGCAGCTTCGAGCGTGAGGAGCGCACGCTGCTCGAGTCCCGCATCGTGCGCGACGGCGAGCCGATCTACCACGCGCTCGCGTTCAACGACGTCGTCGTGAACCGCAGCGGCTTTTCCGGGATGGCCGAGCTGCGCGTATCGGTCGATGGCCGCTTCATGTACAACCAGCGCTCGGACGGCCTCATCGTCGCGACGCCGACGGGCTCGACCGCGTACGCACTGTCGTCGTCGGGGCCGATCCTGCATCCGCAGCTACAGGGATTCGTGCTCGTGCCGATCGCGCCACACGCGCTGTCGAACCGGCCGATCGTGCTGCCGGACGATTCGAAGATCGCGATCCAGATCATCGGCGGGCGTGACGTGAACGTGAACTTCGACATGCAGTCGTTCACGGCGCTCGAGCTGAACGACACGATCGAGGTGCGCCGCTCGAAGCACACGGTGCCGTTCCTGCACCCGGTCGGCTACAGCTACTACGCGACGCTGCGCAAGAAGCTCCACTGGAACGAACACCCGTCGAGCGAAGAAGACGACGACGCATAAGTCCTGACGCCACCTTCCGACCGCCACTCATGCTCCGCCACCTCTCGATCCGCGACTTCGTCATCGTCGCCGCGCTCGACCTCGAATTCGACAGCGGCTTCTCCGTCTTCTCGGGCGAAACGGGCGCCGGCAAATCGATCCTGATCGATGCGCTCGCACTCGCGCTCGGCGAACGCGCAGACGCGAGCGTCGTGCGCACCGGCTGCGCGCGCGCCGACATCAGCGCCGAATTCACGCCGCACGACCGCGTCGCACGCTGGCTCGACGAGCATGCGTTCGACGCCGACGATACGGTGATGCTGCGGCGCGTCGTCGACGCGAACGGCCGCTCGCGCGCCTTCATCAACGGCACGAGCGCGACGCTCGCGCAACTGCGCGAAGTGGGCGAGATGCTCGTCGACATCCACGGCCAGCATGCGCACCAGCTGCTGATGCGCACGGACGCGCAGCGCGAGCTGTTCGACGCGCACGCGGGGCTCGTCGCCGACGCGGCCGCCGTCGCGCGCGGCTTTCGCGCGTGGCGCGACGCGACGCACGCGATCGAGGCCGCGCAGGCGCACGAGCGCGAGCGCCAGCTCGAACGTGAAAAGCTCGCGTGGCAGCTCGCCGAGCTCGACAAGCTCGCGCCGCAGCCGGGCGAATGGGACGAAATCAGCACCGAGCACAAGCGCCTCACGCATTCGGCGAACCTGATCGACGGCGTCCAGGGCGCGCTCGATGCGATCTCCGAATCCGACGACGCGATGCTCACGCAGCTCGGCGCGATCGTGTCGAAGCTTCGCAGCCTCGCCGAGTACGATCCGGCGCTGAACGACGCGCTCGCGTCGCTCGAGCCGGCCGAGATCCAGCTACAGGAGGCGTCGTACTCGCTGTCGCACTATGCGCAGCGGCTCGATCTCGATCCGGACCGCCTCGCACAAGTCGAATCGCGGCTCGACGCGCTGCACTCGACCGCGCGCAAGTTCCGGCTGCCGCCCGAGACGCTGCACGACGAGCACGAGGCGCGCCGCGCGCAGCTCGCCGAGCTCGACGCCGCCGCCGACCTGACCGCGCTGCAGGCGATCGCCGACAAGGCGAAGGAAGCGTATCTCAGCGACGCGAAGAAGCTGTCGAAGGCGCGCGCGCAGGCGGCGAAGGCACTCGGCGCGGCGGTGACGACGGGCATGCAGGAATTGTCGATGGCGGGCGGGAGCTTCGAAGTCGCGCTCGTGCCGCTCGCCGACGGCAGCGCGCACGGTCTCGAGCAGGTCGAATTCCGCGTCGCGGGCCATGCTGGCGTGCCGCTGCGTCCGCTCGCGAAGGTCGCGTCCGGCGGCGAGCTCGCGCGGATCAGCCTCGCGCTCGCGGTAATCGCGAGCGCGGCGAGCCCGACGCCGACGCTCATCTTCGACGAAGTCGACACGGGCATCGGCGGCGGCGTCGCCGAGGTGGTCGGGCGGCTGCTTCACCAGCTCGGGCAGATGCGGCAGGTGCTATGCGTCACGCACCTGCCGCAGGTCGCCGCGCGCGGCGATCACCATTTCCAGGTCGCGAAGGGGCAGGACGGCGACGGCGGCGCCGTATCGACGGTCGTGCCGCTCGACAAGGCGAGCCGGATCGAGGAAGTCGCGCGGATGCTCGGCGGCCTCGAAATCACCGCGACGACACGCAAGCACGCGAAGGAGATGCTGACCGCATGACGCGGCGCACGCGCGCGCCGGGTGCGGCGTTCCGCACGTCGCGGCGGCGGTCTGTCCCCGCGACGTCTCGGACCGGCGGTCTTGCCGCATCGCCCCGGCGCTCGGCGCGCCCGGTCGGATCGCGCGGCAGCCGACACACGGCGGCCCGGCAGGGCCGTCGCCCGATGTCGCGAGCGTCCGGTCGGCGGCCGACGACGGCGCGCCCGATCAAAGGTCGACGCCGTGTTCGGAAAAGGACGAGGCCAGATGAAAACGCGAAACAACCCGGTTTTCGGCTGTCGCTTTCCTCGACCCGCGCGACCGCCAAGCCAATGGGGATGATCCGAAGGGCCGCGTTTTTCGACTCGAGCGTTCGGATGCGTTCGCCCACTCCCGGACGGTGGCGCGGCATGCCGGACGCAGCCGGCGTGCTCCGCGCCCTTCCCGCTACGCGCCGAACACCCGATTCCACAGCGCGACCACCGCATCCCGCTCGGCCGCGACCCGCTCCGGCTCGACGCGCGCCTTCTCCATGCCGTCGAGCCGCAGCCGGTGCTGCAGCTTGCGGTAGGTCCGGTAAGCCGCGCCGACCGTCTCCGCCTCGTCTTCGCTCATCAGCCCGAAGCGCGACACCTCGCGCAGCAGCGCGATATTGCCGGTGTTGCGGATCATCTCGGGATGGCGCGCTGCGTGCAGCAGCACCCAGTACTGGACGACGAACTCGATGTCGACCATTCCGCCGCGGTCGTGCTTCAGGTCGAACAGCTCGCTCGTGTTCGGATGCCCGGCGAACACCTTGTCGCGCATCCCGGCGATCTCCTTCGCGAGCACCGCCGCGTCGCGCGGCGTCGTCAGCACCTGCACGCGGATCGCCTCGAACGCCGCGCCGATCTGCGCGTCGCCCGCGCTGTAGCGCGCGCGCGTGAGCGCCTGGTGCTCCCACACCCACGCGGTGTTCGCAGCGTCGCCCTCGCGCAGCTGGTAGCGCCGGAACGCGTCGAGGTCGGTGACGAGGAGGCCCGCCTCGCCGTTCGGCCGCAGCCGCAGGTCGATGTCGAATAGCGTGCCCGCGCCCGTCGCGGTCGTGAGCCATGTGATCAGGCGCCGCGTGAACGTCGTGTAGACGTCGGCCGCGCGCTCGTCCGGATCGTCGTACAGGAAGATCAGATCGAGATCGGACGCGTAGCCGAGCTCCTTGCCGCCCAGCTTGCCGTACGCGATCACCGCGAAACGCGGCGTGTCGCGGTGGCGCTTCGCGAGCTGCGACCAGACGACGTCGATCGTCACGTCGAGCATCGCGTCGGCGAGCTCCGACAGGCGGTCGCTCACGTGCTCGACCGACAGCTTGCCGGCCAGATCGAGCAGCAGGATCCGGAACACTTCCGCGTGGTGCGCGTGGCGCAGCAGGTCCATCTGATGCTCGGCGCCGTCGGCGGCCGCGAGTCGCGTGCGCAGCGCATCCTTGAACGCCGGCCAGTCGAACGGGCTCTCGATCGCCTCGTCGTCGAGCAATTCATCGAGCAATTGCGGATGCCGGATCAGGTAGCCGCCGCCCCAGCGCGTCGCGCCGAGCACCGACAGCACGCGCCGCAGCGCCGCCGGATATTCGGTCAGGAGCGCGAGGTACGCGCCGCGCCGGCCAACCGTCTCGAGCAGGTCGAAGCAGCGCACGACGGTCTCGTCGCGATGCGCGGCGTCGATCCGCGGCGCCGCCTCGAGCGCGCGCTGCGCGACGCGGTCGAACCGCACGCGGCTCGATTCCGGCAGCCCCGTGTAGCGCGACGAGCGCCATACCGCCTGCAGCCGCGCGAGCACCGCCGCCGGATCGGCGAAACCAAGCTCGGCGAGGCGTGCGGCGAGCGCGTCGTCGGCGCCGTCGTCGGCGAGCGCGCCGCTCCAGATGCAGCCCGCCGCGCCTTCGTCCGCGCGGCGCTTGCCGCCGCTCGCCTTGTCGGCGAACACCTGGTCGAACTGCGCCTCGACGAACGCGCGGTGCCGGTCGAGCTCCGTCATCAGCGCCGCATAGCCGGTGAACCCGAGCGACGCGGCGAGCGCCGCGCGCTCGGCCGGATCGACCGGCATCGCGTGCGTCTGCGCGTCGTTCCGGTATTGCAGCCGGTGCTCGAGCGTGCGCAGGAACAGATAGGCGTCGGCGAGGCCCGCGCGCACCTCTTCGGCGATCAGCCCGCTCGCGCTCGCGTGGCGCAGCACCGCGAGCGTCGGCCGCACCCGGAAGCCCGCGTCCTGGCCGCCGCGAATCAATTGAAACACCTGCGCGCTGAACTCGATCTCGCGAATCCCGCCGCGGCCGAGCTTGATGTCGTCGGCCTTGTCGGGCCGCATCGTCGCACGCCGCCGCGCCTCCTGGCTGATCTGCTCGTGCAGCGACCGGATCGCGCCGATCACGCCGAAATCGAGATAGCGCCGGTAGACGAACGGCTTGACGATCGCGTCGAGCTGCTGCGAAAGGCGCCGCGCGGCGTCGCTCGCGCGCTCGGTCACGAGCCGGCCCTTGATCCACGCGTAGCGCTCCCACTCGCGCCCCTGCACGTAGAAATATTCCTCGAGCATCCCGAGGCTGCAGACGAGCGGGCCCGAATCGCCGTTCGGGCGCAGCCGCATGTCGACGCGAAACACGTAGCCATCGGCCGTCGCCTCGGACAGCACGCCGATCAGGCGCCGCCCGAGCCGCGTGAAGAACTCGTGCGCGGAGATCGGCGTGCGGACGCCGCCCGCCGTCTCGCCGTCGTCCTCGTAGACGAAGATCAGGTCGATGTCGGACGACACGTTCAGCTCGCGGCCGCCCAGCTTGCCCATCCCGACGACGCCGAGCGCGAGCCGCTCGCCCGACGGGCCGCGCGGCTCGCCGTACAGCGCTTCGAGTTCCGCCGACAGCAGCGCGACCGCGCGCTGGATCGCGACCTCCGCGAGGTCGCTCATCGCGCCGGTGACTTCGGCGACGTCGGCGCGCCCCGACAGGTCGCGCTCGGCGACCGCGCCGAACGCCTCGATGCGCAGTTGCCGCAGCGCCTTCTTCAGCGTGTCCTCGGACGGCGGCTGGCCGCCTTCGGCGAGCAGCGCGTCGAGGCGCGCGTCGAGCGCCGCGCGCGCGACGGGCGCGGCCGCCCACGCGGCGATGCGCGCGGCGAGCGCCGGCCGCGCCGCGGCCGCGCGGGCGAGATAGTGCGAATAGGAAAGAGACAGCAGATCGGAGGCGTCGGTCATCGTCAAACGCGCGTCGCGCGGTGAAAGGCCGCGGGCCGCCGCGCGCGGGCGGCGCACGGAGCAGGCACGCGGCCGGCCGGACAGCCCGCACGAACGGCGTCGCGAAAGCCGTCTGCGGGAACCCGTGTGATACATTTGAACGTCAGTCCGCAAAACTACCATATCGCCGCCCCTTCGCCGCATGTCCGACCGTCAGGATTCCGCCGCAACGACCGAAGCCGGACCTCCGCAGCACGATCACCCGGTCTTGCGTCGCGTGTTCAAGGGCGTGCTGGCGATCGCGCTCGCCGCCTACTTCATCGCGGCCGCCCTCTTCCTCGGGCTGCGCTACCTGCTGCTGCCGCGCATCGACGAGTACCGTCCGCGGATCGAAACCTTCGTCTCGCAAAAGCTCCACGCCGAATTGCGGATCGGCCGGCTCGCGCCGCACTGGTCGGGGATGCAGCCGGGCGTCGACATCAGCGACCTGACGATCCGCGGCCGCGACGGCCGCGTCGCGCTGTCGGTCCCGCACGCGACGGCCGCGCTGTCGTGGCGCTCGCTCGCGCGCTTCGCGCCGACGCTGTCGAGCCTCGTCGTCGACAATCCCGACCTGCTGACCGAGCGCCGCGCGGACGGCTCCCTTTTCGTCGCGGGCGTCGCCGTGCCGACGACGAAGACGGGCGCCGACGACACGTTCAGCGCGTGGCTGCTGAAGCAGGAGGCGATCGTGCTGCGAGGCGGCACGCTGCGCTGGCGCGACGCGCAGCACGACGCGCCCGAGCTCGCGTTGAAGGGCATCCGCATCGCGGTGCTGAACGACGGCATCGTCCACCGGATCGCGCTGCAGGCGCCCGCGAACGGCACGCTGTTCCATGGCCCGCTCGACTTCCGCGCGCGCTTCGTCCACAAGGCGCTCGCGCCGATCGGCAAGCCGTCGAACTGGACGGGCGACGCGTACCTGTCGACGGGCCCCGTCGACCTGCCGACGCTCGCGCGCTATGCGAACATCCGTCTGACCGCGTACGCGGGCCGGATCGACAACGCGATCTGGGCGCATTTCGCCGACGGCCATCTGTACGGCGCGGGCGGCGAGCTGCGCGGCTACGACGTCGCCCTGCGCGTGCGCCCGACGCAGCCGCGGCTCGACATCCCGGTCGCGCGCTTCGGCTGGGACGTCGCGATCGACCCGAAGCGCGACTACACACTGCACCTGTCGCGGCTGCACGCGGAGCTCGGCCAGCCGCCGCTGCCCGACGGCACGCCGGTCTCCCGCGCGCTCGCGCTGCACACGCTGACGGCGCGCTACCGCGTGCCGAGCGTCGACGAAGGCCAGTTGCTGAGCGTGTCCGGCGACCGAGTCGATCTCGGGATCCTCGCCGAATTCATCCGCGGGCTGCCGCTTCCGGCGCGACTGCGCAACGAGCTCGTGCGCTTCGATCCGCGCGGGCTCGTCGCGAACTACGCGATCGAGGTCGAGCGCGCGAAGCCGGCGAGCGCCGAATTCGTCGACGAAGAACGCCAGAGCGGCACCGCGCCGATCATCCGCTACCGGTTCCAGGGCGACCTGCGGGGGATCAGCTTCGAGGCGCAGGAGCCGCCGCCCGGGCTGTCGCCGCACGGCCACCCGCGCGCGGGGATTCCGGGCGTCGAGAACCTGTGGGGCCACGTCGACGCGGACGAGAAAGGCGGCGCGGCGAGCTTCGACACAGTCGACGCGGCCGTCACGGTGCCCGGCGTGTTCGACGAGCCGCGCCTCGCGTTCGACCGGCTGCGCGGTCGCGCGAACTGGACCATCACGCCCGCGCCGGGCGAGCGGCATGCGCGGGTCGACGTCGCAGTGCCGGAGTTCCATGTCGAGAACGCCGACGCGGCGATCGCGGTCGCGGGCAGCTACGCGAACCCCGGCCACGGCCGCGGCTCGCTCGACCTGAAGGCCGACTTCGAGCGCGCGGCCGTCGCGCGCATCACCCGCTACCTGCCGACGAGCCTGTCCGACCACCTGCGCCTGTACCTCGGCCACGCGCTGCAGGCGGGCCAGGTGAAGAAAGGCGCGACGATCGTCGCGAAGGGCCCGCTCGAGACTTTCCCGTACGAGCACGATCCGAAGGCGGGCGTGTTCCACATCGTCGCGCCGTTCTCGGGCGGCAAGTTCGAGCCGACGCCGCAGCCGCCGCGCACGCTAGCGAACGGCACGCCGAACGTGTGGCCCGCGCTCGACGGGATCGACGGCGTATTCGAGCTCGAACAGAACAAGCTGCGCTTCGACATCGACCGCGCGCACTACAAGGGCGTCGCGCTCACGAAGGTGACGGGGCGAATCGACGATCTCGGCCGCCCCACGCATTCGCCGCTCGTGATCGAAGGCCGTGCGCACGGCCCGCTCGCCGATCTGCTCGACTACGCAAACCACAGCGCGGTTGCCGGGATGACGGGCCACATCGGCAACCTCGTGCGCGCGCAAGGGCCGGCGACGCTCGCGCTCAAGCTCGACATCCCGCAGCACGTTCAGCATCCGCACGTCGGCGTCGACGGCGCGCTCGGCTTCGCCGGCAACACGCTCGAAGCCGACGGCGTGCCGCCGTTGACGCGGCTGCGCGGCAACCTGCGCTTCACCCAGCACACCGCGACGGTCGACCGGCTGACCGCGCGCTTCCTCGGCGGCGACGTGCGCGCGAGCGGCTCGCTGTCGGCGAACGGCCGCTATGCGTTCGACGTCGACGGCCGTCTGTCGGTCGACGCCGCGCGCGGGCTGAACCTGCGCGGCGCGGCGGCGGCCGCGCTCGAGCGCGTCGTCGGCGAAGCGCCGTATCAGCTCGCCGTGCGCGGTGCGAAAGGCGGCCTGCCCGACATCACCGCGAGCTCCGACCTGACGGGCGTCGCGCTCGACTTCCCCGCGCCGTTCGCAAAGCCGGCCGGCACGCCGATGCCGTTCAGCTTCGCGCTCGCGCCCGAGCCGCAGGCGGGCGCCAAGCCGCTCGAGCGCGCGGACCTGAAGCTCGGCCCACTCGCCGCGACGTACCTGCTCGACGTCGAGCGCGGCCAGCCGGTGCGCGCGGTGCGCGGCGCGATCGGGATGAACCGGATGCCCGACATGCCGCAGGAAGGCGTGAGCGCGGCCATCGACGTACCCGAGCTCGATGCGGATGCGTGGCAAGCGTTCGCGCAAGGCTTCGGCAAGTCGCCCGCCGCACGCGAAAAGCCGGCCGCCGCGCCGATCGATCTCGCGAGCTTCGCGCCGAAGCGTTTCGCGCTGCACTTCGGCACGCTGAAGCTGCTCAAGCGCAACTGGGAGAACGTGATCGTCGGCGCGTCGCACATCGACGACCTGTGGCAGGCGAACATCGCGTCCAACCAAGTGTCCGGCTATCTGTCGTGGGCGCCGGGCGGCGGCCCGACGGGCGCGGGCGTGCTGAGCGCGCGGCTCGCGAAGCTCGTGATCCCGGCAAGCGCCGAGCACGATCTCGTCGGCCGCGCGATCGATTTGCCGACGCCCACCAACCATGCGATGCCGGCAATCGACCTCGTCGTCGACCAGGTCGTCGCGCGCGGCCACGACATCGGCCGGCTCGAGGTCGACGCGCGCAACATCGACGAGAACGGCATTCCTGTCTGGCAGCTCGACAAGCTCGAGCTCGCGAATCCGGCCGCGAAGCTCACCGCGACCGCGAACTGGCGCACGTCGCGGCGCGCGCTGGCGCGCGGCGTCGACGAGGACGACGCGCCGCGCCGCACCGTGTTCGACTTCACGCTCGCGATCGACGACGCGGGCGCCCTCCTCGACCGCGTCGGCCTGCCGAGGACCGTCGAGAACGGGCGCGGCACGCTGTCGGGCAAGGTCGCGTGGCGCGGCGGTCCGACCGCGATCGACTATCCGACGCTGAACGGCCGCCTGTCGCTCGATCTCGCGCACGGCCAGATCCTGAAGGTCGATCCGGGCGCGGCGAAGCTGCTCGGCGTGCTGAGCCTGCAAGGCCTCGCGCGCTTCCTGACGCTCGACTTCCGCGACGTGATCGGCAAGGGCCTGCCGTTCGAGACGATTACGGGCACGGGCAGGATCGAGAACGGCATCGCGCATACGCAGGATTTCGAAATGAAGACGCCGCCCGCGAAAGTGACGGTAACGGGGGCGGTCGACCTCGCGCACGAGACGCAGGACCTGAACGCGCACATCGCGCCGAAGGTCAGCGCGAGCGCGGCCGCGATCGGCGCGGCGATTTTCAATCCGCTCCTCGGCCTGGGCGTGCTCGCCGCGAACCTCGCGCTGTCGCAGACGCTCGCGCACGCGTTCGCGGTGAACTACGCGATCACGGGATCGTGGGCGCATCCGCACATCGAGCGTGTCGGCAACGATCGGGGTAAGATGGGCTACGCGCCCGCGGCCACCGAGCACTGACGCGGCCGCCGGGCCCGCACCCTTTTTTCGGCTATCGAATCCGCCATGACCGACCGCCATGCTTTAGCCACGCCGTTTCGGGTCGCCGCGCTGCAAATGGTCAGCACGCCCGATCTCGAGCGCAACCTCGCCGAAGCCGGCCGGCTGATCGCCGACGCGGCGGCGTCGGGCGCGCGGCTCGTGCTGCTGCCCGAATATTTCTGCTTCATGGGCCACACCGACGCCGACAAGCTCGCGCTCGCCGAGCCTTACCAGGACGGCCCGATCCAGCGCTTTCTCGCCGACTGCGCGAAAGCGCACGGCGTCTGGGTGATCGGCGGCACGCTGCCGCTGAAGGCGCCCGAGCCGTCACGCGTGCTGAACACGACGCTCGTGTTCGACCCGCAGGGGCGCGAAGCGGCCCGCTACGACAAGATCCACCTGTTCAACTTCGAGAAGGGCGACGAGTCGTTCGACGAGGCGCGCACGATCCGCCCGGGCGACGCGGTGCGCACGTTCGACGCGCCGTTCGGCCGGGTCGGCCTGTCGGTCTGCTACGATCTGCGCTTTCCGGAGTTGTACCGGAAGATGGGCGACTGCGCGATGATCGTCGTGCCGTCGGCGTTTACGTACACGACGGGCCGCGCGCATTGGGAGACGCTCCTGCGCGCCCGCGCGGTCGAGAATCAATGCTACGTGCTCGCCGCCGCGCAAGGCGGCAAGCACGAAAACGGCCGCCGCACGTGGGGCCACAGCATGCTCGTCGATCCGTGGGGCGAAGTCGTCGCGGAGCGCGACGAAGGCGCGGGCGTCGTCGCGGGCGATGTCGATCCCGCGCAGATCGCCGACGTGCGGCAGAGCCTGCCCGCGTGGCGGCACCGCGTGCTCGCATGAGCGCCGGATCGCCGGACCGCCGCCATTGAAAGACGGCCGCCGCGATCCATCTAACCGGAAAGAAGGCGCGTCCGACAACCGTTTCAGAATTTGAGAATCCCCGAATCCGCATGAACATCATCGAACCCGGCATCCGCAATCTCGCACTCGCGAAGGACGTCCTGCTCACGCCGTACGGCCTCGACGAAACCCTCCTGACGCGCACGCTCGCGGACATCTTCACGCATCGCGTCGACTACGCGGACCTGTACTTCCAGGCGACCCGCAGCGAGGCATGGAGTCTCGAGGAAGGCATCGTCAAATCGGGCAGCTTCAGCATCGACCAGGGCGTCGGCGTGCGCGCGGTCGCGGGCGACCGCACCGCGTTCGCGTATTCGGACGACCTGTCGCCCGACGCGATCCTCCAGGCGGCCGCGGCGACGAAAGCGATTGCCGCCGCGGGCGGCGGCAAGCAGAAGATTCGCGCCGCGTCGTCGCTGAAAGGCATCTCGGGCCGCGACCTGTACCTGCCCTCCGATCCGCTCGCGTCGCTTGACGCGACCGCGAAAGTGAAGCTCCTCGAGCGCGTCGAGCAAATGGCGCGCGGCCGCGACCCGCGTATCACGCAGGTGATGGCGGGCCTCGCGGGCGAATACGACGTCGTGCTCGTCGCGCGCAGCGACGGCGCGCTCGCGGCGGACATCCGCCCGCTCGTGCGCGTATCGGTGACCGTGATCGCCGAGCAGAACGGCCGGCGCGAGATCGGCTCGGGCGGCGGCGGCGGCCGCTTCGACTACGGCTACTTCACCGACGACGTGCTGTCGCGCTACGTCGACGACGCGGTGCACGCGGCGCTCGTGAACCTCGACGCGCGTCCCGCGCCCGCGGGCGCGATGACGGTCGTGCTCGGCCCGGGCTGGCCCGGCGTGCTGCTGCACGAAGCGATCGGCCACGGCCTCGAAGGCGACTTCAACCGCAAGGGCTCGTCGGCGTTCGCGGGCCGCATCGGCGAGCAAGTCGCGGCGAAGGGCGTGACGGTCGTCGACGACGGCACGCTGCCGAACCGCCGCGGGTCGCTGAACATCGACGACGAAGGCAACCCGACGCAATGCACGACCCTCATCGAGGACGGCATTCTGAAGGGCTACATCCAGGACACGCTGAACGCGCGGCTGATGAAGATGCCCGTCACCGGCAATGCGCGGCGCGAGTCGTACGCAGCGCTGCCGATGCCGCGGATGACGAACACGTACATGCTGAACGGCGACAAGGATCCGCAGGAGATCATCGAGTCGGTCAAGCATGGCCTCTATGCGGTGAACTTCGGCGGCGGCCAGGTCGACATCACGAACGGCAAGTTCGTGTTCTCGGCATCCGAGGCGTACATGATCGAGAACGGCAAGGTCACGTACCCGGTGAAGGGCGCGACGCTGATCGGCAGCGGCCCGGAATCGCTCAAGTACGTGAGCATGATCGGCAACGACATGAAGCTCGACACGGGCGTCGGCGTGTGCGGCAAGGAGGGGCAGAGCGTGCCCGTCGGCGTCGGCCAGCCGACGTTGCGGCTCGACAACATGACGGTCGGCGGCACTGCGTCGTAATGCGGCATTGCCGCATCTTGGCGCAGACAATTCGCGTAA
Source organism: Burkholderia sp. BDU5 (assembly GCF_001522845.1). NCBI lineage: Bacteria > Pseudomonadati > Pseudomonadota > Betaproteobacteria > Burkholderiales > Burkholderiaceae > Burkholderia > Burkholderia sp. BDU5. Next base: position 208,992 of record NZ_LOWC01000053.1, on the reverse strand, counting down.
ATTGGTGAAATTGCGCGGATCGTCCGCATTTTTAAGGTCACAGGATTGCCAGCCGCGCGCCGACCGGGTATAAATCTCGTTCTGTTATCGCTTCATTGATGAACCGCATTTCCGCCATGTCCGCAAAGTTTTACTTTTACTTTTTTTGGCATCTCAGACCGCTGGCGGATCGAGAGGAGTGATGGCGCGCGAAGCGCAACCGAATTCCCGAAAAACCGCCGGCGAACCCGGCGGTTTTTTTTCGCTCCGCCGGTTCGCAGCAGCGGCAGACGGAACGATCCACCGGCTTTTCCGAACAACCCGATTTGTCGAATTGAATCGCTAGCCGCACCCGCGTTCGCCGGGCGGCGCCCCGAACTGGAGAACTCACGCATGCCCCCGCACAATACCGACGACGTCCGCATCCGAGAACTCAAGGAACTGATTCCGCCTGCGCACCTGATCCGCGAATTCGCGCTGAGCGAAGCGGTGTCGGAACTCATCTACAACTCACGCCAGGCGATGCACCGGATCCTGCACGGGATGGACGATCGCCTCATCGTCATCATCGGGCCGTGCTCGATTCACGACACCAAAGCGGCGCTCGAATACGCGGGCCGGCTCGTCAAGGAGCGCGGGCGCTTCGAGAACGAGCTCGAGATCGTGATGCGGGTGTACTTCGAGAAGCCGCGCACGACGGTCGGCTGGAAGGGGCTCATCAACGATCCGCACCTCGACAACAGCTTCAAGATCAACGACGGCCTGCGCACCGCGCGCGAGCTGCTGCTGCAGATCAACGAGATGGGGCTGCCCGCCGGCACGGAGTACCTCGACATGATCAGCCCGCAGTACATCGCCGACCTGATCTCGTGGGGCGCGATCGGCGCGCGCACGACGGAGTCGCAGGTGCACCGCGAGCTCGCGTCGGGGCTGTCGTGCCCGGTCGGCTTCAAGAACGGCACCGACGGCAACGTGAAGATCGCGGTCGATGCGATCAAGGCCGCGTCGCAGCCGCACCATTTCCTGTCGGTGACGAAGGGCGGCCACTCGGCGATCGTGTCGACGGCCGGCAACGAGGACTGCCACGTGATCCTGCGCGGCGGCAAAGCGCCGAACTACGACGCGGACAGCGTGAACGCCGCATGCGCGGACATCGGCAAGGCGGGTCTCGCCGCGCGTCTGATGATCGACGCGAGCCACGCGAACAGCTCGAAGAAGCACGAGAACCAGATCCCGGTCTGTGCGGACATCGGCCGCCAGATCGCGGCGGGCGACGAGCGGATCGTCGGCGTGATGGTCGAATCGCATCTCGTCGAGGGCCGCCAGGATCTGAAGGAAGGCTGCGAGCTGACCTACGGCCAGAGCATCACCGACGCGTGCATCAACTGGGACGACAGTGTGAAGGTGCTCGAAGGCCTCGCCGAATCGGTGAAGGCGCGGCGCGTCGCGCGCGGCAGCGGCAACTGATCCCCTCGACGATCGAGCACGCCCCCGGGCACCGCCCGGGGGTTTCATATCCGATGTGGCATCACGGACCGCGTGTCCGTGCTCCGATGACAAGCCGTCCGCGACAAACGCGAGCGCGGCGAATGACCCGGCAACGGCCCGCCGCCATCTCGTGCTGCCATGAAGGAACGCGTTCTTCCGGCGTGACATCGCCCCCTTGTCTTCGGCACCATGTCGAACCGGTTCCTGCACTCCTCTGCCTATTGCAAATGATGCAAATCCCGCAGGTGCGCCGGCGCAGACGGACGCGTCACGAGGCGGCGACCGCAATCGAACACAATGAAAACAAGCGGTTAGCAACCGACCTGTCGTAACGAAAAAACTCGAAATTCGCAGATCGACATCGCCGCGGCGTTCCCCGGCTTCCAACGTATCGGAAGTGAGACGTTCCCCACCGCTTCCGAAGCATATCTTGTTTCCTGTCTGGTTCGAACGCGCCCGAACGGTTGCCGGGACACAAGTGGCACGCCGCTCGCATGGATGCCACAGTCGATTGGACTCCGTAGCGGGCACGACGCGCCCCATCGCTTCGTGCGGGTAACAATCCAGAAAACTCCCTCGGTCAACCGAATGCGCCACTGCCGCCCGGCAACGCGTTGGCCGTCTCGTGTCAGCACGTTCGTGCATCGCCCACCCGATTCCAGTCGCCCCCGAACCACACTTTGGCAAGCTGGAGGCCACCATGATCGATTTCGCCCCACTCATCAAGCAGGCATTGCACGCCGCAATAGTCGTTTCGCTCGCGACCGCGCTCAGCGGCTGCGGGGGAGGCAGCGGGAGCGACGGTGCGACTCCCGCTGCAGTCGTCCATGACTCCGTCGCGCCGGCAGCGGTGGCAAGCGTCAACATCGTCCCGCCGGACGCGATGTTCGAAGGCCAAACCTATGCCCAGTGGTCGACGGCATTCTGGCAATGGGCTCTGGCGTTGCGGCTCGCCAATCCGCCCCGCATCCGTTTCTCGATTGCAACAACCGTCCCATCTCAGCCGCGCAAACGGGCAATGTCTGGTTTTGGTCCGCACCCAGTCTGGCTCCCGACGGATCGCCGCTGGTCTGCAACCAGTCGGCGACGATCATTCCGGCCGGCAAAGCAATATTCCTGACCATGCTCGACATAGAAGCATCGTCGCTCGATAGTCCGCCTTTCTTCGCCACCACGGCAGTCGGCCAACAAGCAATCGCGCAAAAGTTCTTCAGCCGCATCGGCGATCTGTTCTGCACGATCGACAACGTCCCGATCAGCAATCTTCAGAATTACCACGCCCTCACGCAGCAATTCCACTTCCATGCCCCGACGCCATGGATTTTCAATAGCACTGGAGGAAACGGCACGTCGGTGGCCGATGGCTATTACCTGATGCTTCAACTGCCGCCCGGCTCGCACACGATTCATTACGGCGGAACGTTCCATTTGCTTGCCAACGATCTGTATCCGGGATCGGCGCCGGTTAACTTGCCGATGGACGTCACCTTGCTCGTCACGATGGGCAAATAGCGCTTGGCCGCATGCCCACGTGCCCGAAAATGCCACCACGAAAATTTCGTCGGTGACGCAATACGGCTGCGGGCGCGCTCGTCGTCGGCGAACGCCGAGCTATCGAGAGCGCGGTATCGACTGCCGCCTGTCAACGAAAAGCCCGGCTCGAGCCGGGCTCCAACGTCCGCAACGATCGACGGCGCTTACTCGAGCGCGCCCGAACCGAAGATCTCGGTCTGCACCCGCTCCGGCGCGACGCCGAGCGCGACGAGCGCGTCGCGCTGCTGCTTCATGAACGCGATCGGGCCGCAGACGTAGTAATCGGCATCCGGCACGAGCGCGTGACGCTCGAGCGCCGCCGTCGTGATCCGCCCTTCGCCGTCGTGATCGACGCCCGGCCGGTCGTTCGCGCCGACCTCTTCGTAGAACACCGCGCGCTTCACGTTCGGATGCGCGTCGGTCGTATCGTTCAACCAGTCGCGGAACGCGTGCACGCGCGCCGACCGGCAAGCGTGGACGAAGCGCACTTCACGCTCGCTGCCCGACGCGACGAGCGTCGTCGCCATCGACACCATCGGCGTGATCCCGACCCCGCCCGAGATCAGCACGACGGGCGTCGACGCATCGCGATTCAGCGCGAAGTCGCCCATCGGCGCGGTGACTTCGACGATCGAATCAACGTCGACGCCATCATGCATCAGCGTCGACACCTTGCCCGCCGGCACGTCCTCGCTGCGCCCCGCTTCGCGCTTGACCGAGATCCGCAGCCACTTGCCGTGCGGCGCGTCGGACAGGCTGTACTGGCGCGGCTGATCGACGCCCATGTCGCCGACGAAACGCTTCACCGAAATGTACTGACCCGGCTCGAACTCGGGCGCCGCGCCGCCGTCGGCCGGCGTCAGGCAGAACGACGTGATCTCGTCGCTCTCGCGCACTTTCTTCGCGACCTTGAACGGACGGAAGCCGCTCCATGCGGCGTTCTCGTACAGATTCGCCTCCGCGCCGATCAGGATCGTCGCGAGCTGGCCGTACGCGACGCGCCACGCTTCGAGCGTGTCAGGATCGACCGCGTCGCCGAGCACCTCGACGATCGACGCGAGCAGGTTCTCGCCGACGATCGGATAGTGCTCCGGCCGGATGTTGAGGCTCGCGTGCTTGTGCGCGATCCGCGACACCGCGCCGCCGAGCGCGCCGAGATTGTCAATGTTCGCCGCGTACGCGTAGACCGCCTTCGCGAGCGTCTCCGGCTGGCTGCCCGTCTTCTGGTGCGTCTGGTTGAAAACGTTCTTCAGCTCGGGATGGCGCCCGAACATCCGTTGATAGAAGTGCTTCGTGATCGTCGCGCCGTGCTCCGCGAGAACCGGTGCGGTCGCTTTCACTCGGGCCATCTGCTCGGCGGTCATCTGCGTCATGAAAGTATTCCTCCGTTAAACATTCTCAAACAATACATGTTTATGGGCGCGCCTCCGGCGGTCAAATTGTCGCACTTCGACACAACGGGTTAGCGATTGCAATGATGCGCATCAACGCGTTGAGCGCGCGCGCGTGCGGTCCCACAGCACGTCGGCGCCGCCCGCCGCACGGTTCAGCACGCGCGCGAGCACGAACAGCAGATCCGACAGCCGGTTCACGTAGCGGCGCGGCGGCGCGTTGAGCGCCTCGTGTGCACCGAGCGCGACGATCGAGCGCTCCGCGCGCCGGCACACGGTCCGGCACACGTGCGCGAGCGCCGCGCTGCGCGCGCCGCCCGGCAGGATGAACTCCTTCAGCGGCAACAGTTGCCCGTTGTAATGCGCGAGCCAATCGTCGAGACGCGCGAGATGCGCGTCGGTGATCGCCGCGTGCCCCGGGATGCAGAGCTCGCCGCCCAGGTCGAACAGGTCGTGCTGGATCGTCGACAGCGCCGCGCGGACATCGCCCGGCAGCGGTTCGGCAAGCAGCACGCCAATCTGCGAATTCAATTCGTCGACGTCGCCGATCGCCGCGATCCGCGCGTCGTCCTTGCGCACGCGGCTGCCGTCGCCGAGGCCCGTCGTGCCGTCGTCGCCCGTGCGGGTCGCGATCTTGCTCAAGCGATTGCCCATTCGTGTCCCCATGGTCAGCGGCGGCGCGCGCCGCGTCGGTGAAATCGTTATTATCGCAGCCGCCTTGGCGGCGGCGCGCATGCTTTCGAGCGTAAAATGATCTGGCCGCCTCGCCGCGGCGCCTGCCATAAAGTAAAGTCCGCCCCCCAGGAGACTCGCGTGAACCACCCCGCCCCGCCGCATCGCCCGCTTCCCGCAGCGTTCGTCGACGCGCTCGCCGCCCGGTTCGCCTCGCGCATGTCGACTGCGGAAGCCGTGCGCGCCCATCACGGCCGCGACGAGTCTCCTTTCGATCCGCAACTGCCGGACGCCGTCGTGTTCGCGCACGCGGCCGACGACGTGCGCGACGCCGTCCTCCTCTGCGCGCGGCACGACGTGCCGCTGATCCCGTACGGCGTCGGCTCGTCGCTCGAAGGCCATCTGCTCGCCGTGCGCGGCGGCGTGTCGCTCGATCTGTCGGAGATGAACCGCGTGCTGTCGATCGACGCCGACGATCTGACCGCGACCGTCGAGCCCGGCGTCACGCGCCGCACGCTCAACGACGCGCTGCGCGACACCGGTCTCTTCTTTCCGATCGACCCGGGCGCAGACGCGAGCATCGGCGGAATGACCGCGACGCGCGCATCGGGCACGAACGCGGTGCGCTACGGCACGATGCGCGAGAACGTGCTCGGCCTCACCGTCGTGCTCGCGGACGGCCGCATCGTGAAGACCGGCACGCGCGCGCGCAAGTCGGCGGCGGGCTATGATCTCACGCGGCTTTTCGTCGGCTCGGAAGGCACGCTCGGCGTGATCACCGAAATCACGCTGCGATTGCATCCGCAACCCGAGGCGGTATCGGCCGCCGTGTGCGCATTCGAGTCGATGAGCGCCGCCGCGCGCACCGTGATCGAGACGATCCAGATCGGCGTGCCGATCGCGCGCGTCGAATTCGTCGACGCGCTCGCCGTGCGCGCGATCAATCGCAACGCGCATCTCGGGCTCGCCGAGGCGCCGACGCTCTTCTTCGAATTCCACGGCACGGAATCCGGCGTGCGCGAGCAGGCCCAGCAAGTCGAGGCGCTCGCCGCGCAGAACGGCGGCCAGGACTTCGAATGGGCGACGCGTCCCGAAGATCGCACGCGTCTCTGGTCCGCGCGCCATCACGCCTATTTCTCGATGCTGCAATTGAAGCCCGGCTGCCGCGCGGTGACGACCGACGTCTGCGTGCCGATCTCGCAGCTCGCCGCGTGCGTCGAGGAAACCGAGGTCGATCTGAACGCATCGTCGCTGCCGTGCCCGATCGTCGGCCACGTCGGCGACGGCAACTTCCACGTTGCGATCCTGATCGATCCTTCGAAGCCCGAAGAACTCGCCGAAGCCGAAGCGCTCAACGACCGGATCGTCGAGCGCGCGCTGCGGATGGGGGGCACCTGCACGGGCGAGCACGGCATCGGGCTGCACAAGATGCGCTTTCTCGCGGCCGAGCACGGCGAGAACGCGGTCGACGCGATGCGCGCGATCAAGCTCGCGCTCGATCCGAACAATCTGATGAATCCCGGCAAGATCTTCACGATCGACGCATGACGAAAACGAAGCCAGCGACGAGACCGGCGAACGACCTCGCGCCGTCCGTCGCGGACCAGGAGGAGACATGAACGCCCCCGCCGAACTGTCGGCCGATCTGCGCGCGCAGCGCCAGCGCGAAGTCGTGCAGGCGCTGATGGCCGTGCTGCCGACCCACTGCCTGCTGTACCGCGACGAGGACACGGCCGCGTACGAGTGCGACGCGCTTTCCGCATACCGCCGGCTGCCGCTCGCCGTCGTGCTGCCGGAGACCGAATCGCAGGTGCAGCGGATCGCGCAGATCTGCCGGCGGATGAACGTGCCGATCGTCCCGCGCGGCGCGGGCACGAGCCTGTCGGGCGGCGCGCTGCCGATCGGGCACGGCGTCGTGCTGTCGCTCGCACGCTTCACGCGGATCGTCGAAATCGATTCGTACGCGCGCACGGCGACGATCCAGCCGGGCGTGCGCAATCTAGCGATTTCCGAAGCCGCCGCACCATACGGGCTCTACTACGCACCCGATCCGTCGTCGCAGATCGCATGCACGATCGGCGGCAACGTCGCCGAAAACTCGGGCGGCGTCCATTGCCTGAAGTACGGGCTCACGTGCCACAACGTGCTGCGCGTGCGCGGCGTGACGAGCGACGGCGAGATCGTCGAGTTCGGCTCGCTCGCGCCCGACACGCCCGGCCTCGACCTGCTCGCCGTCACGATCGGCAGCGAAGGGATGTTCGTCATCGTCACCGAGGTCACGGTCAGGCTGATCCCGAAGCCGCAGGCCGCGCAACTCGTGATGGCGAGCTTCGACGACGTCGTCAAGGGCGGCGAGGCGGTCGCTGCGATCATCGCGTCGGGCATCATCCCCGCGGGCCTCGAGATGATGGACAAGCCGGCGACGCAGGCGGTCGAGGCGTTCACGCACGCGGGCTACGACCTCGACGCGGCCGCGATCCTCCTGTGCGAATCAGACGGCACGCCGGAAGAAGTCGCCGAGGAGATCGTGCGGATGACCGCGGTGCTGCGCGAGCACGGCGCGACGCGCCTCCAGATATCGCGCAGCGAGGCGGAGCGGCTGCGCTTCTGGTCGGGCCGCAAGAACGCGTTCCCGGCCGCGGGCCGCATTTCGCCCGACTATTACTGCATGGACGGCACGGTGCCGCGCCGCGCGATCGGGCCGCTCCTCGCGCGCATCGAGCAGATGGAAACGAAATACAGGCTGCGCTGCATCAACGTGTTCCATGCGGGCGACGGCAACATGCACCCGCTCATCCTGTTCAACGCGAACGATCCCGACGAGCTGCACCGCGCGGAAGCGTTCGGCGCGGACATCCTCGAGAGCTGCGTCGAATTCGGCGGCACGGTGACGGGCGAGCACGGCGTCGGCGTCGAGAAGCTGAATTCGATGTGCGTGCAGTTCTCGCGCGAGGAATGCGACGCGTTCTTCGCGGTCAAGCGCGCGTTCGATCCGCCCGAGCTGCTGAATCCGGACAAGGGGATTCCGACCCGCGCGCGCTGCGCCGAATACGGCCGGATGCACGTGCGCGGCGGGCTGCTGCCGCATCCGGACCTGCCGCGCTTCTGACGCTGCGCGCGGTCCAGGGCCTGATTGGGCGCACATGCCTTGCTGCCGCCATGCGGCCGGCAAGGCGTGTTCGCGAGCCCGTTTTTAGCGTGAACGCGCTCTAAGGGGTTCGCCCGAATGCGCGATTTCGCCACCCCGGTAAAATCGACCGAAACGAACAACGACACAGAACGCCATGGAAGAGGACGACATCGTCGCAGGCTGGGCGGCTCGCATCCGCGACGCCGCGGCGAGCGGCCGCGCGCTGCGCATACGCGGCGGCGGCACGAAGGACTGGTACGGCCAGGCGCTCGACGGGGAAATTCTCGACACGCGCGCGCATCAGGGCATCATGTCGTATGACCCGGCGGAGCTCGTCGTCACCGCGCGCGGGGGCACGCCGCTCGCCGAGCTCGAGGAAACGCTCGCCGAGCGCGGCCAGATGCTGCCGTTCGAGCCGCCGCACTTCGGGCGCGGCGCGACGATCGGCGGCGCGGTCGCGGCGGGCCTCGCCGGCCCGCGCCGCGCGACGACGGGCGCGCCGCGCGATTTCGTGCTCGGCGTGACGCTGCTGAACGGGCGCGGCGATGTCCTGCGCTTCGGCGGACAGGTCGTGAAGAACGTCGCGGGCTACGACGTGTCGCGCCTGATGGCGGGCTCGCTCGGCACGCTCGGGTTGATGCTCGATCTGTCGATCAAGGTGCTGCCCGTCCCCGCCGCCGAAGTCACGCTGAAATTCGACATGAGCGCAACCGACGCAGTCCGCAAGCTCAACGAATGGGCGGGCCGCCCGTTTCCGCTGTCGGCGAGCGCGTGGCGATACGGCACGCTCGTGCTGCGCCTGTCCGGCGCGGAGGCGGCCGTGAAGAGCGCGAAAACCGTGCTCGGCGGCGAAGTCGTCGACGCGGTCGAGGCCGAGCGCTTCTGGGACGGCGTGCGCGAGCAGAGCGATCCGTTCTTCTCGTCGCTCGCGCCGGGCCACGCGCTGTGGCGCCTGTCGCTGCCGTCGATCACTGAGCCGATGCAACTGCCCGGCACGCAGATGATGGAATGGGGCGGCGCACAGCGCTGGTGGATCACGGACGCCGACGCGCAGACGGTGCGGATGAGCGCGAAGCAGGCGGGCGGCCACGCGACGCTCTTTCGCGCGAGCGGAAGCTACGACCGCAGCGCGGGCGTGTTCACGCCGCTGCCCGCGCCGCTGATGAAAATCCACCGCGGCCTGAAGACCGCGTTCGATCCGGCGCGCATCTTCAACCGCGGCCGGCTCTACCCCGATCTCTAAAGTGCGATGCAGACGAACCTCGCCGATTTCATCCGCAATACGCCCGACGGCGACGACGCCGACGCGATCTTGCGCAAGTGCGTGCACTGCGGCTTCTGCACCGCGACCTGCCCGACCTATCAACTGCTCGGCGACGAGCTCGACGGCCCGCGCGGACGCATCTATCTGATCAAGCAGATGCTCGAAGGCGCGGACGTCACGCGCAGCACGCAGCAACATCTCGATCGCTGCCTCACGTGCCGAAGCTGCGAGACGACCTGCCCGTCCGGCGTCGAGTACGGCCGGCTCGTCGACATCGGCCGCAAGGTCGTCGAGACGAAAGTGTCGCGGCCGCTGTCGCAGCGGCTCACGCGGCGCCTGCTCGCGAGCTTCGTGCCGAACGCCGCCGTGTTCGCGCCCGTGATGCGGCTCGGCCAGCACGTGCGGCCGCTGCTGCCGAAGCGGCTGCGCGACAAGGTGCCGCCGCGCGCACGCCTCCTTGCGTGGCCGACCGCGCAGCGCGAGCGCCGCGTGCTGATGCTCGCAGGCTGCGTGCAGCCGTCGATGATGCCGAACATCAACATCGCGACCGCGCGCGTGCTCGACGCGCTCGGCATCGAAACGGTGGTCGCGCCCGAAGCCGGCTGCTGCGGCGCGATCCGGCTGCACCTCGGCTATCACGACGAAGCGCTCGACGACGCGCGCCGCAACATCGACGCATGGTGGCCGCACGTCGAGCGCGGCGTCGAGGCGATCGTGATGAACGCGTCCGGCTGCGGCGCGACGGTGCTGGAATACGCGCACCTGCTGCGCGGCGACCCGGCTTACGCGGACAAGGCGCGCCGCATCGTTGCGCTGACGAAGGATCTGTCCGAGCTGCTCGGCGGCTTCGAGGCCGAGCTGATCGCGCTCACGCGCCGGCGCGGGATCCATACGGTCGCCTATCACCCGCCGTGCACGCTGCAGCACGGCCAGCAGTTGCGCGGCAAGGTCGAGCGGCTGCTGGAAGCGCTCGGCATCGAAGTGCGCCTGCCCGCCGACAGCCATCTGTGCTGCGGCTCGGCGGGCACCTACTCGCTCACGCAGCCGTCGCTCGCGTACAAGCTGCGCAAGCAGAAGCTCGCGAAGCTGCAGGCGACCGAGCCGCAGATGATCGTCTCGGCGAACATCGGCTGCATCGCGCATCTGCAAAGCGGCACGCAAGTGCCCGTCGTGCACTGGGTGCAGCTCGTCGAAAACCTGCTGTACGGTTGACTCGGCGCGGCCGATGCGCCGCGCGCCGCTTCGCGCGCGCCGGTTGTCCGTATAATCTCCGCATCCGTCGCGCGCAGCGGCACGCCGCCCGGCGCACGCCCCACGTTTCGTCCGTCCCGACATGTCCGATCTCGCCGCCCGCCTCGCCTCCGTTCATCACCGCATCGAAGACGCCGCGCGCGCGGCCGGACGCGAGCCGCGCGCAGTCACGCTGCTCGCGGTGTCGAAGACGTTTCCCGCCGACGCGGTGCGCGCCGCGCATGCGGCCGGCCAGCGCGCGTTCGGCGAGAACTATGTGCAGGAGGCGATCGACAAGATCGATTCGCTCGCCGATCTGCGCACCGAGCTCGAATGGCATTTCATCGGTCCGCTGCAGTCGAACAAGACGCGGGCCGTCGCCGAGCGCTTCGACTGGGTGCACACGATCGACCGGCTGAAGATCGCGCAGCGCTTGTCCGAGCAGCGGCCCGCGCACCTGCCGCCTCTCGATGTCTGCGTGCAGGTGAACATCAGCGGCGAGGCGTCGAAGAGCGGCGCCGCGCCCGCGGACGCCGCCGAGCTCGCACGCGCGGTCGCCGCGCTGCCCGCGCTGCGGCTGCGCGGATTGATGACGATTCCCGAGCCGGCGCACGACCCCGATGCGAAGCGCGCGCCGCATCGCGCGCTGCATGCGCTCCTCGAACGACTGCGCGCCGACGGGCTCGCGCTCGACACGCTGTCGATGGGCATGTCGGACGATCTCGAGGCCGCCGTCGCCGAAGGCGCGACGATCGTCCGGATCGGCGCCGCGATCTTTGGCCCGCGCGACTATTCCCACTGAACCGTCACTTCTCCAAACGACCTCATCATGAAAATCGCATTCATCGGCGGCGGCAACATGGCAGCCGCGTTGATCGGCGGACTCGTCAAGCGCGGCGTTCCGGCAGGCAGCCTGCTCGCCGTCGACGTCAACGAAGATGCGCGCAAGCGTGCGGAAGCGCAGTTCGGCGTGCGCACGGCCGCCGCGATCGACAGCGCGCTCGCCGGCTACGACGCGATCGTGCTCGCCGTGAAGCCGCAGGTGCTGAAGGACGTCGCGGCCGCGCTCGCGCCGCATCTGTCGACGCAGCTCGTCGTCAGCATCGCGGCCGGGATTCGCGGCGCCGACCTGTCGCGCTGGCTCGGCGGCTACCCGCGCGTCGTGCGCACGATGCCGAACACGCCGGCGCTCGTCGGCCTCGGCGTGACCGGCCTCTCGGCGCTGCCGGACGTCGACGCGGCGGGCCGCGATCTCGCGTCGAAGGTGCTTGGCGCGGTCGGCGAGGCCGTCTGGTTCGACGACGAATCGCAGCTCGACGCCGTCACCGCGATCTCGGGCAGCGGCCCCGCATACGTGTTCTATTTCATCGAGGCGCTGCAGGAAGCGGCGCGCCAGCTCGGGATGAACGACGAGCAAGGCCGCGCGCTCGCGGTCGCGACGTTCGCGGGCGCCGCGCAGCTCGCGGTGCGGTCGGGCGAGCCAGCGAGCGTGCTGCGCGAGCGCGTGACGTCGAAGGGCGGCACGACGGCGGCTGCGCTCGCGTCGTTCGACGCACAGGGCGTGAAGGAAGCGATCGTGCGCGGCGTGCTCGCCGCGCAGGCGCGCGCGAAGGAAATGGGCGACGAGCTCGGCGCGGCGTAATCGGTGGTTCGTCGAGCTCGGGCGCGATCTACTCCGTCCGAGCTCGACCGGCGGGCGATGTCCCCGCCTTTTTCGGACGGCAAGCCCTCGGTTCGATAACGGGCGCACCGGTTCCCGCTCGCGTAACGCTTGCGATAAGCGCTCGACGCTTCCTCCTCGGTGTCTCCACTTTCCGCTTTGCTCCTGACGCGCCGGCAACGCCATACGCCTCGCGGCACCGAGCATCGTGCGGCCGTGCTGATCCTGCAGTCGATCTCGGACGCCGATCCGTCGTCACGCCGCACGCCGCCGCGCTACATGACATGACGCGCTGCCTCGCGATGTCACGCTGCTTACAGCGCCGGTAGCTCACCGCGCATCGCGACGCATCCGGAATCCGCATACTGTCTCGACGCGATTGCCCCGCAATTGCCCATCCTGCACGCGCGCGTCGACGGCTGCCGCAGCGCAACCGCGTACAGCCGGTTCCGCCACGCGTCGCGCACGCTCACAGTCGATATCGCGCATCGATTTCGCGGAAATCGGCCCGGGGTTATTCGGGTTTTCGGCAGAATTAAAATATTAATTGTCGACAATATTCGACAAATATCTTCATCAATAAACACAATCCACCTGCAAGCAATTCATTTTAAATTGAATTTTTTCCAATAAATTGTCAGCCAGAATATTCACGGGAGGCGTTACGGATCACAATCAAACACTAAATATCCTCTATCAAACATCGTCCGCGAGAACGGAACGCGACACCCATGACATCCTGTCCAGAATCACGGCAAAACTCGGCTTCGATTACTTCTTTTACGGAACGTATTCCGACATCGACAGACAGGAAAGTCCGGTCAAGACGATCTCGAATTACCCGACGGCCTGGCAAGAAAAGTACAAGTCATCCGAATACATCCGAGCCGATTCGATCGTGCAGCACTGCGGGCACTGCCTGATTCCGCTGCGGTGGCACGACGGCATCCGCCACTCCCGCGAACAGCGGAACTTCATGGAAGACGCTCTCGGTCACGGGCTCGTCGCGGGCGCGAATTTTCCGGTGCATTCGAGGCATGGCGAGGCCGGCATATTGAGTCTCGCGTCGCGCTCGGCCGGCGGAACGACGAGCCTGTCCGCGAAACATGCGCCGACGACCTTCGCGCAAAGAGCGCTCGCCGCTGCTTTCGTTCGCGAAGACATGGAGCGCATTTCGAACCGGCCGGACCATGAGCCGGCCGCGCCATTGACCCATCGCAAATTCGAATGTCTGAAATGGATCGCCGCCGGAAAATCGAGCTAGGAAATCGCAATGATACCCGGCATATCGGAGAACGGCGTGCTTTATCACATGAAGAAATTGATGGCGAAATTCGATGTTCAATCGAGGCATCTCGCCGTATTGAAAGCGATGGCCTCCGGTGTGGTGTAAATGAATTTCGACGATCGGCCGATTTCCGCCGAAAGCCCTATATCGGCAGGCCATTTGACTGAGCAGACAATCATCAATTAGAGTGAGGCGATCCCTCTCGTTGCCCCAATATCGGATCGGCGAAATGATCAGCTATGTCGGTGGATTGGTGTTGCTGGCAGCAGTGCTGCACGCGTCATGGAATGCGATTCTGCACAGCAACCGGGATCGCTTCCTGTCGATGACGTGGATGAGCATCGGAATCGCCGCCGTCGCGATCGTCTTCGTCGCGTTCCTGCCCGCTCCCGCCGCTCCGTCCTGGCCGTACATCGTCGCTTCGGGGTTCGTCCACATCGGCTACAACCTGAGCCTCGTCTATGCGTATCGGCACGGCGATCTCGGCGAGGCTTATCCGATCGCCCGCGGTTCGTCCCCGCTCCTCGTCACGCTCGGCGCGGCGCTCTTCGCCGGCGAGCGTCTCGGCACGCTTCACGTGATCGGCATCGCACTGGTTTCGGTCGGGATCATCAGTCTCGCGTGGCAGCGCAGCAAGGTGTCGTACGCGAACGCCGCAGCGGCGCTGCTGACGGGCGTCACGATCGCGCTATACACCGTCATTGACGGCATCGGCGTGCGCCTGTCCGGCGATTCGACCTCATATGTCGCGTTGACTTTCGTGTTCTATGCGTTGATGCCCGTCGTGTTCGTGATGAACCGGGGCTGGAGCGCGCTGAGGGCGCCCAGGATCGACATCGGCTCGTCGGTCGCCGGCGGGATCGTGTCGATCGTCGCGTACGGCATCGTCGTGTGGGCGATGCAATTCGGCGCGATGGGCGCGGTGTCCGCGATCCGGGAAACGAGCGTCGTGTTCGCCGTGCTGATCGGCCGGATCTTCCTGAACGAACAGGTTACCGCGAAGCGATTTGTATCCTGCATCGTGATCGCGACCGGTGCGATTTGCATTAGCGCTTGAGATTGCGCGCACGATGAAAGCCGATCAATCTCCTGGCATCCTGGCGACGCACCGCACGCCCGACGCCACGCTCGATGTCATTCGACGCGAGTTCCCGGGCCCGGTCGATCTCTCGGGCCCGCATGCAACCCTCCGCGGCGCCGGGCATGCGAAGGTCCTGCTGACCGTCGGCCGGATCGGCGCCACCCGGGACGCGACGACGCGGCTGCCGAACCTGTCTTTGATCTGCTGCTGCGGCTCGGGATTCGGACGTGTCGATCTCGCCGCCGCGCGCGATCGCGGCATTGTCGTCGCCCACTGCCCTGACGCCAATGCGCCGGCAGTCGCGAAATTCGCGATCTGCCTGCTGTTGGCATGCGTGCGACAGCTTCCCGATCTGCATCGATTCGTCGCCGGCGGGAACTGGGGAGTCGCGCGCCCGATCCCGTTCGCCGGCGGACGCGGCCTTGCCGGCGCATGCGTCGGCGTCGTCGGTTTCGGTGCGATCGGACGACGGATATCATCGCGACTCGTCGCGATGGAAGCGCAAGTCGGCTACACCGCATTGCGGGCGAAGCCCGAGTCGGAGCTCCCGTTCTTTTCCACCGCGCTCGACCTCGCGCAATGGGCCGATCATCTCGTCGTCGCGTGTCGGGCGGACGAGCGCAACCGCGGCCTCGTCGTCCGTGACGTCATCGATGTGATCGGGCCGGCCGGGGCCACCGTCAACATCGCCCGCGGCTCGCTCGTCGACGAAGCCGCGCTGATCGGCGCGCTGTCCGAACAAAGACTCGGCTGGGCCGGGCTCGACGTATTCGCCGACGAGCCGAACGTCGCCGAAGGCTTGCGGCGCCTGCCGAACGTCACCCTCACGCCGCACGTTGCGGCGGAGACGCAAGAACCCCAGCATGCGGTCGCGAGGATGGCGCTCGAGAACGTCAGGCCGCATGTTGCCGGGGTGCCGGTGCCCTACCCGGTTCGATCGATCGCGGAACGCACGCGAAACTGAAGCGGATATTGCGCCATGCGCCGATGGATTCGCTCGAACGAAGGGGACCGGGCGATGCGGATGCCGGGCGAGGTCATCGCCGATCCTTGAGGCCGCGCGTATGCCGTTAAAGCGATTCTCATGGATCGCGAAGACGCAGATGCGGCATTGGACTCGAGCCTGGTCTCGGTCTCGGATGCGGATGGGAGGTGTCAGGAATTGCGTGTGCTGAGGCCGGTTAAAAATCTCAGTTGACGGCGGCAGTGAACTGCTCGCCGAACAGGATGGCGAACTGATCGACAGCTTCCTTCAGATTCGCAATCACCCTCGACACCCTTGCCGTTCGGCTAACACTTCCCCTTGCCGGGCGCATCCAAAAAAGAAAGCGGCCCAACAGAGCCGCTTTCGGACCCGTGCCGCACGGGCAAGCGCCCGCCGACGCGAGCCTACAGCACAGTCAGCGCGTAGTGCGCGACGATCCCCGCGAACAGCGCGCCGCCAAGCCAATTGTTGTGCTTGAACGCGGCGAAGCACGCCATCCGCTCGCGGTCCTTGATCAGCGTGTAGTGATAGATCGAGCAGCCGACCGCGGCCACCCAGCCCGCCCAGTACGGCCAGCCGAAATGCAGCGTCGCGCCGACCCACACGTAGATGCCGAGCATCGCCGCGTAGCAGAGCATGATCGCGAGCACGTCGTGGCGACCGAACGTGATCGCCGACGTGCGCATGCCGATCTTCAGGTCGTCGTCGCGATCGACCATCGCGTACGCGGTGTCGTACGCGACCGACCAGCAGACGTTCGCCACCAGCATCATCCATGCGATCGTCGGCACCGTATCCTGCACGGCCGCGAACGCCATCGGGATCCCAAAGCCGAACGCGATGCCAAGGTACGCCTGCGGAATCGCGAAGAAGCGCTTCATGAACGGATAGGTCGCCGCGACGAACACCGCGACGACCGATAATTCCTTCGTCAGCGTATTGAGCGGCAGGATCAGCAGGAACGACACGAGCGCGAGACCGACGGCAATCGCGATTGCCTCCCACGCGCGGATCTTGCCCGACGTGAGCGGCCGGTCGGCGGTGCGCTTCACGTGGCGGTCGAAATCGCGGTCCGCGTAGTCATTGATCGCGCAACCGGCCGAGCGCATCAGCAGCGTGCCGAGCGCGAAAATGACGACGAGCGACGGCGCCGGATGGCCGTCGGACGCGATCCACAGCGCGTTCAGCGTCGGCCAGAGCAGCAGCAGGCTGCCGATCGGCTTGTCCATCCGGATCAGCCGCAAATAGAGAGGGAAACGGGCGAGCATCGGGGCGAACGGGCGGGCGCCCGGAAACGTAACCCCGGCATTGTAGAACCGCACGGGATTTGCGGCAAAAATGCAAGCCTTGCGATTTTGCCCCTTTTTTGCGTTCCTTTGCGCGCTGCTCGCCGGCCCCATTCGAAATGCAGGCGGCGCAAACACGTCCGCGCCGGCGGATCACTTCGTCGTTTCGTCGTTTCGTCGTTTCGTCGTTTCGTCGTTTCGGCGTTTCGTCGTTTCGGCGTTTCGGCAGCCAGCGCCTCGACCACGACGCCGACAGCGCCGCCCCATCCAGCCCCGCGCGAAAGCTACTGCTCGCCGCCCGAACCGAGTTTGTCGACGACCGCATCCTCCGGCCGCAGCACGCGGCCGCCATGCGTGCGCGGCGCCATCGCGGCCACCGGCCGGCCGCTGCGCCGCTCGACGAGGCGCAAATGACGCTCGCCCGCCGCGAACAGTTGCGACTCGCCCCACTGCCGCAGCGCGACGACGACCGGAAAGAGCGCGCGCCCCTTGTCGGTCAGCACGTACTCCTGGTACGTGGAGCCGTCGGACGCGGGCGCCGCCGCGAGCACGCCCGAATCGACGAGCGTCTTCAGACGGTCGGCGAGCATGTTGCGCGCGATGCCAAGGTTGCGCTGGAATACGGTGAAACGGCGCACGCCGTCAAACGCGTCGCGCACGATGAGGAGCGACCAGCGATCGCCGATCGCGTCCACCGCGCGCGCGACGGGGCAGTCGTCGGCGCTCATGTCTCTACGTCGGGCCATGGCTTGCGGGAATCGGGAAAGTCTTGAAGTGCGGCGCCGAGCCGCGCGCATTGCAGACGATGAGTTGCATTCTAAAACCGTCGACGCGGCTCGCCAATCGCCGCGCGAACGTCGGGCCACGACGCGTTCTCGCGCGTGCCAGTCCCGAATCCGGCGCGCCGCTCATGCGAAAGAGCCTCCCGCGGCCGGGCCGCGAGAGGCTCTCATCGAGTCGATCGGGATCGAAATCGGGATTCGGGCCGGCTCGGCGCCGGCCTCCCGAGCACGCGCCGCTCAGGCGAGCAGCGAGCGCAGCATCCACGCGGTCTTCTCGTGCGTCTGCAGCCGCTGCGTCAGCAGATCGGCGGTCGGCTCGTCGCTGGCCGCGTCGGCGTCCGGGAAGATCGTCCGCGCAGTGCGCACGACGGCCTCGTGCCCCTCGACGAGCTGTCGGATCATGTCCTCGGCGGCCGGCACGCCGTCCGCCTCGGGAATCGACGACAGCTTCGCGAATTCGCGATACGTGCCCGGCGCGACGACGCCGAGCGTGCGGATGCGCTCCGCGACGAGATCGACGGCGAGCCATAGCTCGTTGTACTGCTCCTCGAACATCAGGTGCAGCGTGTTGAACATCGGGCCCGTCACGTTCCAGTGGAAGTTGTGCGTCTTCAGGTACAGCGTGTACGTGTCGGCGAGCAGACGGGACAACCCTTCCGCGATCTTCTTGCGATCCTTGTCGCTGATGCCGATGTTGATTTGAGTTGCGTTGCTTTTCTTGGCCATCCTCGAGACTCCTTGTCCGATGGTTCGAACCGGCGAAAATGCATCGAAAAATCCGCATGCCGAATGCGACATGCGCGTTTGCGACATGCGCGTTTGCGACGTGCGCGTTTGCGACATGCGCGTTCGGGCCGCACAAGTTTAGCTTAGATCGCGATCGGGCAATTTGCGCGAATCGGATGAGCGCTCAACCGCCCGCGACAGCCACGATGTGATGCGCGGCCTGAGCGATCAGCACGGCCGCGCCGCCGCCCGCGATCGCGAAGCCGACCAGCCGCCGCAACGCGACGGCGCGCGCGCGCCTGGCCGGCGCAGCGAGCGCCACGCGCACGTCGAGCACCATTTGCGTCATGACCGTCACTCCTTGAAACGATATCGGCGGCCCGGAGGGAGACGGCCGGTCCTGCGACCGGCCGTCTTCCGTTCCGTTGCCGCGTCAGCGGCACGATGCCGCGATCACGCGAGATCGAAGCGGTCGAGGTTCATCACCTTGTTCCAGACCGCGACGAAGTCGCGCACGAACTTCTCCTGCGCGTCCGCGCTGCCGTAGACCTCGGCCAGCGCGCGCAACTGCGAGTTCGAGCCGAACACGAGGTCGACGCGCGTGCCCGTCCACTTGACCTGCCCCGTTGCGCGGTCGCGCCCTTCGAACACGTCGTTCGCGGCCGACACGGGCTTCCACTCCGTGCCCATGTCGAGCAGGTTCGCGAAGAAGTCGTTGGTCAGCGCTCCCGGACGCGCGGTGAACACGCCGTGCTTCGCATCCCCGACGTTCGCGCCCAGCACGCGCAGGCCGCCCAGCAGCACCGTCATCTCCGGCGCGGTCAGCGTCAGCAACTGCGCCTTGTCGACCAGCAGCACCTCGGCCGGAATCGTGAACTTGCCCTTCAGGTAGTTGCGGAAACCGTCCGCAACCGGCTCGAGCACGGCCATCGCTTCGACGTCGGTCTGCTCCTGCAACGCATCCATGCGGCCCGGCGCGAACGGCACCGTCACCGCGTGGCCCGCGTTCTTCGCAGCCTGCTCGACGCCAGCCGCACCGGCCAGCACGATCAGGTCGGCGAGCGACACCTTCTTGCCGCCCGTCTGCGCATCGTTGAACGCGCTGCGGATGCCTTCGAGCGTCTCGAGCACCGTCGCGAGCCGCGCGGGCTGGTTCGCTTCCCAGTCCTTCTGCGGCGCGAGGCGAATGCGCGCGCCGTTCGCGCCGCCGCGCTTGTCGGAACCGCGGAACGTCGACGCCGACGCCCATGCCGTCGACACCAGTTGCGACACGGACAGCCCCGACGCGAGAATCTTGCCCTTCAGCGCGGCGACGTCGGCGTCGTCGATCAGCTTGTGGTCGACGGCCGGAATCGGGTCCTGCCACAGCAGTTCCTCGGCCGGCACTTCCGGGCCGAGATAGCGCGCGCGCGGCCCCATGTCGCGGTGCGTCAGCTTGAACCATGCGCGCGCGAACGCGTCGGCGAACTGGTCGGGGTTCTCGTAGAAGCGGCGCGAGATCTTCTCGTACGCAGGATCGAAGCGCAGCGACAGATCGGTCGTCAGCATCGTCGGCAAACGCTTCTTCGACGGATCGAACGGATCGGGAATCACCGCGTCGGCGCCCTTCGCGACCCATTGGTGCGCGCCGGCCGGACTCTTCGTCAGCTCCCATTCGTAGCCGAACAGATTCGCGAAGAAGCCGTTGCTCCACTGCGTCGGCGTGGTCGTCCACACGACTTCCAGCCCGCTCGTGATCGCATCCGCGCCCTTGCCCGAGCCGAAACGGCTCTTCCAGCCGAGGCCCTGCTCGTCGAGCCCGGCCGCTTCAGGCTCGGGACCGACGAGCGACGCGTCGCCCGCGCCGTGAGTCTTGCCGAACGTGTGCCCGCCCGCGATCAGCGCGACCGTTTCTTCGTCGTTCATCGCCATCCGCGCGAACGTCTCGCGAATGTCGCGCGCGGCGGCGACCGGATCGGGGTTGCCGTCCGGACCTTCGGGGTTCACGTAGATCAGGCCCATCTGCACGGCGGCGAGCGGGCTCTCGAGGTCGCGGTCGCCCGAGTAGCGGCTGTTCGGGCCGCCGCTCAGCTCCAGCCAGATCTTTTCCGAGCCCCAGTAGACGTCCTCGGGCTCCCACGTGTCCGCACGGCCGCCGGCAAAGCCGAAGGTCTTGAAGCCCATCGATTCCAGCGCGACGTTGCCGGTCAGGATCAGCAGGTCGGCCCACGAAATGTTGCGGCCGTACTTCTGCTTGATCGGCCATAGCAGCCGGCGCGCCTTGTCGAGGTTCGCGTTGTCGGGCCAACTGTTGAGCGGCGCGAAGCGCTGCTGACCTTCGCCCGCGCCGCCGCGGCCGTCGGCCGTGCGGTACGTGCCCGCGCTGTGCCACGCCATGCGGATGAACAAGCCGCCATAGTGGCCGAAGTCGGCCGGCCACCAGTCCTGCGACGTGGTCATCAGCGCATGGAGATCCTTCTTCACGGCCGCGAGGTCCAGCTTCTCGAACGCTTCCGCGTAGTCGAAATCCTTGTCCATCGGATCGGACAGGGACGAGTGCTGATGCAGGATCTTCAGGTCCAGTTGATTGGGCCACCAGTCCTGGTTCGACGTGCCGCTGCCCGCGGTGTGATGGAACGGGCACTTCGCTTCATTCGACATGCGATTTCTCCTTTGTTCGGGTACGCCCACGCGGCCCGGCGTCGAAGCCGGACACCGTTCGTGGAGCGTCATTGCGGGGCAAAAAACAGGTTGATCCCTCCTGCGTACGACGCGGCGAATGGTTCGGAAACGCGAGCCGGCATGCGGCGGCGCTCAGCCGCCATATGCGCGGTCCGCCAGGTAAGCGAACGCAATCGGACACAGGCTCCGGATGGCAGCCCTGGCACGATTGACGACCGTCATGCGCGGCGCGATGTTCCGCCGCGCGCGCTGCAATGCCGATTGCATCATGACATCCTCCTTTGACGCTTGCGCTAACCGTGCGGACCAGCAGGCGGCGCCGCGCCGATCCATGCTGAGGATTCTATATAGCACTATAGAAAATTAAAATTTAATAAATTTTATCTATTCTATAGGTAAAAATAAACGGAGCCGCAAGGCCCCGTTCATGCGCGGCGTACGACCGGTCGCACGCGCTGCGCTTCAATTCACCGTCGCCGGGATGTCGAGCTTCGATACGCCGGGCAGCTCGCACGCGGTGATCGCCTCGCTGATTGCGTCGATCGCCGGCATCCGCGTGAAGCTCTTGCGCCAGACGAGCACGACACGCCGATCCGGCACCGGGTCCTCGAACGGCACGTACGACAGCAGTTCGGCATCCGGGCCGTTCGCATGCGGCCCCACTTCGGCGACCGACATTCGCGGCAGCACCGTGATCCCGACGCCGCTCGCGACCATATGGCGGATCGTCTCGAGCGACGAACCCTCGAAAGTCTTCTGGATCCCGTCCGCGGTCTGCGAGAAGTGCATCAGTTCGGGGCACACGCCGAGCACGTGATCGCGGAAGCAATGGCCGTTGCCCAGCAACAGCATCGTCTCCTGCTTCAGGTCGGTCGCGTCGATCTTGCGGCGCGCCTCCCACGGGTGCCCGGCCGGCAGCGCGACGACGAACGGCTCGTCGTACAGCGGCCGCACCATCAGGCCCGTTTCGGGAAACGGCAGCGCCATGATCGCCGCGTCGATCTCGCCCTGCTTCAGCAATTCGAGCAGCTTGAGCGTGTAGTTCTCCTGCAGCATCAGCGGCATCTGCGGCACCCGGCGGATCATCTGCTTGACGAGCGTCGGCAGCAAATAGGGGCCGATCGTATAGATCACGCCGAGCCGGAACGGCCCGATGAGCGGGTCCTTGCCCTGCTTCGCGATCTCCTTGATCGCGAACGTCTGCTCGAGCACGCGCTGTGCCTGCGTGACGATCTGGTCGCCGATCGGCGTCACGCTCACCTCGCTCGCGCCGCGCTCGAAGATCTGCACGTTCAGCTCGTCTTCCAGCTTCTTGATCGCCACCGACAGCGTCGGCTGGCTGACAAAGCAGGCCTCGGCCGCCCGGCCGAAATGGCGTTCGCGCGCGACCGCGACGATGTACTTCAGTTCAGTAAGCGTCATTGCAGGTTAATCAATCATTTCATGACGATAGATTAAATTTATACACCGGTTGGGCCGATTCGCCAACCTTCGTCGACAAGATCTCCACTGTTGCGCCGCGCAACGAACGCCGCTCGAAAGCCGCTCGCCGCGTGCTCAGGCCTTCAGGTACTGCTCGCGCGCGCCGAGCCAGCGCGCGAGGTGCTGCGCGACGACGTCCGGGTAGCCGGCGAAGAGGCGCGCGGCCGCCTCCCGCGCCGGCTCGATCAGCCAGCCGTCGTTCTCGAGATCCGCGAAGCGCAGCATCGCCGCGCCCGACTGGCGCGCGCCGAGGAACTCGCCGGGGCCGCGGATCTCCAGGTCGCGGCGCGCGATCTCGAAGCCGTCGGTCGTCTCGCGCATCGTCTTCAGGCGTGCGCGGCCCGCGATCGACAACGGTCCGCTGTACATCAGCACGCACACCGACGCGGCGGTACCGCGCCCGACCCGCCCGCGCAGCTGGTGCAACTGCGCGAGCCCGAAGCGCTCCGCATGCTCGATCACCATCAGCGACGCGTTCGGCACGTCGACGCCGACTTCGATCACCGTCGTCGCGACGAGCAATTGCACGTCGTTGCGCGAGAACGCGTCCATCACCGCGGCCTTCTCCGCAGGCGCGAGCCGGCCGTGCACGAGTCCGACCTTCAGCTCCGGCAGCGCGGCGGCGAGCGTCT
The DNA here is from genome assembly GCF_001522845.1 of Burkholderia sp. BDU5. Lineage (NCBI taxonomy): Bacteria > Pseudomonadati > Pseudomonadota > Betaproteobacteria > Burkholderiales > Burkholderiaceae > Burkholderia > Burkholderia sp. BDU5. Next base: position 185,722 of record NZ_LOWC01000053.1, on the reverse strand, counting down.
CGTAAGTCTCGACGGCTGTCTGGAGCTGCAGCGTCTCGCTTTCCTCGATGAGCGGGCATACCCAGTACACCTGGCGGCCCGCGAGCGCCGCCTCGCGCACGCGGCCGATCACCTCGTCGCGCCGCGCGTCGGCTACGAGCCGCGTCAGGATCGGCGTGCGGCCGGGCGGCAGCTCGTCGATCGTCGATACGTCGAGGTCCGCGTAGTACGTCATCGCGAGCGTGCGCGGGATCGGCGTCGCCGACATCATCAGCTGGTGCGGCTGGAAGCCCGCCGCGCCGTCGGCCGCGTTCGCCGCCTTCGCGCGCAGCGCGAGCCGCTGCTCGACGCCGAAGCGGTGCTGCTCGTCGACGATCACGAGCCCGAGCCGCGCGAACTCGACCGTGTCCTGGATCATCGCGTGCGTGCCGATCACGAGCCGCGCGGTGCCGAGCGCGGCCGCCTCGAGCGCCGCGCGCTTCTCCTTCGCCTTCAGGCTCCCGGCGAGCCACGCGACCGACACGCCGAGCGGCTCGAGCCAGCCGCGCAGCTTGCGCGCGTGCTGCTCGGCGAGGATTTCGGTCGGCGCCATCAGCGCGGCCTGGTAGCCGGCGTCGATCGCCTGCGCGGCGGCGAGCGCTGCGACGACCGTCTTGCCGCTGCCGACATCGCCTTGCAGCAGGCGCTGCATCGGGTGCGGCTGCGTGAGATCGCGCGCGATCTCGGCGACGACGCGCTCCTGCGCGGCCGTCAGCCGGAACGGCAGCGCCGCGTAGAGGCGCGCCGACAACGACGCGCCGTCGTCGCGCGCGCGGCGCGGCATCGCGGGCGCGGCGCGCGTGCGGCGCTCTTCGTGCGCGCGCTTGAGCGACAGCTGCTGCGCGAGCAGCTCGTCGAACTTGATTCGCGTCCACGCCGGGTGCGTGCCGTCGATGAGGGCCGTCTCGTCCGCGCCGACGCCGGGGTGATGAAGGAGGCGCACCGCGTCGGCGAGCGGCGGCACGTCGAGCGGCGCCAGATACGCGCGCGCGACTTCGGGCGGCAGCAGCTCGGGCAGCGGCGTGCGCGTGAGCGCGTTGTCGATCGCCTTGCGCAGATACGCCTGCGACACGCCCGCCGTGCTCGGATAAACGGGTGTCAGCGCCTGCGGCAGCGGCGCGTCCGCTTCGACGACCTTGACCGTCGGATGCACCATCTCCAGGCCGAAGAAGCCGCCGCGGACGTCGCCGCGCACGCGCAGCCGCTGACCGACCGCCATCTGCTTGACCTGCGAGCCGTAGAAGTTCAGGAAGCGAAGCACGAGTTCGGCGTCCGATTCGTCGCGCAGCTTCACGAGCAATTGGCGGCGCGGGCGATAGGCGATCTCGTTGTCGAACACGACGCCTTCCGTCTGCGCGATCTCGCCCGGCAGAAGCTCGCGGACCGGCGTGAGCGTCGTTTCGTCCTCGTAGCGCATCGGCAGATGCAGCACGAGGTCGATGTCGCCCGTGAGGCCGAGCTTCGCGAGCTTGTCGGCGGTCTTGACGGGCTTCGGTGCGGTCTTTGCGCCGGCCGCGTCGGCGGAGGATTTCGATGTGGATTTCGCCGCGCGCGTCGCAGGCTTCGCCGTTGCGGCCGGCGCGTCGTCGCGATCGGCCTGTGCCGCCTGTGCCGCCTGCGCGGCGGCCGGCACGACACGGCCGTCGGCCGTGCGGCCGCGCGGCGAGGCCGCACGCGGCCGCGATCGCGCGCCGACGGCGGCGTCGAATTCGGCCGGGGCCGCCGCGCGCGGCGCCTGCGCCACATCGGCCGCATCAGCCGCATCAGCCGCATCGCGCACGCCGTCGGCTCGCGCGGCGTCCGCCCCGCTCGACGCCCGACGACTGCCGCCCGACGCCCGCCCACCTCGCGCGGCCCCCGCGCCCTGCGCATCGCGCGTTTCACTCGCGCCCGCGCTCGTCCCGTCCCGCGCCGCGCCGCGCACGGCGGCGCCCGGCGCGGCGTCTTCGGCGAAGGCGTCGGCTTCGACTGGATCGGCAACGGAATGGCGAACGGGCACTGGCATCGGGTAGAAGGCTAGCAAGTACAATAGCGGCTTTCACGCCGCACGAACGAGCGACGCCGGCAAGCCGCGCAACCCCGCCATCATAGCGGCTCGTGCGCGCCGTGACGCGCTTCGCCCGTCAGGCCGGCCGCCCCGACCCCGTTTCGCATGCTCACGCTTTCCGATTTCGATTTCGATCTGCCGCCCGAGCTGATCGCGCAAACCGCGCTGCCCGAACGCAGCGCGAGCCGCCTGCTCGAGGTGGACAACACGAGCGAGCCCTCGCGCCTCGTCGACCGGCGCTTCGCCGAACTGCCCGCGTGTGTCGCGCCGGGCGATCTGCTTGTCTTCAACGACACCAAGGTGCTGAAGGCGCGCTTCTTCGGCCACAAGGCGAGCGGCGGCAGGATCGAAGTGCTGATCGAGCGCGTCACGGGCGCGCGCACCGCGCTCGCGCAGATCCGCGCGAGCAAGCGCCCCGCGCCCGGCACGGCGCTCACGCTCGCCGACGCGTTCGACGTGACGGTCGGCGAGCGCGTCGAGCCGTTCTTCACGCTGCACTTCCCTGAAGACTGCCTCGTGCTGATCGAGCGCTATGGCCGGCTGCCGCTGCCGCCGTACATCGAGCACACGCCCGACGCGACAGACGAGACCCGCTATCAGACGGTGTTCGCGGCGAACCCGGGCGCCGTCGCCGCGCCGACGGCCGGCCTGCACTTCGACGACGCGGTGCTCGCCGCGCTCGATGCGCGCGGCGTCGAGCGCGCGACGCTCACGCTGCACGTCGGCGCGGGCACGTTCCAGCCGGTGCGGGTCGAGAACCTCGCCGAGCACAAGATGCACAGCGAGTGGTACGAGCTGACCGACGCGCTCGTCGAGAAGATCGCCGCAACCCGCGCGCGCGGCGGCCGCGTGATCGCGGTCGGCACGACGTCGATGCGCGCGCTCGAAGCGGCCGCGCGCGACGCCGAGGCCGCCGGCCGGCCGCTTTCCGCGACGCGCGCGGAAACCGACATCTTCATCACGCCGGGCTACCGCTTTCGCATCGTCGACCGGCTCGTGACGAATTTCCATCTGCCGAAGTCGACGCTCCTGATGCTCGTGTCGGCGTTCGCCGGCGTCGATACGATCCGCGCCGCGTACCGGCACGCGATCGACGCGCGCTACCGCTTCTTCAGCTACGGCGACGCGATGCTGCTCACGCGGCGCGACGACGCGCGCTGACGCATGCCGGCGCGCGGCGCCGTGCGCAGGCACGCGAAGCGACACCCGTTTTTTCCCCGCCGCCGGCTTCCCCGGCGGCGTCTTCAACATGCGCCGGACTTGTCGATCCGGAGTCAGCGCTTTAGCGCATACTCCGGTCCCATGCAAAGCTATTCCGGTGGCAAGGAGTCCCACAGATGACCGAAGGTTCATCGCACGATACGGCCGCGGGCATCCGCCCGCACGGCGGCCTCAAGTTCGAATTGCTGACGACCGACGGCCGCGCGCGCCGTGGTCGCGTGACGCTCAACCACGGCGTCGTCGAGACGCCGATCTTCATGCCGGTCGGCACGTACGGCACCGTGAAGGCGGTGCAGCCGCGCGAGCTCGACGAGATGCGCGCGCAGATCATCCTCGGCAACACGTTCCACCTGTGGCTGCGCCCCGGCCTCGAGACGATCGCCGCGCACGGCGGGCTGCATCGCTTCATGGGCTGGGACAAGCCGATCCTGACCGATTCGGGCGGCTTCCAGGTGTTCTCGCTCGGCGATCTGCGCAAGATCACCGAAGACGGCGTCACGTTCGCGTCGCCGATCAACGGCGACCGGCTGTTCCTGTCGCCGGAAGTGTCGATGCAGATCCAGAAGACGCTGAATTCCGACATCGTCATGCAGTTCGACGAATGCACGCCGTATGCGACGAACGACGTGCCGACGACGCACCAGGAAGCGGCCGACTCGATGCGGATGTCGCTGCGCTGGGCGAAGCGCTCGCTGGCCGAGTTCGATCGCCTCGGCAACCCGAACGCGCTCTTCGGGATCGTCCAGGGCGGGATGTTCGAGGACCTGCGCGACGAATCGCTCGCCGGGCTCGCCGAGCTCGGCTTCCACGGCCTCGCGATCGGCGGGCTCTCCGTCGGCGAGCCGAAGGAGGACATGATGCGCGTGCTCGAGCACGTCGCGCCGCGCCTGCCCGCCGACAAGCCGCATTACCTGATGGGCGTCGGCACGCCGGAGGATCTCGTCGCGGGCGTCGCCGCGGGCATCGACATGTTCGACTGCGTGATGCCGACCCGCAACGCGCGCAACGGCTGGCTCTTCACGCGCTTCGGCGACGTGAAGATCCGCAACGCGACGCACAAGAACTCGCTGAAGCCGCTCGACGAAACCTGCGGCTGCTACACGTGCCGGAACTTCTCGCGCGGCTACCTGCACCACCTGCACCGCGTCGGCGAGATCCTCGGCGCGCAGCTCAACACGATCCACAACCTGCACTATTACCTCGAGCTGATGCGCGAGATCCGCGAGTCGATCGAGACACACACGTTCGACGCGTTCCAGAAGCGCTTCGCGGAGGACCGCGCGCGCGGCGTCGACTGACGGGACGCGGCGCGGCGCGGCACCGCGTCGCGGGTCGCGCACCGCAAACGCCCGCCCGGCATGCGCCCGCGTCATGCCGGGCGCGCGGCGCCGGGACGCTGCCGGACGACCGCCGGTGCCGCACCTGCCCCGCAAAACCTTACAATTATCTTTCGCAACACGCGCGAACGCTGCCGGATCGAGGTTAACAGCTTGAAACCAAAGCGCATTTGCGCGGCTGTCGCGGTAAGGGCCGGTGGTAGAATAACCGGCTTATTTTTCGATCTTCCCTAACGGAGAGACCAACGTGTCGTTCATTTCCAATGCCTATGCGCAAGGCGCAGCGGGCGGCGCCGAATCGAGCCTGATGAGCTTCCTGCCGCTCATCCTGATGTTCGCGGTGCTCTACTTCATCATGATCCGTCCGCAAATGAAGCGGCAGAAGGAGCATCGCAGCATGCTCGCCGCGATGGCGAAGGGCGACGAGGTAGTGACGAGCGGCGGACTCGTCGGCAAGGTGACGAAGGTGTCGGAAGCCTACATCGGCGTCGAGATCGCCGAAGGCACCGAGATCACCGTGCAGAAGGCCGCCGTCACGACCATCCTGCCGAAGGGCACGATCAAATCGCTGTAAGCCCCGCCCCGCGTCCGGCCACCCATCGCCCGCGCCGCGAAGCGCGCGGCCGCGAGCGGCGCCGGACGCGACGCCATTCCAGCCAACCATCCCGTTCGGCCCCCTCATGAATCGTTATCCAATCTGGAAATATGTGGTGATGGTCGTGGCGCTCGCCATCGGCTTTCTGTACACATTGCCCAACTTCTTCGGCGAAGCGCCGGCGGTGCAGATATCGAGCGGCAAGGCAACGGTCAAGCTCGGCGCCGGCACGCTCGCGCAGGTCGAAGACGCGCTCAAGGCCAACCAGGTCCCGGCCGACGACGTCACGTTCGACAATTCCAGCGCCAACGCGACGATCCGCGTGCGCCTGAAGGACACCGACACGCAGTTGCGCGTGAAGGACATGCTGCAAAAGGCGCTGAACGCCGACCCGAACGATCCGCAGTTCGTCGTCGCGCTGAACCTGCAGAGCGCGTCGCCGCGCTGGCTGACCGCGCTGCACGCGCTGCCGATGTATCTCGGCCTCGACCTGCGCGGCGGCGTCCACTTCCTGCTGCAAGTCGACATGACGGGCGCGCTGACGAAGAAGCTCGACTCCGACGCATCCGACGCGCGCACGCTGCTGCGCGACAAGGGCATCCGCGACGGCGGCGTGAACCGCGTCGACCAGACGGTCGTCGCGAACTTCGCCGACCAGGACACCGCCGAGCAGGCACGCAAGCTGCTTGCTTCGTCCGTCTCCGAACTCCAGTGGGCGACGCAGCCGGGCGGCGGCGGCTATCAGGTCGTCGGCACGTTCACGCCGGCCGTCCAGAAGGCCGTCGAGGAAGCGGCGCTCAAGCAAAACCTGACGACGCTGCACAACCGCGTCAACGAGCTCGGCGTATCCGAGCCGATCCTCCAGCAGCAAGGCAACGACCGCATCGTCGTCGAGCTGCCGGGCGTGCAGGACACCGCGAAGGCAAAGGACATCATCGGCCGCACGGCGACGCTCGAAGCGCGCCTCGCCGATCCGCTCAACACGCACCCGAACCCGAACGATCCGGTGCCGCCGGGCGAAGAGCTGTTCACGCAAGGCAACCAGGCGCCCGTGCTGCTGAAGAAGCAGGTGATCTTCACCGGCGATCGCATCATCGACGCGTCGGCGGGCTTCGACGAGCATCAGCGCCCGTCCGTGAACATCCGGCTCGACGCGGCGGGCGGCCGCGCGGTGCGCGCGGTGTCGCGCGAGAACATCGGCAAGCCGATGGCGATGGTGCTGTTCGAGAAGGGCAAGGGCGAGGTGCTGACCGTCGCGACGATCCAGTCGGAGCTCGGCGACCGCTTCCAGATCACGGGCCAGCCGACCCCGCAGGCCGCCGCCGACCTCGCGCTGCTCTTGCGCGCGGGCTCGCTCGCCGCGCCGATGGACATCATCGAGGAACGCACGATCGGTCCGAGCCTCGGCGCGGACAACATCAAGATGGGCTTCCACTCGGTCGTCTGGGGCTTCGTCGCGATCGCCGTGTTCATGATCGCGTACTACATGCTGTTCGGCATCGTGTCGGTGGTCGGCCTGTCGGTGAACCTGCTGCTGCTCATCGCGATGCTGTCGCTGATGCAGGCGACGCTCACGCTGCCCGGCATCGCCGCCATCGCGCTCGCGCTCGGCATGGCGATCGACTCGAACGTGCTGATCAACGAGCGCATCCGCGAAGAGCTTCGCAACGGCGCGTCGCCGCAGATCGCGATCCAGCAGGGCTACTCGCACGCATGGGCGACGATTCTCGACTCGAACGTGACGACGCTGATCGCCGGTCTCGCGTTGCTCGCGTTCGGCTCGGGTCCGGTGCGCGGCTTCGCGATCGTGCACTGCATCGGCATCCTGACGTCGATGTTCTCCGCGGTGTTCTTCTCGCGCGGTCTCGTGAACCTCTGGTACGGCGGCCGCAAGAAGCTGCAGTCGCTCGCGATCGGCCAGGTGTGGCGCCCCGCCGCCGCCGAAGCCGCCGAAGCCGCCGCCGCCCCGCAGCTCGGCCAGGATGCGCGCGCGAACGCGCCGCAACCGGGCGCGCGCGTCGCCGCGCCGAAGCAGCCGGCCGGCGCGCCGCGCACCGGCAAGCCGGTCGCGCGCCGCCGCTCGGGGCCGGGCGTGCCGCCCAAGCAAGGCTCGTCCAATTAAGCGCCGGAGACGAACATGGAATTTTTCCGCATCCGTAAAGACATCCCGTTCATGCGGCACGCGTTGGTCTTCAACGTGATTTCGCTCGTGACGTTCCTCGCCGCCGTGTTCTTCCTGTTCCATCGCGGGCTGCATCTGTCCGTCGAGTTCACGGGAGGCACGGTGATCGAGGTCCAGTACCAGCAGGCCGCGCAGCTCGAGCCGGTGCGCGCGACGCTCGGCACGCTCGGCTACGCCGACGCGCAGGTGCAGAACTTCGGCACGTCGCGCAACGTGCTGATCCGCCTGCCGCTCAAGCAGGGCCTGACGTCCGCGCAGCAAAGCGATCAGGTGATGGGCGCGCTGAAGGCGCAAAGCGCCGACGTGACGCTGCAGCGCGTCGAGTTCGTCGGCCCGCAGGTCGGCAAGGAGCTCGCGACCGACGGCCTGCTCGCGCTCGCGTGCGTCGTGGTCGGCATCGTGATCTACCTGTCGTTCCGCTTCGAATGGAAGTACGCGGTCGCCGGCATCATCGCGAACCTGCACGACGTCGTGATCATTCTCGGCTTCTTCGCGTTCTTCCAGTGGGAGTTCTCGCTGTCGGTGCTGGCCGCCGTGCTCGCGGTGCTCGGCTACTCGGTCAACGAGTCGGTCGTCATCTTTGACCGGATCCGCGAGACGTTCCGCCGCGAGCGCAAGATGACCGTGCAGGAAGTGATCAATCACGCGATCACGAGCACGATGTCGCGGACGATCATCACGCACACGTCGACCGAAATGATGGTGCTGTCGATGTTCTTCTTCGGCGGCCCGACGCTGCACTACTTCGCGCTCGCGCTGACGGTCGGCATCATGTTCGGCATCTACTCGTCGGTGTTCGTCGCCGGCTCGCTCGCGATGTGGCTCGGCATCAAGCGCGAGGATCTCATCAAGGAGAAGAAGACCGCGCACGATCCGAACGATCCGAACGCAGGCGCGCAGGTGTAAGCGCACTGTCGCACGAAAGAGCCGGTTCCTCGCGAACCGGCTTTTTTTCGCCTGCGAATCGCGCGCGAAACGCGCCGCGCGATTCGCGCCGCCCCGCTCGCTTCCCCGGTTCGCCGCCGCGCCGACGCGTACCCGCACGCGCCCGCGCGCGCGACGCCGGACGCGAGCGCCCCGCTACCGGAACCCGAAGCGCCGCCGCAGCACGACGAGCGCCGCGACGCTCACGAGCGCGGCAAAGATCAGATAGAAGCTCGGCGCGGTGCGCGTGCCCGTCGCGCGAATCAGCCACGCGATGATGAACGGGCCGAACCCGCCGAAGATCGTCACCGCGACGTTGTATGCGAGCGACATGCCGGTCGTGCGCGTCTCGACCGGAAAGATCTCCGACAGCAGGCCCGGCAGCGCCGCGAAATAGCCGGTCATCAGGAACGCGAACACGATCTGCACGGCGATCAGCGCGCCGAACGTCGGATGCGCGGCGAGCCACGCAAACGCCGGATAGATCAGCACGAGGATCGCAAGCGCGGGCACGAACATCGTCCGTACGCGGCCGTGGCGATCGGACCAGTGTCCGATCACCGGCGCGAAGACCATCTGGATCGCGCCGACGACGAGGATCGCGGCAAACGCGGCCGACGGCGCGAGCCTCAGCTCCTTCACGCCGTAAGTCGGCATGAACAGCACGAGATAAGTCGCGACGGTGCCGAGCACGACCGCGCCGATCGCGGCGGCGAGCCGCCCCTTGTGCGCGGCGAACGTATCGCGCAGCGGGTTCGCCGTGCGCTCCGACGCGAGGAATTCGGGCGTCTCGTCGACCTTCGAGCGGATGTAGTAGGCGACCGGCCCGAGCAGCAACCCGAAGAAGAACGGCACGCGCCAGCCCCAGGACGCCATCTGCGCGGGCGTGAGCCACGCGCTGAGCGATGTGCCGAAGATCGCCGCGAGGAGCGTCGTGAGCCCCTGGCTCGCGACCTGCCAGCTCGCGAAGAACCCGCGCCGCGCCGGCACGTGCTCGGCGAGGAACGCGGTCGCGCTGCCGAACTCGCCGCCCGCGGAAAAGCCCTGCATCAACCGCGCGCCGACGAGCACGAGCGGCGCCGCGATCCCGATCGTTTCGTAGGTCGGCAGCACCGCAATGACGAGCGTGCCCGCCATCATCAACAGGATCGACAGCGTGAGCGCGGCCTTGCGGCCGTTGCGGTCCGCGTACGCGCCGAGCACGATCGCGCCGAGCGGACGCATGAAGAACGACACGCCGAACGTGCCGAGCGTGACGAGCAGCGACACGGCGTCGTTGCCGGTCGGGAAGAACAGCCGGGAGATCGTGACGGCGAAGAAGCCGTAGACGACGAGATCGAACCATTCGAGCGCGTTGCCGATCGACGCGGCGACGACGGCCCGCCACACGCGCGGGGAGACGGTATCGGTCGCGGGCAAGGCCGCGTCGGCTGCGTACATGGTGTCTCCTGATCGTTGTCGTCGATGTCCGTCGCGGGTGCGCCGGGCGCACGCGCAAAAGCGGCGCGGAATCGGCGCGGAATCGGACGACGAACGCCGACGACGAATGCGGACGATTATAGGCACGCGCCACACGCGCCAAAAAAGAAAACCGCCGCGTCCGATGCGGGACGCGGCGGTTCGTCGGCGCGACGCGGCCACCGCGCATCGCACGCGGCGCGCGGCGGCTTCGCGAGCGCTTACTGCTTGACTGCTTCGGCCGTAATGAGCAGCTTCGTCTTCATCTTGAAGCCGTACTGCTTGCCGTAGTCGAGGCCGAAGTCGTCGCGGTTGAACTCGCCGACCGCGTCGACGCCGCACACTTCCTTCTTCAGCATCGGGTGCGGCATGCACTTGAACGAATCGATCTTGAGCGTCAGCGGCTTCGTGACGCCGTGCAGCGTCAGATTGCCGACGACTTCGGCCGGCTTGTCGCCTTCGAACTTGATCGTCCCCTTGTAGGTCGCTTCCGGGTATTTCGCCGCATCGAAGAAGTCCGGCGTCTGCAGGTGCTCGTCGAGCTTCTGGCTGCCGGTCGCGATCGACGCGACCTTCGTCGTCACGTCGACGGTGCCCGTCTTCGCCGCGCGGTCGAGCGTCACGGTGCCGCTCGACTGGTCGAACTTGCCGCGCCACACCGACAGGCCGCCGAAGTGATCGGCCTCGAAGCTTGGGTACGTGTGGCTCGGGTCGAACTGGTACGTCGACGGCGCCGCGTACGCCGAGAACGACAGTGCGGCAGCGAGCGCGCCCGCCGCGATCATCAGTTGCTTGTTCAAATCAATCTCCTTATGACAGCGCCGCGCTCTCGAGCGGCGCAGGGGTGGTGCGAACCGCCGCCTGCGTTATTTCGCGGCGACGATGTGAAACTTGATCTGCACTTCGTCGGCGACGACGGACGTGTCCTTCCACTCGCCCGTGCCGACGTTGAACGTCGAGCGCTTGATCGGCAGCACGCCGTCGAAAACCTGCGCCGCGCCGTTCTGCGTGATCGTCACGGGCACGGTCACGGGCACCGTCTTGCCCTTGATCGTCAGCTTGCCCGACACGTTGTACTTGTTGCCGCCCGCAGGCGCGATCGCGGTCGACACGAAGGTCGCCTGCGGATGCGCCTTCGCATCGAACCAGTCCTTGCCCGCGACCTGGTCGTTGTACATCTGGTCGCCGAGATCATAGCTCGCGACGTCGATCGTCATCTGCGCGCTGCCTTGCGCGGCCTTCGCCGGATCGAACTTGATCTGCGCGGCGAACTTCTTGAACACGCCTTCCGTCGGCACGTTCATCTGCTTCGAGACGGCCGATACCTTGCTCTTGCCGAGATCGACCTGTGCGAACGCGGCGCCCGACACGGCGACCGAAGCGGCGGCGAACGCCGCGAGCATGTAGCGGTAGAACGAGACTTTCATGACGATCCTTGTTATTTGAGGAAGGGAAGCATCCGCGTCAGCACGCCGTCGCGGTCGAACCATTGGTGTTTGACGGCCGCCGCGACGTGCGCGGCGACGAGCGCGAGCAGGCCGTAGTTGAGCGCGATGTGCGCGCTCTTCAGCACCGCCTTCAGCGCGGGATCGGGGTCGATCAGGCGCGGCAGCGGCACGAGCCCGAGATAGACGACCGGAATGTTCGCCGCCGAGCTGTACAGGTAGCCCGTCACGGGAATCGCGAACATCAGCACGTAGAGGAGCGCGTGCACCACGTGCGCGCCTGCGCGCTGCCACACGGGCATGCCGGCCGGCATCGGCGGCGGCACGTGGGTCGCGCGCCACAGCGCACGCACGATCGCGAACGCGAACACCGTGACGCCGATCCATTTGTGCCACGAATAATATTTGAGCTTCGTCGGCGTGAAGCCGGGGATGCTCGTCATCACCCAGCCGAGCGCGAAGCCGCACACGATGAGCAGCGCGATCAGCCAATGGAGCGCGATCGCGGTGCGCGTGTAAGCTGCGGGTGACGTCGAAGACGAAAACGATGCCATGAATTCCTCAGTTCAGCGAAAAGCCGCGCCGACGCTGCTGCATTCGTCCGACGCATGCCACGGCCGCCATGCTACCGCAACCGGCCGCGAATGGCAGAATCCCGGAACCGCCTGCGCGGCCGGCCGCTCCGCCGGGCAAGGCGCCCGGCGCAGTCGGCCGGTCGCCTGCACTTGACACCGCAAAAATCGCCTTTTGGTAAGATTGGCGCGGGTTCTGGCCCTGTGAACGCGTCCCTGCGATGCCGCGAACCGTCCTTCCATATGGAACGAAACACCCTGATTGCCTGTCACGAATGCGACGCACTGTTGCACAAACCGCGCCTTAGCGGCAAAGATACCGCCCGCTGTCCGCGCTGCGACGCGCTGCTCTACCGGAGCGGCTCGGCGCAGGTCGACCGCATCTGCGCGCTCACGCTCGGCGCGCTCATCACTTTCCTGATCGCGCAAGGCTTCCCGATCCTCGAAATGGACGTGAACGGGATGCGCGTGCAGACGACGCTCTTCGGCGCGCTCGAGGCAATGTGGAATCAGGGAATGCCGCTCGTCGCCGTGATGGTGTTCTGCTCGACGCTCCTCTTTCCGCTCGTCGAGATGGCCGCGCTCCTCTACGTACTCTTTCCGCTGCGCGCGGGCGCGATCCCGCCCGGCTTCAACGGCGTGCTGCGCGCGATCCAGCTCGTGCGCCCGTGGGGGATGATCGAGGTCTTCATGCTCGGCATCCTCGTCACGATCGTCAAGATGGCGAGCCTCGCGCGCGTGATCCCGGAGGCCGCCCTCTTCGCGTTCGCGGCGCTCACGCTGATGCTCGCCGTCGTCGTGATGTTCGATCCGCGCACGCTGTGGGACATCGCCGATGCGCTGCGCGGGCGAGCGGCCGGCGCGTCGCCCGGCACGACCGACGAGGCGCAGGCGCGATGAGCGAAATCGTCACTGCGTCGCGCGCCGGCATGGCGAGCTGCCACGCGTGCGGCCACGTGCAGAAGCTCACGCGTCCGTCGCCGGACTCGCTCGGCTCGCTCGGCTCGCACGAGAAGCCCGAGCACTGCGCGCGCTGCGGCGCCGCGCTGCACCTGCGCACGCCGGACAGCATCGCGCGCACCTTGGCGCTCCTGCTCGCCGCCGCGATCCTGTACATCCCGGCGAACCTCCTGCCGATCATGCGAACGGCGTCGATCGTCGGCTCGCAGGAGGACACGATCATGAGCGGCGTCGTCTATTTCTGGACGTCGGGCGAATGGCCGCTCGCCGTCGTCGTGTTCGTCGCAAGCATTCTCGTGCCGATGCTGAAGCTCGGCGTGCTCACGATCCTCGTCGTCACCGCGCAACGCCGCTCCGCGTGGCGCCCGCACGAGCGCACCCGGCTGTACCGGATCGTCGAGCGGATCGGCCGCTGGTCGATGCTCGACATCTTCGTCGTCACGCTGACGGTCGCGCTCGTCCATTTCCGCTCGCTCGCGGTGATCACGGCGGGCCCCGGCGCGCTCGCGTTCGGCTCGGTCGTGATCCTGACGATGCTCGCGTCGATGCAGTTCGACCCGCGCCTCATCTGGGACAACGTAGAAAACTCAGGGAATCCTCATGAATAGACCGCAAGGCCCGCAGCACGACCCGAACGCGGCCCCTCCGTCCCCACCCGGCGGCGAACCGCCGGTACTCCCCGATCCCGTGATCACGCGGCGCTCCGGCTGGCTGCCGTCGCTCGTGTGGCTCGTGCCGCTCGTCGCCGCGCTGATCGGCATCGGGCTCGTCGTCAAGTCGGTGCTCCAGCGCGGACCGGAGATCACGATCAGCTTCAAGAGCGCCGAGGGCCTCGAGCCCGGCAAGACGCAGGTCAAGTACAAGGACGTCGAGATCGGCATGGTCAAGACGATCACGCTGTCGAAGGACCTGTCGCACGTGCTCGTCGACGTGCAGTTGAAGAAGGAAGCCGAGGACTTCGCGGTGAAGGGCTCGCGCTTCTGGGTCGTGCGGCCGCGGGTCGGCGCGACCGGCGTGTCCGGCTTGAGCACGCTGCTGTCCGGCGCGTACATCGGCGTCGACGCGGGCCGCTCGGACGAGACCGAGAAATCGTTCACCGGGCTCGAGACGCCGCCCGCCGTCACGGGCGACCAGAAAGGCACCCAGTACGTGCTGCGCGGCGATTCGCTCGGCTCGATCGACATCGGCTCGCCGATCTACTACCGGCGCGTGCCGGTCGGCCAGGTCGTCGGCTTCTCGCTCGACAAGGACGGCACGGGCGTCACGTTCCAGGTGTTCGTCAACGCGCCGTACGATCAGTACGTCGGCCTCAACTCGCGCTGGTGGCAAGCGAGCGGCGTCGATCTGCGGCTCGATTCGAGCGGCTTCAAGCTGAACACGCAGTCGCTCGCGACCGTGATCCTCGGCGGCATCGCGTTCCAGTCGCCGCCGAACCAGTCGGCCGGCTCGCCCGCGCCGAACAACATGACGTTCCGGCTCGGCGCCGACGAAGGCGACGCGATGCGCGAGCCGGACGGCGAGCCGGTGCAGGTCGTGATGAACTTCAACCAGTCGCTGCGCGGGCTGTCCATCGGCGCGCCCATCGACTTCCGCGGCATCGTGCTCGGCCAAGTGACGAACATCGGCATCGACTACGACCCGAAGACGAAGACCTTCACGATGCCGGTGACGATGAACGTCTACCCCGACCGGCTCGGCCGGAAGTTCCGCGAGGCGGCGCAGGGCAAGGGCTCCGCGGCGCGACGCGACGTGCTGTCGCGGCTGGTCCAGCACGGGCTGCGCGGCCAGCTTCGCACGGGCAACCTGCTGACGAGCCAGCTCTACGTTGCGCTCGACTTCTTCCCGAAGGCGCCGCCCGTGAAGATCAACCTCGACCGCGAGCCGGTCGAGCTGCCGACCGTGCCGAACACGCTCGACGAACTGCAGCTGCAGGTCGCCGACATCGCAAAGAAGCTCGACAAGGTGCCGTTCGACCAGATCGGCGCGAACCTGAACAGCGCGCTCGCGAACGCGGACAAGCTGTTCAAGCGGCTCGACACCGAGGTCGCGCCCGAGGCGCGCGACACGCTGTCCGCAGCGAAGCAGACGTTCACGACTGCGGAGGCTACGCTGCAGCAGGATTCGCCGCTGCAATCGGACGTGCGCGGCGCGCTGAAGGAGCTGACGCGCACGCTGCAATCGTTGAACGCGCTCGCCGACTATCTCGAGCGGCATCCCGAATCGCTGCTGAAAGGCAAACCAGGAGATCAGAAATGACCGCACGCTCGCTCCGGCCGGCGCGCCTCGCGTGCGCCGCGCTCGCCGCCGCGGCGGCGGCCACGCTCGCGGCGTGCTCGTCGTCGCCGCCCGCGCGCTTCTACACGCTCGACGCCGCGGCCGCGACGGCCGCCACCGCGCAAAACGCGAGCGCCAATCCCGCGTTCCTGATCCAGGTGCCGTCCATCGGCGTGCCGGAGCAGGTCGCGAAGAATCAGCTGGTCGTCCAGAAGAACGCCGCGCAAGTCGACGTGCTCGAAGAAGAGCGCTGGGCGTCGCCGCCCGCCGACGAGATCCGCCGCGCGCTGTCGTCGGCGCTCACGCGGCGGCTCGACACGATCGACGTCGCCGACGCCGCGTATCCGGCGAACGTGCCCGTCTATCGGGTCAGCGTGAACATCCAGCGCTTCGAGTCGTGGCCCGGCAAGCACGCGGCGCTCGCCGCCGTCTGGAGCGTGCGCGCGCTGCCGAGCCAAGCGGTGATGACCTGCCGCACGGACGTCATCGAGCCAGTGCAGTCGGGCTACGACGCGCTCGTCGCTGGCCACCGGCAGGCGATCGGCGAGCTCGCCGACCGGATCGCGGCCGGCGTGCGCGCGATGGCGGCCGCGCGCGCGCCCGTCGCGGCGCGGGCCGCGACGAACGGTGCGGCGGCCAAGAAAGCCACGACTGCGACAAAGGATGCGGCGGCCAACGACGCGTCGTCGCTCGCGACGCCGGTCGTCCGCTGCCCGGCGAGCCCGTCCGCGGCGGACACGCAGCGCGTCGGCGACGCGCGGTGACGTATGTGGCGTGCAGAGGACCGTGGGGCGCGAGGTCGGCGAGGGGTGAGACTCGTGAAATGTGGGATTCGCAAAGCGCGAGGTCTGTGAGGCGTGAGATCTGCGCGGCGTGAGGTTCGCGAGGCGCGAGGGCCGTGAGGCGTGAGGGCCGTGAGGCGTGAGGGCCGTGAGGCGTGAGGGCCGAGAAACACGGGGGCCGCGAGGCGTAAGAGTCGAGAGACACTACGGCCGCGAGGCGTGCGCTCCGCGAGTTGAGCCGGCCCCGGCGACCGATGCGTCCGCATTCGTCGCAACAATCGGCTCGACCGGGGAACTCGACCGCCTTTGCCAACTCGACCGAGTCAGCCGAGTCAGCCGAGTCAGCCGAGTCAGCCGAGTCAGCCGAGTCAGCCGAGTCAGCCGAGCCGCCGACCATTTGACACTGTTTGTCGATTCGCACGAGGAACCGACAGCGCCGCCGACGGTCGCCTTGCGTTTTTCGTGTCGATTGACGATCCTACGCACCTTCCGGCGAGCCGGGGGCCAGCGCGCCGTGCTGCGCCACCCCGCCGTCGCCCCGGACCGTGCCGGTCCGTCATCGCGCCGCGAACCGCGGCGCCGCGCATTCGACGAACGCCAGAACGATTGCATGACCGACCGAACCGCCGCGCGCGCCGCCTTGCGCCGCGCCGCCGGTTTGCGCAGCATCCCGACAGAACCCAGCCCTTCTGGGCGCCCGATATCCTGCTTATGTTCGAATCCCTGACGACCCTGATCAAAAAGTGGCGCGCGTCGCGCAGCGCGAGTCACCAGCTGGACGCGCTCCTCGCGACAGCGGACGCCGACGCGCCGTACGCGGAACGCGCCGAATGGCTGATCGAGCTCGCGCACTGGCTGCGGCGCGACGGCGCGATGCTGGCCGCCGCGCCCGCGCAGGCCGCGTCCGGTGAACGCACGTTCACCGCGCACGCGCGGCTGCGCTACGTGTTCCACGTGCTCGACCGCAATCCCGAATGGAGGACGAACGTCGCGCGTCTGCTGCGCGGCGTGCTGCGCGAGAGCGACGGCATCTCGCTGCTGTGCGACGCCGGGATGCCCGTGCATTCGGGCTTCTTCGGCGCGCTCGTCGAGCGGATCGACTCGTCGCTGATCCCGCCCGCGCCGAACCGCCGCGAGCTCGCCGCGCTCTTCACGCTGATGTTCCCGTCGACGGCCGACGCGCAGTGGATCGACGCGCTGCCCGACGACCTGCTCGCGCGGCTCGCCGATCTGTTCGCATTCGACGTGACGGAAAAAGAGCGCCACCAGCCCGGCTCGTTCTCGCGCGACCTGCTCGCCGCGCTGCACAACCTCACCTGCCAGATCAGCTCGACGGGCCTGTCGCAGACGGTGCGAAGCCGCCTGTCGGACGAGGACGCGCGCACGCCGCTCGAAGCGCAGCCTTTCTATCGGCTGACGCGCGCGATGCTCGCCGTCGAGACCGCACACGCGGCGCTCGACGACGGCGGCGATCCGAGCAAGCTGCTGCACGAAGTCAACTATCTGCGCGTGCTGCTCGACGAGTGCCGCGTGTCGATCGACGACGTGTTCTCGCATCTGTACCGCAACGGCGTGTCGGTCGACATCGTGTTCCAGGTCGAGCGGATGCGCATGCGCATCCTGCGCGCGGAGACGCTCCTGAACGCATGGATGACGCGCGACGATCTGCGCGGCCTCGCGCACCTGACGGCCGAGCTCGTCGACGCGAACCAGAACAGCCAGAGCGTGTCGCACCTCGTGCGCAGCAACTTCGCCCTCTTCGCGCGCAAGCTCGTCGAGACGAACGCCGACACGGGCGAGCACTACATCTCGCGCGGTCGCGCCGAGTATCTGAAGATGCTGCGGATGGCGGCGGGCGGCGGTCTCGTGACGGTCGCGACCGTCTGCATCAAGTTCGGAATCACGGGCATGCATCTGCAGTCGATGCTCGAAGGACTGCTCGCCGGCATCAACTACGCGGCGAGCTTCATGCTGATGCACTTCCTGCACTACACGCTCGCGACGAAGCAGCCCGCGATGACCGCGCCGACGATCGCGCGCGAGCTCGACGGCACCGGCCACGACGAAGGCGTAAAGCAGTTCGTGTCGTCGGTGATCGCGCTGATCCGCACGCAGGCGGCTGCGATCTGCGGCAACGTGCTCGTCGTGCTGCCCGTCTGCTTCGCGGTGCAGATGTTCGCGAGCAGCGTGCTGCACGCGAACGTGATCTCGCCCGAGAAGGCGCACGCGACGTTGAGATCGTTCTCGCTGTTCGGCCCGACGCCGATCTATGCTGCGCTGACGGGTGTGCTGCTGTGGGCGTCGAGCCTCCTCGCCGGCTGGGCCGACAACTGGTTCGTGCTGCATCGCGTCGGCGACGCGCTCGCGTACAACCGCCGCCTGCGGATCACGCTCGGCATCGCGGGCGCGGCGAAGCTCGCGCATTTCTGCCGGTCGAACGTCGCGGGCGTCGTCGGCAACGTCGGGCTCGGACTGATGCTCGGCCTCGTGCCGGCGATCGTCGGCGCGTTCGCGTTCTCGTTCGAAGTGCGGCACGTGACGCTGTCCGCCGGCTCGATCGGCGTCGCGCTCGGCGTGCTCGGCAAGGAAACGCTGCACTCGGCCGAGCTGTGGTGGGCGGTCGCGGGCGTCTTCAGCATGGCGATCCTGAACGTCGCGGTAAGCTTCGCGCTCGCGTTCACGATGGCGGTGCGCTCCCGGAGCCTCAGGCCGACCAAGGTGCGCGCGCTCGTCGCCGCGATCGGCCGCGCGGTGCTCGAGCGTCCGGTCAGCCTCGTCTGGCCGCCGCGCAGCAGCGGCGCGGCGAGCGAATCGCGCGCGCATTGAGCGCGGCGGCAGCGCCAGCGGGCGGGCGGCGGGCGGGCGGGCAACGATGCCGCAGGGCCGCCCGGCGGGCAGCCGCACGACGATGCGACGGCACTGACGGACGGCGAGCGGCAACGCGTCGCCAGGCGGCAGCCTGCCGGCTGGCGACGAGCCGAGCCGAACCAAGCTGAACCGAGCCGTCGCCGATGCAACAGCCGGCCGACGCACGACGACACGCCCCGCCATCGATACCGACAGCAATATCGACACCGGCGACACGAACCGCCCCCGCGCGGCCCGAAGCGGCGAGCGCGCCCACCCCGCGTACAATGGCGTACTTTTGCACGCATCCGCCCGCCTTATGTCCTCGCCGACCCTATTCGACTTCTTCGCTCCCTGCCCGCGCGGGCTCGAAGCCGCGCTCGCCGCCGAGCTCGCGGAAATCGCCGCACGCCACGCGATCGCTCCGTACGACGCGGGCGCGCAGGTGCCGGGCGGCGTCCATTTCCGAGGCGGCTGGGCGGCCTGCATGGCGGCCAATCTGCATTCGCGAATCGCGAGCCGCGTGCTGCTGAAGATCGCGCACCGGCCGTACCGCAACGAGCAGGACGTCTACGCGCTCGCGCTCGAACAGCCGTGGGAGCGCTGGTTCGCGGCGGCGCAGACATTGCGCGTCGACATCACCGCGATCAAGTCGCCGCTGAAGAGCCTCGAATTCGCGACGCTGCGCGTGAAGGACGCGATCTGCGACCGCCTGCGCGACAAGACGGGCGCGCGTCCGAGCATCGACACCGCGCAGCCGGACGTCCGTGTGTTCGCGTTCCTGACGGCGGGCGACTGCACGCTCTATCTCGACACGTCCGGCGAGCCGCTCTTCAAGCGCGGCTGGCGCCTCGACAAGGGCGCCGCGCCGCTGCGCGAGAACCTCGCGGCGGGCATCCTGCGCCTGACCGGCTGGACGGCCGGCACGCCGCTCTACGATCCGATGTGCGGCAGCGGCACGTTCGTCGCGGAAGCCGCGCAGATCGCGCTCGGCGTAGCGCCAGGCATCGAGCGCCGCTTCGGCTTCGAGAAACTGAAGCAGTACGACATCACCGCGTGGCAGGCGCTGAAGGTCGCCGCGATGGACACGAAGCGCGCGGCGCGCGGCAAGCGCGACGATCTGCTGATCTTCGGCAGCGACATCTCCGGCGACATGCTCGATAAAACGCGCGCGAACCTCGAGCGCGCGGGCGTGCCGCCACTGTGGCTCAAGCAGCTCGATGCGCGCAACATGACGCCGCCCGTCGCGACGCCCGGCGTGATCGTCACGAATCCGCCGTACGGCGAGCGGATCGAGGTGCGCGGCCGCGGCCCGCGCGGCGACGCGCGCGAGACGGGCAAAAGCCGCGGCGGCGACGACGCGTTCCGCCGCACGCACACCGACGCGCCCGACGGCGAGTTCTTCCGCGCGGTCGGCGACGCGCTCAAGCAGCGCTTCACCGGCTGGCAGGCGTTCATGCTGAGCTCGGACCGCACGCTGCCGGGCCAATTGCGGCTGCGCGAATCGGCGAAGACGCCGCTCTTCAACGGCGCACTCGAATGCCGGCTGTTCCGCTTCGACCTGATCGCGGGCAGCGTGCGGCAGCGCCCGGCAACGGCCGACGGCGAATAACGCGCGGCGCGTTCGCCGCGCAATGCACGCGCCGATTCGGCACCGCCGGCGCGATCGCCTGCGCCGCGCGTCGCGCGCCCGGTCGTGGAGCGCCGCGCGTCGGCATGCGCACCGGCGCGGCACGCATCGGAAGCCGCGCGCGAGCCTCGGCCGTTCTTACACCTTGGCCGCCGCGCATGACGGCGCGGCGCGCGATCCTCACTTCTTCTCTGCGCCGTCGCCGTGCCAGCGGCGCGCCGTCATCGCGAGCGGCCGCCCCGTCTCGAGCAGCGTCTTCAGGCTCGACAGCACGACGGGCCACCCCATCCGGATCCCGCGATCCATGTCCGAATCCGGCACGAGATTCTCGTGTGTCACGGTGAGCCGCACCGCGTCGTCCATGAACGGCTCGACGGCGAACGTCACGCGCGTGTCTTCGCTGCCGGCCGGAAACCGCCACGAGATCACGAGCCGGTTCGGCGGATCGTTCTCGATCACGTCGCCGACGAGATCGATCGTGTGCGGATCGTCATAATCCTGATGCTCCCAGCGCGAGCCAGGCTTCCAGTCCGGCGACGCGTTGCGGTGCCGGCACCAGTACTCCTTCGTCAGTTCCGCGTCGGTGAGCGCGTCGAACACGCGCTCGGGCGTCGATGCGATGTACGTCACGTACACATAAGCGGGGTCAGCCATCGTCGTCTCCATCGGTGCGGGCCGCTTCGAGTCCGCGTTTCAGTTCGGCGAGCGCCTGCAGGCGGCGACGCTCGAACGTGCCGATCCGGCGCTCGGCGATCTCGTGGATCGGCACGGGGTTCAGGCAGTGCGATTTCTCGCGGCCGCGCCGCACGGTCGCGACAAGATTCGCGTCCTCGAGGCGCGCCGGATGTTCGCTGACCGCCTGGCGGCTCATCGCGAGTCCTTCGCCGAGCTCGGGCAGCGTCTCGCCGTTTCGCGCGCGCAGCAAATCGAGCTGGCGGCGGCGCGTCGCGTCCATGAGCGCTTTGAATACGAGGTCCATCGGATATCGGCCGGTATCGCTTCATTGTGCAACCTCGAAGTTGCACGTCAAGCGCCGTTACGCTGCTGACAGTACGTTGTCAGCAGGCCCCGCGCACACTGCGATGCCGTCGCGCTGCGACGCGGGTTTCCGGGACGGTTTCCCCGCATATCAACGTACAAGGAGCTTGCAATGACTACCGCAAACAGCGAAAGCGTAATCGCCTGGTTCGACATCCCGTCAATCGATTTCGATCGCGCGATCCGCTTCTACGAAGCGGTGCTGCAAACGGCGTTGCAGCGAGAAGTGATCGGCGGGGTGCCGACCGCGGTCTTCGTGCATCCGGAGGCGGCCACAGGCGGCGCGGTCGTCTACGATCCGCAGCGGCTGAAGCCGGGTCCGGACGGCGCCGTCGTCTACCTGAATGCGAACGGCCCGGTGACGGCCGCGCTCGAGCGCGCGAAGCGCGCGGGCGGCATCGTGCAGGGCTCGGTGATCGAGTTGCCGAACGGCTATGGCTACATCGGCTATCTCGTCGACACCGAGGGCAATCGCGTCGGCCTGCACTCGCTCAAATGCAGCTGAGCGCGGCGACGCGGGAACGCATGCTCGCGCGTGCCGGCGCAACGGCCGCCGCGCGAACCGTGACGCGCTACGCCGACGCGGCCGCGGCGACGGCGATTGCCGCGGCCGCGCGTCTGCCCGCGTCGCGAGCGGCGGCAGTAGCGGAGGCGGCAGTAGCGAAGACGGCGGCGGCAATAGCAGAGGCGGCATCCGCGCACGTGCAACCGTGCGCGATCGTAATCGCGCGGGCTGAGCCGAAGACGAAAACCGCGCGTGCCCGCTGTCGCGCGCGGCGCTATCATCGCGGCATTCCCAATCCCGTCCCCACTCTCGGAGCCCCGCGATGACGCGTCGCGCCGACCGCCTGTTCCAGATCGCCGAATTGCTGCGCGGCCGCCGCCTGACGACCGCGCAGCAGCTCGCCGACTGGCTGTCGGTATCGCCGCGCACCGTGTACCGCGACGTGCGCGACTTGCAGCTGTCGGGCGTGCCGATCGAAGGAGAAGCCGGGATCGGCTACCGCCTGAACCGCGCGGCGAGCCTGCCGCCCCTCACGTTCACCGCGGAGGAACTGGCCGCGCTCGCGGCGGGCGCGCGGATGCTCGAGACGTGGGGCGGCGCGCGCTTCGCGGGCGGCGCGCGTTCGGCGCTCGCGAAGATCGCGTCGGCGATGCCCGCCGACAAGCGCGCGACGCTCGACCGGCTCGCGGTATTCGCGCCGTCGTTTCACATCGACCGCGCGTTCTCGGAGAAAGTGGATGCGCTGCACGAAGCGGTCGACGGCCGCCGCATCGTGAGCTTCGCGTACTGCGACCGGCTCGGCGCGCAGACGACGCGCCGCGTATGGCCGCTCGGGCTCGTCTACTGGGGCGGGCGCTGGACGATCGGCGCATGGTGCGAGCTGCGCGAAGACTTCCGCACGTTCGACATCGCGCGAATGAACGAAGTCGCAGTGCACGCGGCGTTTCCGGATCAGGAGGGCAAGCGGCTCGCCGACTATCTGCGCAAGGCGAACGCGCCCGTGCGTTGACGCGCGGCGCGACGGCAAGCGCACGAGCGATCGTCGCGCGAACGCAACCCGAACGATCCGTGACGGCGTCGAATCGCTCGAATCGCATGTGGCGATCCGCGACGTACATGCGTCAGCCGCAGACAAAAAGAAAAACGCCGAAACGATGCGCCGCCCCGCGGGCCGCGCGCCGATCGGCGCCCTGTACGCGAACGGCGAGCGCCCCGGCCGACGCCGGCGCGCCCGCGCATCGCTTACTCGACCGACTTCACCATGTCCTCGATGACTTTCTTCGCATCGCCGAAGACCATCATCGTCTTGTCCATGTAGAAGAGCTCGTTGTCGAGGCCCGCGTAGCCCGCGGCCATCGACCGCTTGTTGACGATCACGGTGCGCGCCTTGTACGCCTCGATGATCGGCATCCCCGCGATCGGCGATTTCGGATCGTTCTTCGCAGCCGGATTCACCACGTCGTTCGCGCCGAGCACGAGCACCACGTCGACCTGCCCGAACTCGCCGTTGATGTCCTCCATCTCGTGGACGATCTCGTACGGCACTTCCGCTTCCGCGAGCAGCACGTTCATGTGGCCCGGCATCCGCCCCGCGACCGGATGGATCGCATAGCGCACGTCGATGCCCTTCTCGACGAGCTTGTCGGTCAGCTCCTTCAGCGCATGCTGCGCACGCGCGACGGCAAGCCCGTAGCCCGGCACGATCACGACCGTTTCGGCGTTGCCGAGCATGAACGACGCGTCTTCCGCGGAACCCGACTTCACCGGCCGCTGCTCCTGCGAGCCGCCGCTCGCCGCCGTGCCCGGCTCGGCGCCGAAGCCGCCCAGCAGCACGTTGAAGAACGAGCGGTTCATCGCGTGGCACATGATGTACGACAGGATCGCGCCCGACGAGCCGACCAACGAGCCCGCGATGATCAGCATCGCGTTGTTCAGCGAAAAGCCGATGCCCGCCGCCGCCCAGCCCGAATACGAGTTCAGCATCGACACGACGACCGGCATGTCCGCGCCGCCGATCGGGATGATGATCAGCACGCCCAGCGCGAACGCGATCGCCGTCATGATCCCGAACGGCAGCCACGACTGCGTCACGAAGAACAGGATGCCGAAGCCGAGCATGCCGAGCGCGAGCATCAGGTTGATCAGATGCTGCCCCGGATAGACGACGGGCGCGCCCTGAAAGAGCCGGAACTTGTACTTGCCCGACAGCTTGCCGAACGCGATCACCGAGCCGGAGAACGTGATCGCGCCGACGAACGTGCCGATGAAGAGCTCGATCCGGTTGCCGAACGGAATGAAGTTCGGCGACGCCGCATCCTGCGGCACGAGCCCGAACGCCTCCGGCTCGGCCACGACCGCGACCGCGATGCACACGGCCGCGAGACCGATCAGCGAGTGCATCGCCGCGACGAGCTCCGGCATCTTCGTCATCTCGACGCGCGCGGCGATCACCGCACCGACCGCGCCGCCGATCACGAGCGCGCCGAACACGAGCCCGAGGCCGAGCGGCAGGTTCGCGCCGAGCCAGGCGGCCTGCTTGACGATCAGCGCGACGGTCGTCAGGATCGCGATCGCCATCCCGACCATTCCGAATAGATTGCCTCGTCTAGCGCTCTTCGGATTCGACAGGCCCTTCAGCGCCTGGATGAAGCACACCGACGCAACGAGGTACAGCAGCGTGACGACGTTCATGCTCATCGCGCGCCCTCCTTCGCCTTGCCGTTCGCCTGCTTCGGCTCTTTCTTCTTGAACATCTCGAGCATGCGCCTCGTCACGAGAAAGCCGCCGAACACGTTGACGGCCGCGAGCGCGACGGCGAGCGTGCCGAAGAACTTGCCGACGCCGCCCAGCGTCAGTGCGGCCGCGAGCATCGCGCCGACGATCACGATCGCCGAGATCGCGTTCGTCACCGCCATCAGCGGCGTGTGCAGCGCGGGCGTCACGTTCCAGACCACGTGGTAGCCGACGTACACCGCCAGCACGAAGATGATCACGTTGATGACCGTGTGATTGATGATCTCCATCCCGCCTCCCGTTATTTGCGCGCGACCTCGCCGTCGCGACACAGAAGCATCGCGGCGACGATGTCGTCCGAAAGATCGATGTTGAGCGCGCCTTCCTTCGTGACGATCAGCTTCAGGAAGTCGAACAGATTGCGCGCGTAGAGCGATGACGCGTCGGCGGGCACCATCGCGGCCAGGTTCGTGTAGCCGGCGATCGTCACGCCCTGATGGACGATCACCTGGTCGGCGACGGTGAGCGGGCAGTTGCCGCTCTTGCGGCCGTCGAATTCGGGGCCGCGGCCCGCCGCGAGATCGACGAGCACCGAGCCCGGCTTCATCGACTGCACGGTCTCGACGGAAATCAGCGTCGGCGCGGGACGGCCCGGAATCAGCGCGGTCGTGATGACGATGTCGGCCTGCTTCGCGCGCTCGTGCACGAGCGCCGCCTGACGCCCCAGCCACGACGCCGGCATCGGCCGCGCGTAGCCGCCGACGCCTTCTGCCGCGTCGCGCTCTTCTTGCGTTTCGTAAGGAACGTCGAGGAATTTCGCGCCGAGCGATTCGATCTGCTCCTTCACTGCGGGACGCACGTCGGACGCTTCGATGACGGCGCCGAGGCGCTTCGCGGTCGCGATCGCCTGCAGCCCCGCGACGCCCGCGCCAAGGATCAGCACGCGCGCGGCCTTCACGGTGCCCGCGGCCGTCATCAGCATCGGAAAGAAGCGCGGATACAGCGCCGCGGCGACGAGCACCGCCTTGTAGCCGGCGATGTTCGCCTGCGACGACAGCACGTCGAGGCTCTGCGCGCGCGTCGTGCGCGGCGCGGCTTCGAGCGCGAAGCCCGTGACGCCCGCCGCCGCCAGACGCGCCGCCTGCTCGGCGTTGAACGGCTCGAGCATCCCGACGAGCGTCGCGCCGCGCTTCAGCTGCGCGGCCTCCGCATCGGTGGGCGCCTGCACCTTCAGCACGATGTCCGCGCCGAACGCGGTGGCCGCGTCGGTCAGCTCGGCGCCGGCGGCCGCGTATGCGTCGTCCGGAAAGCTCGCGGCCACGCCTGCGCCGCGCTCGACCGTCACGCGGTGGCCGGCCGCCGCGTATTTCTTGACCGTCTCCGGCGTCGCCGCCACGCGCGCCTCGTTCGCCCGCGTTTCGGCAGGCACTCCGATATGCATCGTCGATCCCT
Source organism: Burkholderia sp. BDU5 (assembly GCF_001522845.1). Classification (NCBI taxonomy): domain Bacteria; kingdom Pseudomonadati; phylum Pseudomonadota; class Betaproteobacteria; order Burkholderiales; family Burkholderiaceae; genus Burkholderia; species Burkholderia sp. BDU5. The sequence continues at coordinate 159,702 of NZ_LOWC01000053.1, read as the reverse complement.
CCTCTTCGTTTGTTCTACTGCGACGGCGAGCCGGACGACTGACATACCGGCTCGAAGGCAACGGCTGTTTCAGGCGCCACTTTAACCGAAAGCGGCGACGAATCAGCAATGCGACCCCTTCCCGGTCGACTGGCGTGTGCACGTGGGCAACGCCCGGAGTTGCGTCGGGGTCGGAACCGCGCTATACGCGAATCCGGCAGCAGCGCGGCGCAACCGGTAAAATGCACGGCTATGAAACCCGAAATCTGGACCCCGCACGTGACGGTCGCCGCGATCGTCGAACGCGACGGGCGCTTTCTCGTGATCGAAGAACATACGTCGTCCGGCCTGCGCATCAATCAGCCGGCGGGCCACCTCGAAGCCGGCGAGACCCTCGTCGAAGCGGTGATCCGCGAGACGCTCGAGGAAACCGCGCATCCGTTCGAGCCGGACGCGCTCGTCGGCGTGTATCTCGCGCACTACGCGCGCCCGGCGAGCGCCGGCGCGACCTACCTGCGCTTCACGTTCTGCGGCCGCGCGGGCGACGCGCTCGCCAATCACACGCTCGACGACGGCATCGTCCGCACGTTGTGGATGACGGCCGACGAACTGCGCGCCTGCGAGGATCGCCATCGGTCGCCCGCCGTGATGCGCTGCGTCGACGACTACCTCGCCGGCCGCCGCGTGCCGCTCGATTTCGTGCATACGCATTCGGTCGCGCCGTATCGCGCGGCCCCGGATCATCAGGCGGCGGGCAAATGACGAAGCGCCGAGTCGTGGTGGGCATGTCGGGCGGCGTCGATTCGTCGGTCACCGCATGGCTGCTGAAGGAACAGGGCTACGACGTCGTCGGCCTCTTCATGAAGAACTGGGAAGACGACGACGACGGCGAATACTGCTCGACGCGGCAGGACTGGATCGATGTCGTGTCGGTCGCGGACCTGATCGGCATCGACGTCGAGGCGGTGAACTTCGCTGCCGAATACAAGGACCGCGTGTTCGCCGAATTCCTGCGCGAATACTCGGCGGGCCGCACGCCGAATCCGGACGTGCTGTGCAACGCGGAGATCAAGTTCAAGGCGTTCCTCGATCACGCGATGTCGCTCGGCGCCCAGACGATCGCGACCGGCCATTACGCGCGCGTGCGCGAGCGCGACGGCCGCTTCGAGCTCCTGAAGGCGTTCGATCATACGAAAGACCAGTCGTACTTCCTGCATCGCCTCAATCAGGCGCAGTTGTCGAAGACGCTGTTCCCGCTCGGCGAAATCCCGAAGACGAAGGTGCGCGAGATCGCCGAGCAGATCGGGCTGCCGAACGCGAAGAAGAAGGATTCGACGGGCATCTGCTTCATCGGCGAGCGCCCGTTCCGCGATTTCCTGAACCGCTATCTGCCGACGAAGCCCGGCCCGATGAAGACGCCCGACGGCAAGACGGTCGGCGAGCACATCGGCCTCGCGTTCTACACGTTCGGCCAGAGGAAGGGCATCGGGCTCGGCGGCAGCAAGGACGGCAGCGGCGAGCCGTGGTTCGTCGCGGCGAAGGACATTGCGTCGAACACGCTCTACGTCGTGCAGGGCCACGATCATCCGTGGCTGCTGTCGCGCGAGCTCGTCGCGGGCAATGTCAGTTGGGTCGCGGGCGAACTGCCCATCGACGGCTTCGCGTGCGGCGCGAAGACCCGCTATCGGCAGGCCGACGCGGCTTGTATTTTCGGCCGGGCCGCGCCAGGCCGGGCCGCGTCAGGCCGGGCCGCGTCGGGCGGCGGCGCGGCGAGCGGCGTTGCAGCCGACGCAAGCGGCGAGCGCTTCTCGCTGACGTTCGACGAGCCGCAATGGGCGGTCACGCCCGGCCAGTCGGCGGTGCTGTACGACGGCGACGTGTGCCTCGGCGGCGGCATCATCGAATCCGCGGCAACGGGACGCCCCGACGCCGCGCACGCGGGCGGCGCGCCCGCGCTCGCCGAAGCGCGCTGACCCCCGATCGGTTTAGACTTGCGGCACGCGACGGACGGCGCGCCGGCACGGCGGCGTCCGCGTCCGCGCCCGCCGCCGCGCCGCTCGTCGACGCATGGCGGCATCCGAAAAACGATATGGAGTCCCCATGCTTTCTCGACGTTATCTCGCGATGTGGTGCGCGGTCGCCCTCTTCGCGGCCGTCGCCGTGCTCGCGGCCCGGCATGCGATCTCGTGGCTGTGGATCGCGCCCGTCGCCGCGCTCGTCGCGCTCGGCCTGTACGACCTGAAGCAGGACCGCCACGCGATCCTGCGCAATTACCCGCTGTGGGGCCATCTGCGCTTCCTGTTCGAATTCATCCGTCCTGAAATCCGCCAGTACTTCGTCGAAGACGACACCGACGAAAAGCCGTTCTCGCGCGCGCAGCGCAGCCTCGTCTATCAGCGCGCGAAGAACGTCGCCGACAACCGGCCGTACGGCACCGAGCTCGACGTGAAGGCGGTCGCGCACGAATGGATCAGCCATTCGCTCGCGCCGACGAAGCTGGCCGGCCACGATTTCCGGGTCCGCGTCGGCGCGATGCGCCAAGCGCCGTACGACATCTCGATCTTCAACATTTCGGCGATGAGCTTCGGCGCGCTATCGGCGAACGCGATCCGCGCGCTGAACCTGGGCGCGAAGCAAGGCGGCTTCGCGCACGACACGGGCGAAGGCTCGCTGTCGAAATATCACCGCGAGCACGGCGGCGACATCATCTGGGAGATCGGCTCCGGCTACTTCGGCTGCCGCCGCGACGACGGCACGTTCGATCCGGACAAGTTCGAGAAGCAGGCGCGCGACCCGCAGGTGAAGATGATCGAGGTGAAGCTGTCGCAAGGCGCGAAGCCCGGCCACGGCGGCGTGCTGCCCGCCGCGAAGATCACGCCCGAGATCGCCGAGACGCGCGGCGTGCCGATGGGCAAGGATTGCGTGTCGCCCGCCGCGCATTCGGCGTTCTCGACGCCGCGCGGGTTGCTCGAGTTCGTCGAACGGCTGCGCGAGCTGTCGGGCGGCAAGCCGACGGGCTTCAAGCTGTGCGTCGGCCATCCGTGGGAATTCTTCGGGATCGCGAAGGCGATGCTCGAGACGGGCATCGTGCCGGACTTCATCGTCGTCGACGGCGCGGAAGGCGGCACCGGCGCGGCGCCCCTCGAATTCACCGATCACGTCGGCGTGCCGCTGCAGGAAGGGCTCCTCCTCGTGCACAACACGCTCGTCGGGATCCGGCTGCGCGATCAGGTGAAGCTCGGCGCAAGCGGCAAGATCATCACCGCGTTCGACATCGCGCGCACGCTCGCGATCGGCGCGGACTGGGTGAACTCGGCGCGCGGCTTCATGTTCGCGGTCGGCTGCATCCAGGCGCAGCACTGCCATACGGACCGCTGCCCGACGGGCGTCGCGACGCAGGACCCGGTGCGCCAGCGCGCGCTCGTCGTGCCGGACAAGGCGGAGCGCGTCCACGGCTTCCATCGCAACACGCTGCACGCGCTGCAGGAACTCGTGCAGGCGGCGGGGCTGTCGCATCCGTCCGAGCTGCGCGCGCATCACATCGTGCAGCGCGTCGCGCCGCACGAAGTGCGACTGATGTCGCAGTTGCTCAAGTATCTGGAGCCGGGTGCGCTGCTGAACGGCGACCATTGCGGCTTCTCGCTGTACGAGACATGGTGGCCCGTCGCGCGCAGCGACTCGTTCTCACTCGGCGAGAGCGGGTACGCGCGCATCGGCGGAAGCGCGCCGGCGCGCGCCTAGTTCGACAGAAAAACGCCCCTCGGAAGGGCGTTTTCTCGTAAGTCGCCGCGGCGTGGCGCACCGCGATCGCGAGCAGCCGGCGAGCTTGGCCGTCGGCTCGCGCATCGAAACGTCGCGCGCCGCCCACGCGCCGCGCGTCAAACGAAAAACGCCCCGGTAACGGGGCGTTTTGTCATCGACGCCGCGCGCGGCGTCGCGTCACTGCGGCACTGTGTCGACGAACGGCTGGCGCTGCGACAGCTTCACGAAATGCTTGTCGAGATTCGGATGGCGCTCGCGCCAGTTGATTTCGGGCATCCGGAAATCGAGGTAGCCGAGCGTGCAGCCGAGCGCGATGTCGGCAAGCGTGTAGTGATTGCCGACGCACCACATCTTGCCGCCCAGGCCCTGCGACATCGCGACGAGACCGTCGTCGATCTTGCGCTGCTGGCGCGCGATCCATGCGTCGCTGCGCTGCTGCGGCTCGCGCTGCGTGTGCTCGATACGAATTGCGACCGACGCGTCGAGCACGCCGTCGCCGAGCGCCTCCCAGCACCGCACCTCGACGCGCTCGCGTCCGGACGGCGGGATCAGCTTGCCGACGGGCGAAAGCGTGTCGACGTATTCGCAGATCACGCGCGAATCGAACACGGCGGCGCCGTCCTCCATCACGAGGCACGGCACCTTGCCGAGCGGGTTCGACGCATGGATGTCGGTGTCCGGCGCCCAGACGTTCTCGAGCTCCAGCTTGTAGTCGATCTTCTTTTCAGCGAGCACGATTCGCGCCTTGCGGACGAACGGGCTGCTGAGCGAACCGATTAATTTCATCATCTGTCTTCTGTCGGGAATACCGCCCGAGAGTATACGTTGTCGCCGATCATAACCGGCCGTTGCGTCTCCGTTGATAATCGGCCATCCGGCCTGTGGATGGTTTGCAACAATCGCGGCCGCCGCGCGGGCCGCGCGACCGGGCAAGACAGCGGAGGTTGCGCCGTGCGGTTTCGCGTTGCGGCCGTCCGGCTTTTGCCGCGGGCCCGAGCTGCCGTTTTGCACCGGCGCGTGCCGGCCAAGCGTGATTTCCCGCGGACCGCACGGCATCGCGCCGCGCACGGTGCGTCGTTGCGTGCGCGCCGTGGCGGCCGCATCGCCGCCGCACGACCGACGGCCCGCCGCCCCCACCCGTCGCGCGCGACCCGCGCGACGGCGCTACAATCGCGTGATGAATCAACCGACCGAACCCGCCATCGCCCTCGACGTCTACCGCCAGCGCCGTGACCGCGTGCTGGCATCGCTGCGCGCGCAAGGCGGCGGCGTCGCCATCGTGCCCACCGCGCCGGAAGTGCTCCGCAATCGCGACAGCGGCTATCCGTACCGGCACGACAGCTACTTCTACTACCTGACGGGCTTCACCGAGCCCGACGCGCTCCTCGTCCTCGACGCGTCGGCGACGGACGACGCGCCGCGTGCGATCCTGTTCTGCCGCGCGAAGAATCCCGAGCGCGAAATCTGGGAAGGGTTCCATTTCGGGCCCGAGGCCGCGCGGGACGCGTTCGGCTTCGACGCCGCGTTCCCATACGACGCGCTCGACGCCGAAATGCCGCGCATCGTCGCCGATGCGCACGCGCTCTTTTATCGCTTCGGCGTTTCGACCGAATTCGACGGCCGCCTGAACGGCTGGCTCGACGCGGTGCGCTCGCGCGCCCGCGCAGGCGTCGCCGCGCCAGGCGCCGCGTTCGATCTCGGGCCGCTGCTCGACGACATGCGGCTTGTCAAGGACGCGCACGAGCAAGCGATCATGCGCCGCGCGGCCGGGATTTCCGCGCTCGCGCACCTTCGCGCGATGGCCGCATGCCGACCTGGCATCCGCGAATACGAACTCGAAGCCGAGTTGCTTTACACGTTCCGCCGCCACGGCGCGCAATCGCCCGCGTACGGCTCGATCGTCGCGACGGGCGCGAACGCGTGCGTGCTCCACTACCCGGCGGGCGACGCGATCGTCGAGGACGGCGACCTGATCCTGATCGACGCGGCATGCGAGCTCGACGGCTACGCATCCGACATCACGCGCACGTTCCCGGCGAACGGCCGCTTTTCAGGCCCGCAGCGCGCGCTCTACGAGATCGTGCTCGCCGCGCAGGAAGCGGCGATCGCGGCGACGCGCGCGGGCGCCGCATTCGACGCGCCGCACGACGCCGCGGTGCGCGTGCTCGCACAGGGCATGCTCGACACCGGCCTCGTGCCGAAGACTCGCTTCGCGAGCGTCGACGACGTGATCGCCGAGCGCGCGTACACGCGCTTCTACATGCACCGCACGGGCCACTGGCTCGGGATGGACGTGCACGACTGCGGCGACTACCGCGAGCGCCGCGCGCCGCGCGACGACGACGGCGCGCTGCCGTCGCGCGTGCTGCACGCGGGGATGGCGCTCACGATCGAGCCGGGGCTGTACGTGCGTCCGGCCGACGACGTGCCACAGGCATTCTGGGACATCGGCATCCGGATCGAGGACGACGCGTTCGTCACGCCGACGGGATGCGAGCTGATCACGCGCGACGTGCCGGTGGCCGCGGACGAGATCGAGGCGCTGATGCGCGATGCGCCGACCCAGACCGTCCGCCCGCAGCCGTGACCCGCACCCGCTGCTTCCCACCGAGACCCACGATTCACGAACGATGACGACCGCCGCCCCTTCGCCTGCTTTCGACTTCGATATCGCGATCGTCGGCGCCGGGCCGGTCGGGCTCGCGCTCGCCGGCTGGCTCGCGCGCCGCAGTGCGACCCGTGCGCTGTCCGTCGCGCTGATCGACGCACGCGATCCCGACGCGAGCGCGAACGATCCTCGCGCGATTGCCGTGTCGCACGGCAGCCGGATGCTGCTCGATACGCTCGGCTGGCCGGGCGACGCGACGCCGATCGAGCACATCCACGTGTCGCAGCGCGGCCACTTCGGCCGCACGCTGATCGATCGCGACGAGCACGACCTCGCCGCGCTCGGCTACGTCGTGCGCTACGGCTCGATCGTGCAGGCGCTCGCGCGCGCGGTGCGCGGCACGCGCGCGCACTGGTTCACGTCGACGTCCGCGCATTCGCCGACGCAGGACGCCGACGGCGCGACGATCACGCTCGACACGCTGCAAGGCACGCGCGAGTTGCGCGCGCGCGTGCTCGTCAACGCGGAGGGCGGCCTCTTCGACGACCGGAAGCGCAAGCTGACCGAGAGTGCGAAGAGCCGCGACTACGGGCAGACGGCGCTCGTCGGCACCGTCACGGTGTCGGCGCCGCGGCCGCGCGTCGCGTGGGAGCGCTTCACCGCCGAAGGCCCGCTCGCGCTGCTGCCGCTCGGCGGCCCGCGGCAGGCGGACTACGCGCTCGTCTGGTGCTGCGCGCCCGATGTCGCGCGGCGGCGCAGCGAATTGTCCGACGACGCATTCCTGCAGGAACTCGGCGCGATGTTCGGCGCGCGGATGGGACGCTTCACGCAAATCGTCGGGCGCGCGGCGTTCCCGCTCGGACTCGCTGCGGCGGAAACGCTCGTCGACAGACGGATCGCGATCGTCGGCAACGCCGCGCAAACGCTGCACCCGGTCGCGGGCCAGGGGCTCAACCTCGGGCTGCGCGACGCGCACACGCTCGCCGAGACGCTGTCCGAACACGGCGCGACACCGCTCGCGCTCGCGACGTTCAACGCGCGCCGCGCGCTCGACAGGCGCCTCACGATCGGCGCGACCGACACGCTCGCACGCCTTTTCACCGTCGACTCGCGACCGCTCGCCGTGCTGCGCGGCGCGGCGCTCACCGCGCTCGAATTCGTGCCGCCGCTCAAGACCGCGATCGCGCGGCAGATGATGTTCGGGCAGCGGCGGTGAGGCGGGTGGCGTTGAGCGTTCGGCGTCGAGCGGCTGGCTGACGATCGGGTTGATGGCCGATTCCGTTGAAAAACGCCGTTTCCGAAACCTCGCTTGCCATTCGCGAAGAACCACCCCGTCAGATCGCTCGACAAGCCACGCTTGGGCGCCTGCCAAGGAAGAGGGCTCTTGGGAATCTGGCTCCGCCCATGGTCAGCGCGTTTTTCGACAGAATCGGCTGACGGCTGACGGCTGACGGCTGACGGCTGACGGCTGACATCCAGATTCTAATCTCTCACCTCGCGTACGCCTTCCGGCACACAGCCTACGCCGGCACGCACGCGGCAACGCCGCACGACGCATCGGCGCGACCGCAAAGCACGCGCGCACGGCATCGTCGGCGACATCGCTCGCATGGCCGGTTCGCGCGTCCCGAAACGACCTCCCGACGCATCGCGTGTACTCCGCTTTGCAGCCACGCACGATGCGCCATCCCACATTCACGCAATATTCATCGACGATTTAACGATTGCCGACAGTTGCCTAATTCGGCGGCACCAGCGGTTACGGTAAAATGCGCGTTTTCCCTTTCGCCTGCCCCCCGCCCGCGCCCCGCGCGGGCGCTCCCATTGCGATGCCCGTCCTAGGCTCTCACGTCCTGCGCAACAATCTGTTCGTCGCCCCGATGGCGGGCGTCACGGACCGGCCGTTCCGCCAGCTGTGCAAACGGCTCGGCGCGGGCTACGCCGTGTCCGAGATGGTCGCGTCGAACGCGCAGTTGTGGAAGAGCGAGAAGACGATGCGCCGCGCGAACCACGCGGGCGAAGTCGAACCGATCGCAGTGCAGATCGCGGGCGCCGATCCGGCGATGATGGCCGAGGCCGCGCGTCACAACGTCGCGAACGGCGCGCAGATCATCGACATCAACATGGGCTGTCCGGCGAAGAAGGTCTGCAACGTCGCCGCCGGCTCCGCGCTGCTGCAGAACGAACCGCTCGTGCAGCGAATCGTCGAGGCGGTGGTCGCCGCGGTCGGCACGGGGCCTGATGCGGTGCCCGTCACACTGAAGATCCGGACCGGCTGGGACCGCGAACACAAGAACGCGATCATGGTCGCGAAGCTCGCCGAGGCAGCCGGCATCTCGATGCTGACCGTGCACGGCAGAACCCGCGCCGATCTGTACCGCGGCGACGCCGAATACGACACGATCGCTGCCGTGAAGAGTGCGGTGCACATTCCGGTCGTCGCGAACGGCGACATTACGTCGCCGCAGAAAGCGAAGGCGGTGCTCGAAGCAACGGGCGCCGACGCGCTGATGATCGGCCGCGCGGCGCAAGGAAGGCCATGGCTTTTTCGAGAAATCGGTCATTTCCTGCAAAGCGGCGAGCTCCTGCCGCCGCCGCGCATCGACGAGATCCGCCAGGTGATGAACGAGCACCTCGAGGATCACTACGCGTTCTACGGCGAATTCACGGGAGTCCGTACTGCGCGCAAGCACATCGGCTGGTACACTCGCGGCCTTTCCGGTGCCAACGGATTCCGGCACCGGATGAATACGCTCGATTCCACGCGCGAGCAACTTGCCGCCGTCAACGAATTCTTCGACGCGCAACAGGCATTGTCCGACCGCCTCGTCTACGTGGACGAAGAAGACGGCGGCCGCGGCGAGCCGGGCGATCCTAACCAATTAGCAGCATGAGCAAGCACAACATCGAACAATGCGTCCGCGACAGCCTGGGTGGCTACTTCCGGGATCTCGACGGCTCCAATCCGCACGACGTCTACGAGATGGTGATGTCGTGCGTCGAAAAGCCTATGCTCGAAGTCGTGCTCGAACAGGCGGGCGGCAACCAGTCGCTCGCCGCGGAGTACCTCGGCATCAATCGCAACACGCTGCGCAAGAAGCTGCAGCAGCACGGCCTGCTGTAGGCGGCCGCCCCGTCCCCGTTTTCTGGCTATTGGTGGTTCCATCATGATCAAGCAAGCGCTCATTTCCGTTTCCGACAAGACCGGCATCGTCGACTTCGCAAAAGCGCTGTCCGAACTCGGCGTCAAGCTGCTGTCGACGGGCGGCACCGCGAAACTGCTCGCCGACGCGGGCCTGCCCGTCACCGAAGTGGCCGACTACACCGGCTTCCCGGAAATGCTCGATGGGCGCGTGAAGACGCTGCACCCGAAGGTGCATGGCGGCATCCTCGCTCGCCGCGACCTGCCCGAGCACATGCAGGCGCTCGAAGCGCACGGGATTCCGACGATCGATCTCCTCGTCGTGAACCTGTATCCGTTCGTCCAGACGATTGCGAAGGACGACTGCACGCTCGCCGACGCGATCGAGAACATCGACATCGGCGGCCCGACGATGCTGCGCTCGGCGGCGAAGAACCACCGCGACGTGACGGTCGTCGTCGATCCGGCCGACTACGCGGTCGTGCTCGACGAAATGAAGGCGAACGGCAACACGGTCGGCTACAAGACGAACTTCCGCCTCGCGACCAAGGTGTTCGCGCACACCGCGCAGTACGACGGCGCGATCACGAACTATCTGACGAGCCTGACGGAAGACCTGCAGCACGACTCGCGCAACCCGTACCCGGCGACGCTGAACCTCGCGTTCGACAAGGTGCAGGACCTGCGCTACGGCGAAAACCCGCACCAGAGCGCCGCGTTCTATCGCGACATCGCGACGCCGGCCGGCGCGCTCGCGAACTACCGCCAGTTGCAGGGCAAGGAACTGTCGTACAACAACATCGCCGATTCGGACGCCGCGTGGGAATGCGTGAAGACGTTCGACGCGCCCGCATGCGTGATCATCAAGCACGCGAATCCGTGCGGCGTCGCGCTCGGCGCGGATGCGGCCGAAGCGTACGCGAAGGCGTTCCAGACCGATCCGACGTCGGCGTTCGGCGGCATCATCGCGTTCAACCGCGAAGTCGACGAAGCCGCCGCGCAAGCGGTGGCGAAGCAGTTCGTCGAAGTGCTGATCGCGCCGTCGTTCTCGGATGCGGCGAAGCAGGTGTTCGCGGCGAAGCAGAACGTGCGTCTCCTCGAGATCGCGCTGGGCGACGGCCACAACGCGTTCGACCTGAAGCGCGTCGGCGGCGGCCTGCTCGTGCAGTCGCTCGATTCGAAGAACGTCCAGCCGCGCGAGCTGCGCGTCGTCACGAAGCGCCACCCGACGCCGAAGGAAATGGACGACCTGCTGTTCGCATGGCGCGTCGCGAAGTACGTGAAGTCGAACGCAATCGTGTTCTGCGGCAACGGGATGACGCTCGGCGTTGGCGCGGGCCAGATGAGCCGCGTCGATTCGGCGCGCATCGCTAGCATCAAGGCGCAGAACGCGGACCTCACGCTCGCCGGCTCGGCGGTCGCGTCGGACGCCTTCTTCCCGTTCCGCGACGGCCTCGACGTCGTCGTCACGGCGGGCGCGACCTGCGTGATCCAGCCGGGCGGCTCCGTGCGCGACGACGAAGTGATCGCCGCAGCCGACGAGCACAACATCGCGATGGTGCTGACGGGCGTGCGCCACTTCCGTCACTGATTCTCGCGACGCGTCGTTTTCAGCGAAACCCGGCGGTGTCTCACCGCCGGGTTTTTTATCGGACGTGCGATCTCGACGGGGCACGCGGTGATTTTTCGGCGCAGTGGCTTTTCGGTTCGGCGATTGCGCCCCGCCTTCGCCGAGATCCCGCGTCATTCGTGTAGTATCGGACGCAGACAGCTTTTCCGTTTTTTCATGCGAATCATCGGCATCGACCCCGGCTTGCGCGTCACGGGCTTCGGCGTGATCGACGTCAGCGGCCATCAGCTCGCGTACGTCGCAAGCGGCGTGATCAAGACCCCCACGGCCGACCTGCCCACGCGGCTCGGCACGATCTACGACGGCATCTCGACGTTGATCCGCGAGCACACCCCCGATCAGGCGGCGATCGAAAAAGTGTTCGTCAACGTCAATCCGCAATCGACGCTGCTTCTCGGCCAGGCGCGCGGCGCGGCGATCTGCGGGCTCGTGTCGGGCGGCCTGCCCGTCGCCGAATACACGGCGCTGCAGCTCAAGCAGGCGGTGGTCGGCTACGGACGCGCGACGAAAGAGCAGATGCAGGAAATGGTCGCACGCCTGCTGAGTCTGTCCGGACGGCCCGGCACCGACGCGGCCGACGCGCTCGGGATGGCGATCTGCCACGCGCACGGCGGCGACACGCTCAACACGCTCGGCGGCATCGCGCCCGCGCTCGCGAAAAAAGGGCTGCGCGTTCGGCGCGGACGGCTCGTCGGGTAACGCGGATGTCCGGCGACGCATTGCGGACGCCGGCACCGCCTCCGCTCGAATCAATCGTCGTCGATCGCCCCCCATCCATTGCCTCAAACGCGCCGGACGCGCCGGCAATTCCAACACTCCCGGCAACGCCAACCACGCCTGCCGCTCGAGCCGCCCCCACGCAGCCCGGATACTCCGAACGCGCCCGGCGCACCGTCCCGTCGGCCACGCTCGCCGCACGCAACCCGCAGCCCGCTGGCGATCTTCCGGCCGTCCCGCTGCCGCGCGCGCACTGCGGTGCGCTACACTCGCGCTTTCCGTTCCGTCCCGCACTCGCCATGATCGGTCGCATCGCCGGCACCCTGCTCGAAAAGAATCCCCCGCACCTCCTCGTCGACTGCAACGGCGTCGGCTATGAAGTCGACGTACCGATGAGCACGTTCTACAACCTGCCGCACACGGGCGAGAAGGTCGTGCTGCTGACCCAACTGATCGTCCGCGAGGACGCGCACCTGCTGTACGGCTTCCTGACGCCGCAAGAGCGCTCGACGTTCCGCGAACTGCTCAAGATCACAGGCGTCGGCGCGCGGATGGCGCTCGCCGTGCTGTCCGGGATGAGCGTCGCGGAGCTGTCGCAAGCGGTCACGCTGCAGGACGCCGCGCGCCTCACACGCGTGCCCGGCATCGGCAAGAAGACGGCCGAGCGCCTGCTCCTCGAACTCAAAGGCAAGCTCGGCGCCGATCTCGGCCCGCTCGCCGGCGCGGCGTCCCCGTCCGACCACGCGACCGACATCCTCAACGCGCTCGTTGCGCTCGGCTATTCGGAAAAGGAAGCGCTCGCCGCGATCAAGAACGTGCCGGCCGGCACCGGCGTGTCCGAAGGCATCAAGCTGTCGCTCAAGGCGCTGTCGAAGGCGTAACGGCGCGTCGTTGGAGACAGCTTCTCACGCCGGTCGCCAGGCGGCGACTCGGCCGTTCGGCCAGGTTGGCCGGACCGCGCCGCGCGGTACAATGGCCGCATGATCGAAACCGACAAACTCGCCGCCGAGCGGATCATCGCCGCCACGCCCGTGTCTTCGCACGAAGAAGCGTTCGAACGCGCGCTGCGCCCGCGCCAGCTCGACGAATACGTCGGCCAGGAGAAGGTGCGCGACCAGCTCGAGATCTTCATCGAGGCCGCGAAGCGCCGCTCCGAAGCGCTCGACCACGTGCTGCTGTTCGGGCCGCCCGGCCTCGGCAAGACGACGCTCGCGCACATCATCGCGCGCGAGATGGGCGTGAACCTGCGTCAGACGTCCGGCCCCGTGCTCGAGCGCGCAGGCGACCTCGCCGCGCTCCTCACGAACCTCGAAGCGAACGACGTCCTCTTCATCGACGAAATCCACCGACTGTCGCCTGTCGTCGAGGAAATCCTGTATCCGGCGCTCGAGGATTACCAGATCGACATCATGATCGGCGAGGGGCCGGCCGCGCGCAGCGTGAAGCTCGACCTGCAGCCGTTCACGCTCGTCGGCGCGACGACGCGCGCGGGCATGCTGACCAATCCGCTGCGCGACCGCTTCGGAATCGTCGCGCGACTCGAGTTCTACGACGCCGAGCAGCTATCGCGGATCGTGCGCCGCTCGGCCGCGCTCCTCAACGCGCCGATCGATCCGAACGGCGCGCTCGAAATCGCGAAACGCTCGCGCGGCACGCCGCGGATCGCGAACCGCCTGCTGCGCCGCGTGCGCGACTACGCGGAAGTGAGAGCCGACGGCAACATCACCGCTGCCGTCGCGGACGCCGCGCTCGCGATGCTCGACGTCGATCCGGTCGGCTTCGACCTGATGGACCGCAAGCTGCTCGAGGCGATCCTGCACAAATTCGACGGCGGGCCGGTCGGCGTCGACAACCTCGCCGCCGCGATCGGCGAGGAACGCGACACGATCGAGGACGTGCTCGAGCCGTACCTGATCCAGCAGGGGTTCTTGCAGCGCACGCCGCGCGGCCGCGTCGCGACGCTCCTCACGTACCGGCACTTCGGACTCTCCGCGCCGGACGCCGCGAGCGCCGTGTGCAATCTCTGGGACACGCCGGACGCTCAGCGCTGACGCCGTTCCCGTTCCGACGAGCCAATCGATGTCCGCCCCGCTACACGACCGCCCAGCACGCTCGACGATCGGCCGTCCGCTCGTCGAGCGCGTGCGCGCGCGCGTCGCAGGCGGCGTCACGCATCTGACGGCAGGCAGCGGCCCGTCGCTCGACTACTCGTCGCCGCCCGGCGACCCTGGCCTCTTCGGCCCCGACGCGGTGTGCTGGAAAGTGCACGCCGATTTCACGTCGATGATGACGGGCGGCATCTCCGCACTGCTGCTGCAAGCGCTGCAGCCGCTCGCGCTCGCGGGCGTGTGGGACCATTCGACGTTCCGCACCGACATCCTCGGCCGCCTGCGCCGCACCGCGACGTTCATCTCCGGCACGACGTACGGCAGCCGCGCCGACGCGCTGAAGCTGATCGAGCGCGTGAAGGCGATCCACGAGACCGTCACCGGCACGGGACCCGACGGCCGCCCGTATCGCGCGAGCGACCCGGCGCTGCTGACGTGGGTGCACGTCGCCGAAGTGTCGAGCTTTCTCGCCGCGCACTTGCGCTACATGAATCCGCTGCTGTCGGGTGCCGACCAGGACCGCTACTACGCGGAAACGGCGCGCGTCGCCGAACTGCTCGGCGCGACGAACGTGCCCAAGACGCGCGCCGACGTCGCCGCGTACTTCGCCGCGATGCGCCCCGAACTGGAAGCGAGCGAACGCACGCACGAGGTGGTGCGCATCCTGACGAACGTGCCGGTGCCGAAGCCGGCGATGCGCCCCGCCGCCACGCTGCTGTTCAACGCCGGCGTCGATCTGCTGCCGACTTGGGCGCAGCAGATGCTCGGCCTGTCGGCTCTCGCTCCCGTGCGCCGCGCGCTCGTGCGGCCCGGCGTGCGGATCGTCGCGCCGGTGATCCGCTGGGCGCTCGTCAACGGCGTGTCGAAGCGCGCCCGCCGGCGCGTCGCCGCGTCGCCCCAGCAGCCCGGCCGCACCGGCAAGTAGCCAAATCCGTCGATTTCATTTCAAATACCTGTCACATCGATTCGCGATGCTGACGGGTCCGCGCACGCGCGTCAGCCGCGCGCCGCCGCCCAACCCATTGTCGACGCCATTGCCCGATGCCCCATCCGCTCTCCCGCCTCGTCGCCGTTACCGCCTTTTCGCTCATTGCCGCGATCGCCGCATGCGGCGGTGACGGCACGGCCTCCGTCGCCCCGATCGCCGCCGTCGAAGCCGGCGCAAACGGCTCCACACCAGGCAGTGCAACGGCCCCGGGGAGCGCCGGCAATCCGTCGCCATCGACGCCCGCGCCCGTGCAGGGCAAATGGAAAAGCGTGCGCACGGGCGACATGCTCGACGTGGTGCTCGGTGAGCTGCGTCCGACGCAAGGCGCGCTCGGCTACGACCAGATCTACTACAAGCTCGGTCGCTACGAGCGGCAGCCCGACAAGAAATTCGACGATTTCTGCGCAGACGAAGGGCTCGGCGGCGTCGCGTCGGACGGCTACACCGCGCAATCGATGCTGCGCGACGCCGCGAGCTACGCTTGCGCGACCGGCGCCGACGCGCGCGACCGCACGGTGCTCAATCCCGTCGTCGTCGGCCCGAACGGCGACACGCTGTACGTGACCGACGGTCACCACGGCCTGTCGACCTATTACGAGACGCCCGACGGCGGCCCGACGCTCCACGTGCACGTCGTCGTCAAGGACAACCTCAGCGACTACTCGGGCGCGGCGTTCTGGCGGCAGATGCAAAGCCGCGGCTACACGCGCCTGAAGGACGGCGACGGGCGGCCGATCGCGCCGGATCAGTTGCCCGCCGGGCTCGGGCTCACGCTCGGCATGCAGGATGACCGTTACCGGTCGCTCGTCTATTTCACGCGCGACATCGGCTACGCGAAGCCCGCGCAAGCGACCGACTACCTGGAATTCTACTGGGCCGACTGGCTGCGCGGGCAGCCGGCGACGTTCTCGCTCGCCGGCTACGACCTGGCGCGCGCGGGCGCGACTGATCCCGACCCGGCAGCGGCCGATACGGGCTACCTGAATGCGGTATGGAATGCGTCGGCGAGAATGGTCGCGTCGACCGATCCGGTGATCGACGGCAAGACAGGCGCCGACCTCGGGCGCGCCGATCAGATCAACGGCGGCAAGAAATACGGCAAAGGGGAATTCGACAAGCTGCGCCAGCCGATCACGGCCGACAAGCCCGGCAAGATCGCGTATGCGCTCGATTACAAGGCGCGCCACGGGCTGCGCTGACGCTGACGGCCGTCGCCGGCGCGCCGCGACGGCCGAACAGCCTCGCGGCCAAGCGCGCACTCGCGCACACGAGCCGCGCTACGGCGTCACAGAACCTTCCGATAGCCGTCGTCGTCGCTCGCTTCGCTTAAGTGACCGACGTCGGCCCAGCGAACGACGCGCGCGCGGCCGCCATCGTAATCGACGACGTTGACGCTCGTGTTCAGGAGCGCGTGCTTGCGCGGCGCGTCGAGCGGCAGATCGTTCGCGAACCGGTACACGCAGTCGAGCACGCCGCCGTGCGCGACGCACGCGATGCGCGCACCCGGATGGGCGGCGACGATCCGCTCGACCTCGTGCAACACGCGGTGATGGAACGCGCGGTGCGATTCGCCGCCTTCCGGCTCAAAGCCGGGATCGCGCGTCTGCCACTGCGCGAACGCGCCGGGAAAGCGCGCCTCGATCTCGGCGCTGTCATGCCCCTGGAACACGCCGTACGCGCGCTCGCGCAGCCCTTCGCGCAGCACGAGCGGCAGGCCGAGCGCGTCGGCCGCCGGCTGCGCGGTTTGCTGCGCGCGCGACAGATCGCTCGAATAGATCGCGTCGATCCGCGCGCCGGCGCGTGCGTCGCGCGCGAGACGCTCGGCCAGTTGCCGCGCCTGCGCGAGCCCCGTGTCGGCGAGCGGAATGTCGATGTGGCCTTGAATCCGCTTGATGCGGTTCCAGGCTGTCTCGCCGTGGCGGATGAAGAGGATCTGCGTCGTGGCCATCGGGGCGGTCTCGAATCGAAGCATCAGGGGCGCGTCTGCAGCCAGAACGTCACAGGGCCGTCGTTCACGAGCGACACCTGCATGTCGGCGCCGAACTCGCCCGTCGCGACGATCGGATGACGCTCGCGAGCCGCGCGCGCGAAGTAGTCAAAGAGGCGCGCGCCCTCGTCGGGCGGCGCAGCGGGCGTGAAGCTCGGGCGCAGGCCGCTGTTCGTGTCGGCCGCGAGCGTGAACTGCGACACGAGCAACAGGCCGCCCGCGCCCCCCGTGCCGTCGATGTTCGACACGGGCAGGTTCATCTTGCCCGCCGCGTCGCTGAACACCCGGTAGCCGAGCACCTTCGCGAGCAGCTTGTCGGCGGCGGCCTCGGTGTCGCCGCGCTCCGCGCAGACGAGCGCGAGGAGGCCCGGGCCGATCTCGCCCGTCACGCGGTCGCCGACACGCACGTCGGCGCGCTTCACGCGCTGGATCAGCGCGATCATGTGCGCGCCTCCGCCGCACGCGCGGCGCGCAGAACGCTCAGTCGAATCGTGGGCCGCGCGCTCATGCGGTGAGCGTCACGCGCGCGAAGCGGCGCTTGCCGACCTGCACGACGAACTCGCCCGCTTCGACCTTCAGCGCCTTGTCGGACACCGTTGCGCCGTCGATCTTCACGCCGCCCTGCTCGATATTGCGCAGCGCCTCGCTCGTCGACGGCACGAGCCCCGCCTGCTTCAGCAACTGGCCGATCGCGAGCGGCGCGCCGGCGAGCGTCACCGTGGCGATGTCGTCGGGCACGCCGCCCTTCGCACGGTGATTGAAGTCTTCGAGCGCGCGCTCGGCATCGGCGCGCGAATGGAAGCGCTCGACGATCTCCTGCGCGAGCATCACCTTGAAGTCACGCGGATTGCGCCCGCCTTCGGCTTCGGCGCGGAACTGCGCGATCTCGTCGAGGCTGCGGAACGACAGCAGCTCGAAGTAGCGCCACATCAGCACGTCCGAGATGCTCATCAGCTTGCCGAACATGTCGTTCGGCTTCTCGCTGATGCCGACGTAGTTGCCCTTCGACTTCGACATCTTCTCGACGCCGTCGAGGCCTTCGAGAAGCGGCATCGTCAGGATGCACTGCTGCTCCTGCCCGTACTGCTTCTGCAGTTCGCGGCCGACGAGCAGGTTGAATTTCTGATCGGTGCCGCCCAGCTCGAGATCGGCGTTCAGCGCGACCGAGTCGTAGCCTTGCATCAGCGGGTACAGGAATTCGTGGATCGAGATCGGGATGCCGCCCTGGAAGCGCTTCGTGAAGTCCTCGCGCTCGAGCATTCGCGCGACCGTGTAGCGCGACGCGAGCTTGATCATCCCGTCCGCGCCGAGCGGCATCGACCATTCGCTGTTGTAGCGGATCTCGGTCTTCTCGCGGTCGAGCACGAGCGCCGCCTGCTCGAAGTAGGTCTTCGCGTTCGATTCGATCTGCTCGCGCGTGAGCGGCGGGCGCGTCGCGTTGCGGCCCGACGGATCGCCGATCAGCGACGTGAAGTCGCCGATCAGGAAGATCACCGTGTGGCCGAGATCCTGCAACTGGCGCATCTTGTTCAGCACGACCGTGTGGCCGATGTGGATGTCGGGCGCGGTCGGATCGAGGCCCAGCTTGATGCGCAGCGGCTTGCCCGTCGACGCGCTTTTCGCGAGCTTCTGCGCGAACTCTTCCTCGATCAGCAGTTCGTCGACGCCGCGCTTCGTGACGGCGAGCGCGTGGCGGACCTCATCGGTGATCGGGAAGGCGGGCTTGGAAGTGGGATCGGTGCTCATCGGTGCAAGAGGAAGAAATGTCGCAAAAAGAGCAATTTTCCCATAAGTTGCGCGCGGACCGCTTAACGACGCGCGCGCTTGCGCGGATAATCGGGCACGACGGCGCGCAGCAAGCCTTCCGCGCGCATCCAACCTCGATTCCGGAGCAATGACGTGGCGCCCAACCGCATGCAACCCGGCCATCCCGCGGATGGCGTGTATTTCGGCCTGATGTCGGGTACGAGCATGGACGGCGTCGACGGCGTCGCCGTCCGTTTCGAGACGGGCAAGCCGCCCGCGGTGCTGTCCGAAGCGTTCGTCGGCTTCGCCGATACGCTGCGCGACGCACTCTTCGCGCTGCAGCAGACGGGCGACGACGAGATCGAGCGCGAAGCGCTCGCCGCGAACGCACTTGCCGCGCGCTACGCGGCGTGCTGCCACGAACTGCTGCGCGCCGCGGGCCTCGCGCCCGAGAACGTACGCGCGCTCGGCGTGCACGGACAGACGGTGCGGCACCGGCCCGAGCGCGGCTACACGCGGCAGATCAACAACGCGGCGCTGCTCGCCGAGCTGACCCGCATCGACGTGATCGCGGACTTCCGCAGCCGCGACGTCGCCGCGGGCGGCCAGGGTGCGCCGCTCGTGCCGGCGTTCCACGCGACCATGTTCGGCTCGTCGAACGAAACGCGCGTCGTCTGCAATCTCGGCGGCATCAGCAACATCACGATCCTGCCCGCCGCGCGCGACGCGCGGGACGAATCGGTGCGCGGCTTCGACTGCGGCCCGGCGAACGCGCTGATCGATGCGTGGGCGGAACGCCATCTGAAGCAGCCGTTCGACGAGGGCGGGCGCTTCGCGGCGCGCGGCACGGTCGACGACGCGCTGCTCGCCGCGCTGCTCGATGAGCCGTATTTCCGCCAGAACGCGCCGAAAAGCACGGGGCGCGATCTCTTCAACACCGATTGGCTCGACACGAAGCTCGCCGGTTTCTCGGGCCTCGCGCCCGAAAACGTGCAGGCGACGCTCACCGTCCTGACCGCGGCGACCATCGCCGACGAGATCGCGCGGCATGCAAGCGACTGCCGCGCCGTCTACGTGTGCGGCGGCGGCGCACGCAATCCGGTGCTGCTCGCCGCGATCGCGGCCGCGCTCGCGGCGCGCGGGCTCGATGCGCCGGTCAACACGACGGCTGCGCTCGGCGTGCCGCCGCAGCAGGTCGAGTCGCTCGCGTTCGCGTGGCTCGCGTACCGCTTCAACGCGCGCGCGCCGGGCAACGTGTCGGCCGTCACGGGCGCGGCGGGCGAGCGCGTCTTGGGCGCGCTCTATCCGCGCTGAAGCGCCAACGGCGCGCGCCGTCGTGCGAGTCCCGTCCGGGTCGCCCGGGGACAGCCGCACGCCGAATCGCCACATCGCATCGCGCGCGCATAAAAAACGGGGCATGAAGCCCTAATGCCGTTCAGTCAATATGCGTGGTTCGCAGTGGCCTAGCCTTGCAGAACCAACGAAAAAGGCCGCTCCGGTATCAATCGGAGCGGCCTTTTTGATTCAACTGAACGACATTAGGGCATGAAGCCCCGTTTTTTTGAACGGACGACGTGCGTCCGTTCGAGCGACCGGATCGGTTCGGTCAGACCGAGAACGACGAGCCGCAGCCACAAGTCGTGGTCGCGTTCGGGTTCTTGATGACGAATTGCGCGCCGTTCAGATCGTCCTTGTAGTCGATCTCGGCGCCGACGAGGTACTGATAGCTCATCGCGTCGACGAGCAGCACGACGCCGTTCTTGTTGAGCACGGTGTCGTCCTCGTTGACTTCCTCGTCGAACGTAAAGCCGTACTGGAAGCCGGAGCAACCGCCGCCTTGCACGAATACGCGCAGTTTAAGTTCAGGGTTGCCTTCTTCGTCGATCAATTGCTTGACCTTATCGGCCGCCGCGTCGGTGAAGACGAACGGAGCCGGCATCTCGGTGGTTGCCGCGGATTCGGTGACAGCGTTCATGCGAACTCTCCAAAAAGCCATTGCCTGCTATTGTAGGGCCGATCCTTAGATCGTGCTGACGCAGGCGAAATCAAGAGGCGCACCGGCGTTTTTCGCGCATTCGTTGCACAAACGCAAGCTGCGTTCACATAAAAAAACCGCCAGCGCGAAAACTGGCGGTTTTTCTTGCAGTGACGCCGCCCGAAAGCGGCGCGCAGCACGAGCGATTAACGCTTCGAGAACTGCTTGGCGCGGCGTGCCTTGTGGAGACCGACCTTCTTGCGCTCCACTTCACGCGCGTCACGCGTGACGAAGCCCGCGCTCGACAGCGTCGGCTTCAGCGTCGCGTCGTAGTCGATCAGCGCGCGGGTGATGCCGTGACGCACTGCGCCCGCTTGACCCGTTTCGCCACCGCCCGACACGTTCACCTTGATGTCGAACGTCTGGCTGTGGCTCGTGAGCTCCAGCGGCTGACGCACGATCATCAGCGACGTTTCGCGCGAGAAGTAGTCAGCGATGGGCTTACCGTTGACGATGATGTCGCCCTTGCCAGCCTTGATGAAGACACGAGCGACTGCGCTCTTGCGGCGGCCCGTACCGTAATTCCAGTTACCGATCATGTGGGCTCCCCTTAGATCTCGAGCGCCTTCGGCTGTTGCGCCGAATGCGGATGCGTGGCTTCAGCGTAGACCTTCAGCTTCTTGATCATCGCGTAGCCGAGCGGGCCCTTCGGCAGCATGCCCTTGACCGCCTTCTCAAGCGCGCGGCCCGGGAAGCGTTCCTGCATCTTGCCGAACGTCGTTTCATAGATGCCGCCCGGGTAGCCCGAGTGACGGTAGTACTTCTTGTCCAGCGTCTTGTTGCCCGTGACCTTCAGCTTGCTCGCGTTGATGACGATGATGAAATCACCGGTGTCGACGTGCGGGGTGAACTCGGGTTTGTGCTTGCCGCGCAGACGGCGTGCCACTTCGCTGGCGACACGGCCGAGAACCTTATCCGTCGCGTCAATCACGTACCATTCGCGCGTCACCTCATGGGCTTTTGCGGAAAACGTCTTCATGATCGATCCAAAATTGATTGCTTATGCCCAAGCGTTCTTCCCTGCTTGTCTGCTCTTGGCAGGCGCTTCGTGGCGCGATGCAGGCTCTCCCTGTTCTTTTTCCGTGGGCATGATTGCGGAAAAGCCCTGAATTATAAAGGAATTCGTTCCGGGAGGTCAAAGGAATCCGACATTCGCTGCCACACCCCGGCGCGAAGCGCGCATCGCGGGCGCGAAACCGCTGGCGAGAGGCCGCCGAAACTTGCATTGGACGAAAAAAAGCCCGAACCGCTGGTTCAGGCTTAATCCACCAAAGGAGGAGGGTGGAGGAGACATGCGGAGGTTGCCGCAGCGCGACAACCAATGATTGCCATTATACGAACCCGGTCTCGTCAGCACAAGAAAAACCGCATGGAGAAATTCATTCTCACAATACGGAAAATTACCGCACCTCCCACAACATCAATTTCCACTTTATAATCAATAAGATACTATCATTCTCCTGAAGTAATGCCTTTTTCGTCTAGAGCAAAACCCCTAAAGATCGGAGGGCATTCGGTGCTGTCCGGATCACATGCGAAGCTCCGCCGGACACCGCCTTTCACCGTCTTGCAGCGCATCAGCCGACTGTTTCGGGCGGGGCTACAATGCCGGTTCACAATTGAATCAAGCAACGCTGGAGCTCGTGCATGGAATGCAAAGTAAGCTGGATGGGGCAGGATGGCATGGCATTCGCCGCCCAAACGGGCAGCGGCCACCTCGTCACGATGGACGGCGCGCCCGAAGGCGGCGGACACAATCTCGCGCCGCGTCCGATGGAGATGGTCCTCGTCGGCACGGGCGGCTGCACGGCCTATGACGTCGTGCTGATCCTCAAGAAGAGCCGCCAGGAAGTGACGGGCTGCTCGGTGACGCTGCAGGCGGAGCGCGCGAGCGAAGACCCGAAGGTATTCACGAAGGTCCACTTCCATTTCACGGTGACGGGCCGCAACCTGAATCCCGCGACCGTCGAGCGTGCGATCAATCTGTCGCACGACAAATACTGCTCGGCGTCGATCATGATCGCGAAGACGGCTGAGCTGTCGCACTCGTTCGAAATCGTCGCCGCGTAACGCGCCGCTCGCGGCGCGAGCGCGAGGCCATGCAGGGCCCGAAAGGAAAAGGCCTGCGCCGCATGCGGCGCAGGCCTTTCGTCATCGTGCGGCAAAGCGGGCCGATAAGCCGGATTCTGTGCGCGCCGCGCGCCCGAAGACACGTGGCCCGTGGCAGCCATTCCTCTAGGCGCGCCATTGCTGACGCGCTCAAGCTTCCTACCCGCAGACGAGGCGGGGGCACCGCCCTGCATCCGAGGATGCGCGTCTGCCTACTTGGAATTGCTCCGGGTGGAGGTTACCGTGCCGGTCTGCGTCGCCGCAGCCGCGGTGCGCTCTTACCGCACCGTTTCACCCTTACCTGATCCCGGCTTGCGCCGGGCCATCGGCGGTTTGCTTTCTGTTGCCCTGTTCCGCGTGTCGCCACGGATGGCCGTTAGCCATCACCCTGCCCTGTCGGAGTCCGGACTTTCCTCGCCCTTCGCGGCGAACCGCAAAGGCCGCGACTGCCTGGCCTGCTTTGCGAGCGGGATTTTAGCACCGTGGGGCGGCGGTCGCTCGGGACTCGCTGTTTTGCGGTGCCGCTTGTCGCTTGTCGCTTGTCGCTTGTCGCTTGTCGCTTGTCGCTTGTCGCTTGTCGCTTGTCGCTTGTCGCTTGTCGCTTGCAAATGATCGGCTGACCGCTTGATTGGACGACCGATCAGCGTCCTTCGCCTCAGCCGGCGCGGGAGCGGCGGCCGCTGCGGAACACCTGCGGATCGTCGTAGAACGACGGCGACTCGTTCGCAGGCCACCAGCCCGGTATGCCGAGCACCGGCAACGGCGCGAACGCGCGGCTCGTCGGCTCAGCCCCGGCGAGCGCCGCCGCGACACGTTCGTCGAGCCACGCGCAACGCTTGGCATCGGCCCACTCGAAATATGCGGCCGGCGCGTCGACGATCCACGCGTGCGCGGTGCAGCCCTTGTATGGATCGACGAGCTTTTCGAGCAGCGCATGGCCGACGATCCGCGCTTCGCAGCCCGCCCCCCATGCGGCGCGCGACGCGCACATCAGCGTCGGCCAGTCGAACCCGCGCAGCGCAGCCGCGAGCGCCGGATTCGATGTCGCGAAAAGCGCCGCGTTCTCGTCGAACAGCGTGAGCGCGTCGCGGACAGCACCGCGCACGGGGCCGACGCCCGTCGCGTCGATCGCCGCGGCCTGGTGCGCGTTGAGCGTCGCCTTGATGCGCGGATACGCGAACCAGACGAGCGCGTTGAAGAGGTCGTGCAGGTTGTGGCGGGTCGGGACGGCGCCCGTCTCGGCGATGTGCGTCTCGTACGCGACGCCCGCCGGCAGCGCCGCCTGTTCGATGAAGCGCAGCGGCAGGCAGCGGCCCGTCGCGATGCGCTCGGCTTGCGCGTCGTCGTTCAACATGCGCAGCCACGCCGCCTCGCCTCGCTGTGCAGCCTGCGTCCATCGCCTGCCGCGCGCGGCGAACGGCGCGAGCCACGGCGCGGACCAGTCGATTCGTTCGAAAACGGAGCACGTGGGGACCGAATCCGGCGCGCCTCGGTCGCCCGAAGCGCGCGATTCGCCCGCGCTTTCCGTGCCGCCCGCAGCGGCCGGGCGATCCGCAACCGGCAGCTCGCCGGCGCCGCGCGCATCGCTAGCGCGGCCGGCGGCGCTCGTCTCGCCCGAACGCGGCAGGCCCGCCGCGCCACACGCGCCGGCCGGCAGGTCCGCATCATTCATGCCGTCCGTATCGCCCATCTCGCTCACACCGAATCCGCCGAGCGCGGCAACCGTGCCGACCGCCGCGCTCCGCGCGTCAGGTAAGCCGCCAGCCGATCGGCTCGCCGCCGCGCAGCGGCACGACAGACGCGTCGCCCGCGCCGATCTCGCGCGGCAACTCCCACGTCTCGCGGCGCAGCGTCACCATCTCGCCGCCGCGCGGCAACCCATAGAAATCCGCGCCGAAGAAGCTCGCGAAGCCTTCGAGCTTGTCGAGCGCGCCCGCCTGGTCGAACGCCTCCGCATACAGCTCGAGCGCGTGCAGCGCCGTATAGCAGCCCGCGCAGCCGCACGCGGCCTCTTTCGCGCCCTTCACGTGCGGCGCGCTGTCGGTGCCGAGGAAGAAGCGCGGATTGCCCGACGTCGCCGCGGCAATGAGCGCGACCCGGTGCGTCTCGCGCTTCAGCACCGGCAGGCAGTAGTAATGCGGCCGGATCCCGCCAACAAACATCGCGTTGCGGTTGTACAGCAGATGATGCGCGGTGATCGTCGCGCCGAGGAGGCCGGGCGCCGCGTCGGCGTCGCGCACGTAGTCGGCCGCGTCCTTCGTCGTAATGTGCTCGAACACTACCTTGAGCCCCGGCAGCGCGCGGCGCAGCGGTTCCATTACGCGGTCGATGAACACCTTTTCGCGATCGAACAGGTCGATCGACGCGTCCGTCACCTCGCCGTGCACGAGGAGCGGCATCCCGACTTCCTGCATCGCCTCAAGCGTCTTCGCGCATTTGCCGAGCAGATCGGTCACGCCGGCGTCCGAGTTCGTCGTCGCGCCCGCCGGATACAGCTTCACGCCGTGCACGAAGCCGCTTTCGCGCGCGCGGCGGATCTCGTCGGCGGGCGTGTTGTCGGTCAGGTACAGCGTCATCAGCGGCTCGAACGTCATGCCGGCCGGCAGCGCGGCCAGGATGCGCTCGCGGTACGCCTGCGCCTGCGCGGTCGTCGTGACAGGCGGCTTCAGGTTCGGCATGATAATCGCGCGCCCGAACTGGCGGGCGGTGTGCGGCAGGACGGCCGCGAGCATCGCGCCGTCGCGCACGTGCAAGTGCCAGTCGTCGGGGCGTGCGAGGGTCAGCGTGGCGGGAGCAGGAGCATTCATGATGTCGTGGGAATGGCGCGCGGCGACGGGCGATGCGCGACGCGCCGGCCGCGCGCGGCGCCGATTGACGGCAAACCGCAACACGGAACCGCTTGCGCGCGGTTTTCGCCTTTTGCCGCTTTGGGCTCGGTGATATGCTTGAAGCCAACATTGTACCGGTTCCGTCCGGTGTACTCCTCGCCAGCCCCAGCCGCACCCGCGATATGTGCCAACTCTTCGGAATGAACTGCGCCGAGCCGACGGACGTGACGTTCTCGTTTACGGGCTTTGCGGCCCGCGGCGGGCTCACCGACCACCATGCCGACGGCTGGGGCATCGCGTTCTTCGAGGACAAGGCGTGCCGCCTCTTCATCGACCAGCAGTCGTCCGCGACGTCGCCCATCGCCGAGATGGTCAAGCGCTACCCGATCAAGTCGAAGAACACGATCGCGCACATCCGCAAGGCGACGCAGGGGCACATCCTGCTCGAGAATTGCCATCCGTTCATGCGCGAGCTGTGGGGCCGCCACTGGATCTTCGCGCACAACGGCGATCTTCAGGGCTACGCGCCCGATCTCGAAGGCGGCGTCTATCAGCCGGTTGGCACGACCGACAGCGAGAAGGCGTTCTGCAAGCTGATGCAGGGGCTGCGTGACGCGTTCCCCGGCGCGCAGCCGCCGCTGCCCGAGTTGTTCGAGCAGGTCGGCGAGCTCACGCGCGACATCACGCGACACGGTGTCTTCAACTTCCTGATGTCGAACGGGCAGGCGCTGTTCGCGCACTGCTCGACACGCCTGCATTACCTCGTGCGGCGCTGGCCGTTCTCGACCGCGCACCTGATCGACGAGGACATCTCGATCGATTTCGCGAAATACACGACGCCGGAAGACCGCGTCGCGGTGATCGCGACGCAGCCCCTCACCGACGACGAAGTGTGGACCGCGCTCGAGCCGGGCGAACTCGTGATGTTCCAGTGCGGCGACGTCGCGGCGACGATGCGCATCCCGGTGCCGGAGGCCGTGCTCGACAAGCTCAGGAATCCGGAGCTGGACGCGTCGGCGTCGGCGCCGCGCCATACGGCCGCGCTCGCGGCGGGCGGCGATCTCGGCGACGATCCGGTCGATTTCTGATTCCACATCGCTCGATTGGACACGTCAGCGGCGGCGCATGCGCTGTTGAAACCGTCCGGGTTGCCGCACGCGGCGGCGTGTCGAGCGACGCGCGCAACACGAATGCGATGTCATGATGCCGACTTGCAAGCGGCGGCCGTCGCACATCCGCGTTGCTGAGCGTAGCGCGACGGCGCGCGGCGCGCGTTCGTTCGAATGAAGGCTGCGAAGCGACTGCCAACTCCCTCTTATCTCGCACGCGAAATGTCGCGTCGATGGCGATGGCGATGGCGATGGCGATGGCAAGCCGAACACGCCAACTACGCCGCATGCGCCTCCCTGCTCCACCTCTTGCTCCGCCGCCCGCCGCCACATAAAGATCATTCCGCTCAAACCACAGCAAGACCGGCCCGCCGATTCAGCTCGGCCACGCACCGCCATCCAGTCAACAAAAAAGCCGCCCGGCTCTCGCCGGACGGCCTTCGCATCGCGAGCGACGCGGCGGCGGCTCACGTGCGCCGCACCGCCGCCCAAGCAATCAATGCAGGATCTTCGCCAGAAAGTCCTTCGCGCGATCCGACTTCGGATTCGCAAAGAAGTCTTCCTTGCGGTCGTCCTCGACGATCAAGCCCTGGTCCATGAAGATCACGCGATGGGCGACCTTCTTCGCGAAGCCCATCTCGTGCGTGACGACCATCATCGTCATGCCTTCCTTCGCGAGCTCGACCATCACGTCGAGCACCTCGTTGATCATCTCCGGATCGAGCGCCGACGTCGGCTCGTCGAACAGCATCGCGATCGGATCCATCGACAACGCGCGCGCGATCGCGACGCGCTGCTGCTGGCCGCCCGACAACTGCCCTGGATACTTGTGCGCATGCGCCTTCAGCCCGACGCGATCGAGCAGCTTCAATCCCTTCTCGGTCGCCTCGTCCTTGCTGCGGCCGAGCACCTTGATCTGCGCGAGCGTCAGGTTCTCGGTGATCGACAGGTGCGGAAACAGTTCGAAGTGCTGAAACACCATCCCGACCTTCGAGCGCAGCTTCGACAGGTTCGTCTTCTTGTCGCCGACCGACTGCCCATTGACGAGAATCTCGCCTTCCTGGAACGGCTCGAGGCCGTTGACCGTCTTGATCAGTGTCGACTTGCCCGAGCCCGACGGCCCGCACACGACCACCACTTCACCTTTCTTCACTTCCGTCGTGCAGTTGGTCAGCACCTGGAACTGGCCGTACCACTTCGACACGTTCTTAATGGAAATCATCTTGTGACCTTTTTCTGGAGACCTTTGACCAACGCGGATGCGACCGAGCACACGACGAAATAGCATGCGCCCGCGAACAGGATCATCTCGACGCTCGTGCCGTCGCGATCGCCGATGTTCGCGGCCGTGCGGAAGAAGTCCGCCAGGCTGATCACGTAGACGAGCGACGTGTCCTGGAACAGCACGATCGCCTGCGTGAGCAACAGCGGCACCATCGCGCGAAACGCCTGCGGCAGGATCACGAGGCGCATCGCCTGCGCGTAGTTCATGCCGAGCGCGAACGACGCATTGACCTGCCCGCGCGGCACCGACTGAATGCCGGCCCGAATGATCTCCGAATAATACGCGGCCTCGAACAGCGAGAACGCGACCATCGCCGACGCGAGCCGGATGTCGATCGTCGGCGACAGGCCGAGCACGCCCTGCAGCACCTGCGGCACGATCAGGAAGAACCACAAGAGCACCATCACGAGCGGGATCGAGCGGAACACGGTCACGTAGCCCTGCGCGAACCACGCGAGCGGCTTGACGCCCGACAGCCGCATCAGCGCAAGCAGCGTGCCCCAGACGATCCCGACCACGATCGCGAGCAGCGTGATCTGCAGCGTGATGATCGCGCCGGTCCAGAGCGTCGGCAGCGCGCCGGGAATACTACTCCAGTCGAACTGATGCATCACTTGCCTCCGATGTAGCCGGGCAGCCGGGACTTGCTCTCGACCCAGCGCATGAACGACATGACGACGAGGTTGATGAGCACGTACGCAAGCGTGACGGCGATGAACGACTCGTAGGTCTGCGCGGTGTAGTCGACGAGCTGGCGCGCCTGCGCGGACAGGTCGAGCAGGCCGATCGTCGACGCGACCGCCGAGTTCTTGAAGATGTTCAGGAATTCCGACGTGAGCGGCGGCACGATGATCCGGTAGGCGACCGGCAGCAGCACGTAGCGATACGTCTGCCATTGCGTGAAGCCCATCGCGAGGCCGGCGGCGCGCTGGCCCTTCGGCAGCGCGTTGATGCCGGAGCGCACCTGCTCGCAGACGCGCGCGCCGGTGAAGAGGCCGAGACAGACGATCGACGCCGTGAAGAACTGCGTGCCGGGCGGCAGCTGCTTGATCCAGGTGCCGATCGACACGGGCAGCAATTCGGGTACGACGAGGTACCAGACGAAGAACTGCACGATGAGCGGGATGTTGCGGAAGATCGATACGTAGACGGTGCCGATCGCCGAGAGCCACTTGTTCGGGACGGTGCGCAGCACGCCGAACAGCGAACCGACGACGAGCGCGATCAGCCACGCGACGAGCGACACCTTGACCGTCACCCAGAATCCCGACATCAGCCAGCCGAGATAGGTCGTCGGTTCGCCCGTCGAAACGGGGCTCAGGAAGATGCCCCAGTTCCAGTGGTAAGACATAGCCAGACTCCAACAAAAAGAAACGGAAGAAGCCGTGCCTCTTCCGTTTTGTCAGCGCTTGTTAGCTCGAACCGCCGCGCGCTCAGTCGAGCGCCTTGTCGTTCGGGTTCGCGTAGAGCTTCTTCATCTCGTCGGAGAGCGGGAAGTTCAGATTCAGGCCCTTCGGCGGAATCGGATTCTCGAACCACTTCGAGTAGATCTTCGCCGCTTCGCCCGACTTCTCGACCTGGGTGATCGCGTCGTCGACGACCTTCTTGAACGCCGGATCGTCCTTGCGCATCATGCAGCCGTACGCCTCCTGCGATTGCGGCTTGCCGACGATCACCCATTCGCCCGGCTGCTTCGCCTTCGCGCGCTCGCCCGCGAGCAGCGCGTCGTCCATCATGAACGCGACCGCGCGGCCCGTCTCGAGCGTCTGGAACGAATCGCCGTGATCCTTCGCGCTGACGATGTTCATCCCCATCTGATTCTTGTTGTTCATCTCGCGCAGCAGACGCTCGGACGTCGTGCCCGCCGTCGTCACGACGGTCTTGCCCTTCAGGTCGGCAAAGTCCTTGACGCCCGAATCCTTCTTCGTCATCAGGCGCGTGCCGATCACGAAGATCGTGTTCGAGAACGCCGCCTGCTTCTGGCGATCGAGGTTGTTCGTCGTCGAGCCGCACTCGATGTCGACCGTGCCGTTCTGCACGAGCGGAATGCGGTTTTGCGACGTCACCGGAATGTTCTTCACCTGCAGGTTCGGCAGATTCAGCTTCTTCTTGACCGCATCGACGACCTTCATCTGGAAGTCGCGCGAGTAGCCGACGACCTGCTGGTTCTGGTCATAGTACGAGAACGGAATCGACGATTCGCGGTGCCCCAGCGCGATCACGCCCGTGTCCTTGATTTTCTTCAGCGTGCCCGTTTCTTGAGCGATGGCGCCGCCGGCAAACGTGCTCAGCGCCGCGACCATCAGCATTGCTTTCGGGAATTTCATCGTTGTCATCTCCTTGGCGAAAACCCGCGCCAGTTTAGCAAAGTAATTTTTATGAAAGTAATGGTTGTTAACCACACTTTTGACCGGGTGGCGCGCGCATCGCCGAACGCGTGCCGCGTCCGCATGCGCACGCGGGCGGCGCCGGATCCGGTGCCGCCCGCGGATAAATCACGGCGCGGTTCGTCGAGCCGCGCCGTCGATCGACCGAAACCGATCGATCAGGGGTACAGGCCGCGCATTTCGCGCGCCATCAGGATACGCTTGCACGCAACGATGAACGCCGCGGTACGCACCGACACCTTGTGCTCTTCCGCGACCGCCCACACGCCGGCGAACGCTTCGCGCATCACGCGCTCGAGACGATGGTTGATCTCGTCTTCCGTCCAGAAGAAGCTCGAGAAGTCCTGCACCCACTCGAAGTACGACACGGTCACGCCGCCCGCGTTCGCGATCACGTCGGGAATCACGAGCACGCCGTTCGCGTTCAGGATGTCGTCCGCGGCCGTCGTCGTCGGGCCGTTCGCGCCTTCGACGATGATCTTCGTGCGGATCTTCGACGCGTTCTTCTCGGTGATCTGGTTTTCGAGCGCGGCCGGGATCAGGATCTCGGTCTCGACCGTCCAGAACTCGTCGTTCGGCATCGGTTCCGCGCCTTCAAAACCGGCGACGCCGCCCGTGTTCGCGACGTGCTCGAGCAGCTTCACCGTATCGACGCCCGCCGGCCGGTAGATCGTGCCCGTGTGATCCTGAACCACGATCACCTTCGCGCCCGCTTCCTGGAACAGGCGCGCGGCGATCCCGCCGACGTTGCCGAAGCCTTGCACCGCGATGCGCGCGCCTTCGACCTCGACACCCTTCTTCTTCGCGGCTTCGCAGCCGACGACGAACACGCCGCGCCCCGTCGCTTCCTTGCGGCCGAGCGAACCGCCGAGGGAAATCGGCTTGCCGGTCACGACGCCCGTCGCGGTCTGGCCCTGGTTCATCGAGTACGTGTCCATCATCCACGCCATCACCTGTTCGTTGGTGTTGACGTCAGGCGCGGGAATATCGGTGTTCGGGCCGATGATGATGCCGATTTCGCTCGTGTAGCGGCGCGTGACGCGCTCGAGCTCGCCGCGCGACAGCTTGCGCGGGTCGACGCGGATGCCGCCCTTCGCGCCGCCGTACGGCACGTTCACGGCAGCATTCTTCACCGACATCCACGCGGACAGCGCCATGACCTCGGAGAGCGTCACGTCCTGGTGATAGCGCACGCCGCCCTTGCCCGGACCCCGCGACACGTTGTGCTGGACGCGATAGCCCTCGAAGTGCGCGACGGTGCCGTTGTCGAGCTCGATCGGCACGTCGACGATCAGGATGCGCTTCGGGCGCTTCAGCGTTTCGAGCCACCGCGACAGCGAGCCGAGATACGGCGCGACGCGGTCGACTTGCTGCAGATAGTTGCCCCAGGGGCCGAGATCGTCTGCGTGCAGGTAAGACGGAATGGATTGCACGGCGGACGGAGACTGCGATTGCGAAGACATGGAATCTCCAACGGTCGAAGAATGCGCACATTGTCGAAAAAGCGAATTTCGAAATCCAATGCCGTTTGCTTATTCGATTATGCGTTTCGTGCATGATCGGGCTTTTGCGCGAAAAACCGTGCGTTCGCCGTTCGAACGGCGGCAATCCCGATGCGATTCGCCGGAGCAACTTTCGTACGCGCCATCACGCGCACGCGCCGAGCGGGTGCGAAGTGCGCGCCGCACCGGCCGTGCGAAGCGGTCCAATCCGCGCGCCGGCTCGCGCCGCGGCCTCGTCAGGCCGCGCCGAGCTCCTCGCGCACCACGTCCCAGAGCTCGCGCACGAGCTTCTGGCGCGGCTCGTCGCCCTGTACGGCGAGCTTGTCGCGATAGAGCCGGATTTCCATCGTCAGCGTGAACGGCTCCGCGCCGCCCTTCGCCGCGCGGCCGAGCCGGACGAGGCGCCCGCCCGCGACCGCGTCCTCGACCGCGCTGTGCGGCAGGAACGCGACGCCGTGGCCGGCGAGCGCCATCGCCTTCAGCGCCTCGGCCATGTCGGTCTCGTAGACCTTGTCGAGATAGAGCGGTGCACGAGCGTTCGCGATGATCACCTCGGTCATCCGGCCGAGATACGCGTTCGGCGTGTACGACAGATACGGCACGGGCGCGTCGGCCGCGCCGGGCAGCGAATAGCGCGCGCGGCCGCCGCGGCCGGGCGCCGAGAACGGGCTGATCGGCTCGGCGCCGAGCGTCAGCATGTCGTAGCGGGCCGGATCGAGCGCGACGGGATGGCTCGGATGGTGATAGCCCATCACGAGATCGCAGCCGCCCTCGACGAGCGACAGCACCGCGTCGTGCACGTTCAGCGCGCGCAGCCGCGTGTGGACCTGCCCCATCTTCGCCTCGATCCGCTGCAGCCAGCGCGGAAAGTACGTGAGCGACAGCGTGTGCGGCACCGCGAATTCGATCGTCGGCACCGGCGCGCCGACGTGGCCGCGCAGCAGCGTGCGCGCCTCGTGCGCCTGCGACAGCATCACGAGCGCCTGCTCGTAGAACACCTGGCCCGCCTGCGTGAGGCGGGTCGGATAAACCGAACGATCGATCAGCTCCGTCGCGAGCCACGCTTCGAGCGCCTGTATCCGGCGCGAAAACGCGGGTTGCGACACGTGCCGCAGCTCGGCCGAGCGGCTGAAGCTGCGCGTTTCCGCGAGCGACACGAAGTCTTCGAGCCATTTGAGTTCCATGCGTGCCTTTGCTGCGGGAAGCGGGTGCGGGAAAGAAGCACGCATTTTAACGGCCGGGGACGTCGGCCGCTCCATGCGCAGGCGTGCGGCGCTCGCAGGTCGAAACCGGCGCCATTCGCTCCAGCGAGCGACCCGGCGCCGCGCGGACGCATCGCCACGTTCCTGATTCTTCACACTTTCCGCACCGCACCGCACTGCACCGCACCAACGCCGCGCCGCGCGCACAGGCGCGGTGCCGCGGGCCATCGCGCGCGCCTGCCGCCGGTGCGCGCGAGCGCGGCGCCCTTGCGTACGGCAGCCCGCCTCCCGGCTTCGCCGCTTTTACCGCGAGCCTTGCCCGGCAAGCGATCGCGCCATTTGGATGGAAACATGCATTTCATTGGCATAAAGCTTGCGGAACAGCGTGTCGGCCTGTTTCGCGCATCGCGAAACGGCTTTTCGCCCCCTTCCACCACCCGCCGTCGACCGGCATACGCGAGGCTTCACCGATGGATACTTTGCGCACCTCCCTCCGGAGCGGCAACTGGCGCTCGCTTCTGGCGTGCTTCCTCTACTTCGATACGGGCTTCACCGTCTGGGTGCTGTACGGCCCGCTCGCGCCGTTCATCAGCAAGGACATCACGATGACGGCTGCGCAACAGGGCTTCCTCGTCGCGGTGCCGGTGCTCGCGGCGGCCATCCTGCGCGTCACGCTCGGCAACCTGTATCAGTCCGCCGACGGCCGGCGCATCTCGCTGATGGGCGTGCTGCTGTCCGCCCTGCCCGCCGTCGTGCTGCCGTTCCTGCCCGGCACGCCGTCGTACACGCTGCTCCTCGTGCTCGGCGTGTTCCTCGGGATCGGCGGCGCGAGCTTCGCGGTCGCGCTGCCGATGGCGGGCAGCAGCTATCCGCCGAAGGTGCAGGGCCTCGTGCTCGGCCTCGCCGCGGCAGGCAACATCGGCGCGGTGCTCGACGGCTTCATGTTCCCGCACATCGCGGCCGCGCTCGGCTGGAAGTTCTCGACGGCGGCCGCGCTGCCCCTCCTTGCGATCGCCGGCTTCGCGCTCTTCGCGTGGGCCGACGACCGCGGCGAGAAATCGGGCAGCGCGAAGCGCGCGTTCGGCGCATTCGGGCTCACGCTCGTCGGGCTGATCGCACTCGTGCTCGCCGTGCACGAAGGCGTGTTCGGCGCGGGCAAGACGGGCGTGCTGCTGCTCCCCGTGATGGGCGCGCTCCTCGCGATCGCCGTGCTGCCCGGCCGCTACCGCGCGGTGCTCGCCGAGCGCGACACGTGGGTCATCATGCTGATCTACAGCATCACGTTCGGCGGCTTCGTCGGGATGTCGTCGTACGTGACGCTGCTCCTCACGACGCTCTACCAGATGCCGAAGATCGAAGCGGGCCTCTTCATGTCGCTGCTCGCGTTCCTGGGCGCGATCGTACGCCCGTTAGGCGGCCACCTCGCCGACCGCATCACCGGCGTGCGCGCGCTGATGGTCATCCTCGCGGCGATCGCCGCCGCCGACTTCGCGTTCGCGGCCGTGATGCCGCCGCTCGCGGGCGGAATCGCGCTCCTCGTGTGCCTGTACATCGCGTTCGGCCTCGGCAACGGCTCGACGTTCCAGCTCGTCCCACACCGCTGGAAAGGCAAGACGGGCCTGCTGTCCGGCATCGTCGGCGCGGCGGGCGGCGTCGGCGGCTTCTATCTGCCCGTCGTGATGGGCATCGCGAAGGAAAGCACGGGCAGCTATCAGCTCGGCTTCGCGACGTTCGGCGCGCTGTCGACCTGCGCGCTCGTCGCGCTCGTCATGCTGCGCGCGCAGTGGCTGCGCTGGGCGTCGCCCGAGCTCGCAGCGGCCGCCGAGCCGGCGGCCGGAACCGGGATGCCGATCGGCGGCGCGGCACGCGTCGGCGACTGAGCTTTTTCGATGACGGCGCGCGGCGGCCGGGTGGCCGCGCGCCGATGGTAAAATTCGCGGTTCTCCCCTTCACGTTTGAACCGCGGCCGCGAGCCTAAGCCCGATCATGTCCGACACCCGTCCCGATACCCTTTTCGCCCTCACCGCGCTCTCGCCCATCGACGGCCGCTACGCCAGCAAGACCGAAGCGCTGCGCGACTGGCTCTCCGAGGCCGCCTTCATGCGCCACCGCGTCACCGTCGAGGTGCACTGGCTGATCGCGCTGTCGCGCGCCGGCTTCGCCGAAGTGCCGCGCTTCTCGGAAGCCGCCGAGCAATTCCTGCTGCAGCTCGCCGAGCGCTTCACCGCGCACGACGCCGCGCGCATCAAGGAAATCGAGCGCGTGACGAACCACGACGTGAAAGCCGTCGAGTACTGGCTGAAGGAATCCGTCAAGGGCCAGGTCGAGCTAGAGAAAGCGAGCGAATTCATCCACTTCGCGTGCACGTCGGAAGACATCAACAACACGTCGCACGGGATGATGCTCGCCGGCGCGCGCCAGCACGTGATCCTGCCCGCGCTGCGCACGGTGCAAGGCCGCCTCGTCGCGCTCGCGCACGCGCACGCCGAGCAGCCGATGCTGTCGCGCACGCACGGCCAGCCGGCCAGCCCGACGACGCTCGGCAAGGAAATCGCGAACGTCGCCGCGCGTCTCGCGCGCGCGATCGAGCGGATCGAGAAGGTCGAGATCCTCGGCAAGATGAACGGCGCGGTCGGCAACTTCAACGCGCACCTGTCCGCGTATCCGGAGTTCGACTGGGAAGCGTTCTCGCGCGACGTGATCGAGAATCGCCTGAAGCTCACGTTCAATCCGTACACGATTCAAATCGAGCCGCACGACTACATGGCCGAGCTGTTCGACGCCGTCTCGCGCGCGAACACGATCCTGCTCGACCTCGACCGCGACGTCTGGGGCTACATCTCGGTCGGCTACTTCAAGCAGAAGACGAAGGCGGGTGAAATCGGCTCGTCGACGATGCCGCACAAGGTCAACCCGATCGACTTCGAGAATTCGGAAGGCAACCTCGGCCTCGCGAACGCGACGCTGCGCCACCTCGCCGACAAGCTGCCGGTGTCGCGCTGGCAGCGCGACCTCACCGATTCGACGGTGCTGCGCAACATGGGCGTCGCGCTCGGCTATTCGCTGCTCGCATATGATTCGCTGATTCGCGGCCTCGACAAGCTCGAGGTGAACCCGCAGCGCCTGAACGAAGACCTCGACAACTGCTGGGAAGTGCTCGCCGAACCGGTGCAGACGGTGATGCGCCGCTTCGGCATCGAGAACCCGTACGAGCAGCTGAAGGAACTGACGCGCGGCAAGGGCATTACGCGCGACGCGCTGCAGCAGTTCATCGGCACGCTCGCGATTCCGCAGGACGCGAAGGAGCGCCTGCTCGCGATGACGCCCGCGTCGTACGTCGGCAAGGCGGTCGAGCTCGCGAAGCGCATCGCATAACGCGTCACGCGCGTCGACGACGCGATGAAAAAGGCGCCCCGCGGGGCTAATGCCGTTCAGTTAAGATCAAAAAGGCTGCTCCGGATTAATACCGGAGCGGCCTTTTTCCTTGGTTCTGCAAGGCTAGGCCGCTGCGAACCGCGCTTAACTGAACGGCATTAGCCCCGCGGGGCGCCTTTCTTTTTGGCGCGGGCTGCAGCGACCGGCCACGATGCGGCCGCACGCCGTCACTGCTGCTGTTGTTGCCGTTGTTGCTGTTGCTGTTGTTGCTGTTGTTGCCGCTCGCCGCCGAGCTGGCTCGTCACGCGCTCGACGATCTCGTCGGGCGTAAGCTCGATGCCGACCTCGATCGCTTCGTCCGGGCCCGGCTCCTCGAGCGTGTCGAGCTGGCTTTGCAGCAGCGACGGATCGAAGAAATGTCCGGTGCGCGACTTCAGCCGCTCGCGCAGCATGTCGAACGAACCCTTCAGGTAGACGAAACGCACGTCGCGATCGTTGCCGCGCAGGATGTCGCGATACGCGCGCTTGAGCGACGAGCACGTGAACACAGCCGTCTCGCCCGCGCGCTGCTTCGCCTCGATGGCGTCGCGGATCGACTGGAGCCACGGCCAGCGGTCCTCGTCGGTGAGCGGAATCCCGTGGTGCATCTTTTCCTTGTTGGCGGCGCTGTGAAACGCGTCGCCGTCGGTATAGCTGCACGACAGGCGTTCCGCGATCATCTCGCCGATCCGCGACTTGCCCGCGCCCGACACGCCCATTGCGATCAGAATCATTGCCTACCCCTTGTTACAGAACCGCGCTCAGCACCAGCGTAAACGTCAGGCCGAGCAGCGAGATGATCGTTTCGAGCAGCGTCCAGGTCTTGAACGTCTGGCCCACGGTCATCCCGAAATATTCCTTGATGAGCCAGAAGCCGCCATCGTTCACGTGCGAGAAGATCAGCGACCCCGATCCCGTCGCGAGCACCAGCAGCTCCGGCTTGACCGTGACGCCCGACGCCGCCGCGATCGGCGCGACGATGCCGCAGGCGGTCGTCATCGCGACGGTGGCCGAGCCCGTCGCGAGACGGATCAGCGCCGCGACGAACCAGCCGAGCAGGAGCGGCGACAGGTTCGCGTGCGTCGCGGTCGCGACGATCTGCTGCGAGATGCCGCTGTCGCGCAGGATACCGCCAAAGCCGCCGCCTGCGCCGACGATCAGCGTGATGCCCGCGATCGGCGCGAGGCATTCGCCGCAGAACTTCTGGATCTGGTCGCGCTTGAATCCCTGCAGCTTGCCGAACGTGAAGAAGCTCACGAGCACGGCGATCAGGAGCGCGACGTCCGAGTTGCCGGCGAAGCGCAGCAGATTGTTCGGCAGCGACTTCGGCGCGAAGACGAGATCGGCCCAGCTGCCGACGAGCATCAGCGCGACGGGCAGCAGGATCGTGAACAGCGTGATGCCGAAGCCCGGCAGCTCGCGCTGCTCGCCCGGCGCGCGCGTCTCGACGAATTGCGCGGCGAGCGGGTTGTTTTCCGGCAGCTTCACGAATTTCGAGATCGTGAGCGCGAAGAGCGGACCGGCGACGATCGCGGTCGGCACGCCGACGATGAGGCCGTACGCGATCGTCTTGCCGATGTCGGCGCCGTATTGCTGGACGGCGAGGAGCGCCGCCGGGTGCGGCGGAATCAGGCCGTGCACGACGGACAGGCCCGCGACCATCGGC
Source organism: Burkholderia sp. BDU5 (assembly GCF_001522845.1). Classification (NCBI taxonomy): domain Bacteria; kingdom Pseudomonadati; phylum Pseudomonadota; class Betaproteobacteria; order Burkholderiales; family Burkholderiaceae; genus Burkholderia; species Burkholderia sp. BDU5. The sequence continues at coordinate 121,498 of NZ_LOWC01000053.1, read as the reverse complement.
AGGCCGACGACGAGGAGCGACTTGCCGGTGCGCTTCGCGACGTTGAACGCGATCGGGATCAGCAGCACGAAGCCGACTTCGAAGAAGACCGGCAGGCCGACGATGATCGCGACGAACATCATCGCCCAATGAATGTTCTTCTCGCCGAACCAGTCGATCAGCGTGGTCGCGATCCGCTCGGCGCCGCCCGACTCGGCCATCATCTTGCCGAGCATCGTGCCGAGACCGACGACGATCGCGATATGGCCGAGCGTGCCGCCCGTCCCCGCTTCGAACGATTTCACGATCTTGTCCATCGGCATGCCGACCACGAGGCCGAGACCGAGCGACACGATGATGAGCACGAGGAACGGATAGACCTTGTAGCGCGCGATCATCAGGATCAGCACCGCGATCGCGATCACGGTGTAAATCAGCAGCATGCTGCCTTGGACAGCCCCCATGTAGCACTCCTCCTTGGGATTATCGGGCCGGACGCGGCGAGCCGCCGTCCGGCTATGCAGGTCTCCGAAACGAGGCGGTCGCCCGCCCGTCAGGACGCTGAATTTTACTTTTGTTTAACGGGCTGCGATAGAACCGGTTCCATAAGCAAAAACCCTCGAAAAACAACCAGATCGATTGTTTCATTCGAGGGTTTCGGCGCGCGCCCACTCGATTGCGTTCAGCGTGCGAGGCTGCTTGCGGCCTGCGCGAGGCGCGTGACCTCCGCCCAGTCCTGCGCGGCGAGCGCCGCCTTCGGCGTCAGCCACGAGCCGCCGACGCACACGACATTCGGCAGCTTCAGGAAGTTGGGCGCGGTCTCGGCGGTGATGCCGCCCGTCGGGCAGAACTTGAGCGTCGGGAACGGGCCGTGAAACGCCTGCAGCATCGGCACGCCACCCGCCTGCTGCGCGGGGAAGAACTTGACGATCTCGTAGCCGAGCTCGAGCGCGACGATGATGTCGGTCGGCGTCATCACGCCGGGCAACAGCGGCAGCCCGGCGTCGACGGCCGCCTGGTGCATCTCCCTCGTAAGGCCTGGCGACACGCCGAACTTCGCGCCCGCCTGCTTCGCGAACGCGCACTGCTCGGGCTTCGTGATCGTGCCGACGCCGACGACGATGTCGTCGGCAAGCTCGCTCGCGCGCCGGATCGCTTCGAGGCCGGCTGCCGTGCGCAGCGTGATCTCGAGCACCTTCACGCCGCCCGCGTGGAGCGCGCGCGACACTTGTTCGCCCTGTTCGGCCGAATCGAACGCGAGCACCGGAATCACCGGGCCCAGCTTCACGATCTCGCTAATCGTCTTCATCAATGCGACTCCTTTTCGCTTATACGGTGACGTGAGCCGCTTCGCCCACCAACGCGCCGAACACCGACGCGCCCTGTTCCGCCGGCGCGGCCGCCGCGCGGAACACGCCGAACAACTCGCGGCCGAAGCCGACTTCGTTTTCCGCCTGATGCGCGGGCTGCGCGACCGCGCGCGCCGCCCACTGCGCGTCGTCGATCTCGACGTCGAGCACGCCGGCTTGCGCGTCGATCACGATCGTATCGCCCGTTTGCACCTTGCCGAGCGGGCCGCTCAAGAGCGCCTCGGGCGACACGTGGATCACGGCCGGCACCTTGCCCGACGCGCCGGACATCCGGCCGTCCGTCACGAGCGCGACGCGGTAGCCCTCGTCCTGCAGCACGCCGAGCAGCGGCGTAAGCCGATGCAGCTCCGGCATCCCGTTCGCACGCGCGCCCTGGAAGCGCACCACCGCGACGAAATCGCGCGTCAATTCGCCCGCGTCGAACGCGGCCTGCACCGCTTCCTGCGAATCGAACACGATCGCCGGAGCCTTCACCTGGCGGTGCTCGGGCGCGACCGCCGAAATCTTGATCACGCCGCGGCCGAGACGCCCCTGCATCAGGCGCAGCCCGCCGTCCGGCTGGAACGGCGCGGTGATCGGCCGCAGCACCTTGTCGTCGGCGCTCGCGTCGACGCCCGGCACCCACGTCAGCTTGCCGTCGATCAGGCGCGGCTCGTTCGTGTAGTGCGCAAGGCCCTTGCCCGCGACGGTCGTCACGTCGTCGTGCAGCAAGCCGCCTTCGAGCAGGTTGCGCACGAGGAACGCGATGCCGCCCGCCGCGTGGAAGTGATTCACGTCTGCCTTGCCGTTCGGATAGATCTTCGCGAGAAGCGGCACCGCGGCCGACAGCGCGTCGAAGTCGTCCCAGTCGATCAGGATGCCCGCCGCGCGCGCGATCGCCACGAGGTGCAGCGTGTGGTTCGTCGAGCCGCCCGTCGCGAGCAGCGCGACGATCCCGTTGACGATCGCCTTCTCGTCGATCACGTGGCCGATCGGCGTGTAGTTGCCGCGCTCGACCGTGAGCTCGAGCACGCGGCGCGCGGCCTCGGCCGTCAGCGCGTCGCGCAGCGGCGTGTGCGGATGGACGAACGCCGCGCTCGGCAGATGCAGCCCCATCACTTCCATCAGCATCTGGTTGCTGTTCGCGGTGCCGTAGAACGTGCAGGTGCCGTGGCCGTGATACGCGGCCGATTCCGCTTCGAGCAGCGCGTCGCGGCCGACCTGGCCGGTCGCGAACTGCTGGCGGATCTTCGCCTTGTCGTCGTTCGACAGGCCGCTCGTCATCGGGCCCGCCGGCACGAAGATCGTCGGCAGATGGCCGAACTGCAGCGCGCCGATCAAGAGGCCCGGCACGATCTTGTCGCAGATGCCGAGACAAAGGGCCGCATCGAACATGTTGTGCGTGAGCGCGACCGCCGTGCTCATCGCGATCACTTCGCGCGAGAAGAGCGACAGCTCCATCCCCGGATTGCCCTGCGTGACGCCGTCGCACATCGCCGGCACGCCGCCCGCGAATTGCGCGACGCCGCCGCGCTCGCGCGCGGCCGCCTTGATGATGTCGGGGAAGGTCTGGTACGGCGCGTGCGCGGACAGCATCTCGTTGTACGCCGACACGATGCCGATGTTCGGCTCGCGGATCGCCTTGATCGCGAACTTGTCGCTGCCTTCGAGGCCCGCGAAGCCGTGCGCGAGGTTCGCGCACGACAGCGCGCCGCGCGCCGGAAACCGGCCTTGCGCGGCGTCGATGCGAGCGAGATAGGCTTGGCGGGTCGGTCGGCTGCGCGCGATCACGCGCTCGGTGACGGACGCAAGAGTGGGGTGCAGCGTGGCCATGCTGGGCGCTCCTCACATGAGCCGGGCGAGGCCGGCAAGCTGGAATCGTGGGGACGTCCGACTCGGCGGACGAACGGCGCGAGTTTAGTAGAAAAACTACATGCTCGCAATCTCGCAGCGCAGCAAGACAATCGATAACGAAACGCTATGACCTATGAATACGGAATATATAGTTAGCGTTAACCCTGATCCGCAGCAATCTTTGCCGCTTGAATCGCTAGAAAATTTTTGTAGATTTTCTACAAAATAATCGCGATACTGGCGTCCATTCCGTCATTCCACGCGCCCTTTCGCACCATGCTTCCCCGTATCGAGGCGATCCGCGCCCAGCTCCGCCCGTCCGAGCGCAAGCTTGCCGACTTCGTGCTCGCCGCGCCGCGCGAGGTGCTCGACCTGTCGATGACCGAGCTCGCCGCCCTCGCGGGCGCGAGCCAGCCGACGATCGCGCGCTTTTGCCAGGCGCTCGGCTGCAGCGGCTTTCGCGAGTTCAAGATCCGGCTCGCGCAAAGCGTCGCGCCGGGCGTCGCGTCGGTCTATCGCGACGTCGAGCCCGACGAGCGCGCGCCCGGCATCATCGGCAAGGTGTTCGATCGCACGATCGGCGCGCTGATCGAGGTGCGCAACAGCCTGTCGGCGACGAGCGTCGCCGATGCGATCGAGCTGCTGTCGCGCGCGTCGCGGATCGAGTTCTACGGCGCGGGCGGCTCCGGCATCGCCGCACAGGACATCCAGCACAAGTTCTTCCGGCTCGGCGTGCCGAGCGTCGCGTATTCGGATCCGCATACGTTCTCGATGTCGGCGGCGCTCCTCGGCGCGAACGACGTCGTCGTCGCGATCTCGAACACCGGGCGCACGCGCGACATCGTCGACGCCGCGCGCGCGGCGCTCGCGTGCGGCGCGAAGGTCATCTCGATCACGCACAGCCACTCGCCGCTCGCGCAGCTCTCGACGGTGAGCCTCGCGTCGAACGTCGCCGAGGAAACCGACGTGTTCTCGCCGATGACATCGCGGATGTCGCATCTGGCGATCGGCGACATCCTCGCGGTCGGCGTCGCGCTGCGGCGCGGGCCCGAACTCGTCGACCGGCTCGGCCGCGCGAAGGAGGCGATCACGCGGCGGCGGATCGGCGTCGAGGCAAAAGCGGCGAAGGACGCGTCCAAGGAAGCGGTGAAGGACGCGGTAAAGACCGCGCGAGATGTCGAGGGCGTGAAAGATTAGGCGGCGCGCACACGCGAACGATTCCGACGCGCGGCCGTGAGCCGTGAGCCGTGAGCCGTGAGCCGTGAGCCGTGAGCCGTGAGCCGTGAGCCGTGAGCCAACAGCCCGACAGCCATGCGACGTGCGCCGTCGCCACTTCGCCCGACGCGATTCCCAACGAAAAAGCCCCGGCCGCTGGGACCGGGGCTGTCTAGACGGCGAATCCGCCGAAACCGTGACAGGTCAGCGACAGCGGCCGCGCCGCCCGCCGCCTGCGATCAGAACGGCTTGATCACCGCGAGCGCGACGGCCGCGAGCATCCCGAGCACCGGCAGCTCGTTGAACACGCGATACCACTTGTCCGAGCGGCGGTTCTCGCCGCGCTCGAACACCTTCAGCAGATGCCCGCAGTACGCGTGATACACGATGAGCAGCAGCACGACCGCGAGCTTCGCGTGTATCCATCCCTGCCCCTGCCCGATGCCGATCACGAGCCACAGCCACAGGCCGCACGCGAGCGCCGGCACCGCGATGATCGTCATGAAGCGGAACAGCTTGCGCGCCATCGCGAGCAGACGCCGGACCGCGGCGGGATCGGTTTCCATCGCGAGGTTCACGTAGATGCGCGGCAGATAGAAGAGCCCCGCGAACCACGACGCGATCAGCACGATGTGGAAGGTCTTGACCCAGAGCATAGCCATCGATCGGTCGCCTCCGTCACTGACGCCCTTCGCCGTGCCCGAGCACCACGTACTTCAGCGACGTGAGTCCTTCGAGCCCGACCGGGCCGCGCGCGTGCAGCTTGTCGTTCGAGATGCCGATCTCCGCGCCGAGGCCGAACTCGAAGCCGTCGGCGAAGCGCGTCGACGCGTTCACCATCACGCTCGCCGAATCGACCTCGCGCAGGAAGCGCATCGCGCGGTCGTGATCTTCGGTGACGATCGCGTCGGTGTGATGGGAGCCGTAATGGTTGATGTGCTCGATTGCCGCATCGATGCCGTCGACGATCTTGATCGCGAGCACGGGCGCGAGATATTCGGTGCGCCAATCCTCCTCGGTCGCGTCGACGAGCGGGCCGACGCCCGCCGCCTCGAGCACCGCGCGCGCGTCCGGATCGACGCGCAGCTCGACGTCCTTTTCGCGATACAGCCGGCCGAGCGGCGACAGCACGGCAGGCGCGATCCCGCGCGCGACGAGCAGCGTCTCCATCGTGTTGCACGTGCCGTAGCGGTGCGTCTTCGCGTTGTCGCAGACGGTGAGCGCCTTCGTCAGGTTCGCGCGATCGTCGACGTACACATGGCAGATGCCGTCGAGATGCTTGATCATCGGCACGCGCGCCTCGTTGATCAGGCGCTCGATCAGGCTCTTGCCGCCGCGCGGCACGATCACGTCGACGTACTCGATCATCGTGATCAGCTTGCCGACCGCCGCGCGATCGGCGGTCTCGACGACCTGCACCGCGTCCTGCGGCAGCCCCGCGGCCTCGAGCCCCTCGCCGATCAGCTTCGCGAGCGCGGTGTTCGACTCGAGCGCCTCCGAGCCGCCGCGCAGGATCGTCGCATTGCCGGACTTGAGACACAGCGCGGCCGCGTCGATCGTCACGTTCGGCCGCGATTCGTAAATGATCCCGATCACGCCGAGCGGCACGCGCATCTGGCCGACCTGGATGCCGCTCGGGCGGTACTTGAGGTTGCTGATCTCGCCGATCGGATCCGGCAGCGTCGCGACCTGGCGCAATCCTTCGATCATCGTCTTCAGCGCCTTGTCGGACAGCGTCAGGCGATCGACGAACGCCGCGTCGAGGCCCTTCTCCTTCGCACGTGCGACGTCGCGCGCGTTGGCCGCTTTCAGTGCGTCGGCGTCGCGCTCGATCGCCCGCGCGACCGCTTCGAGCGCGGCGTTCTTCGCAGCGGTGGACGCGCGCGCGATTGCGCGCGAGGCACGCCGCGCGCGGCGGCCGACGTCCGTCATGTACTGATCGATATCCATCGTGAGACTCGCAATGCAAGCCGCGTCGAGCGGCGGAAAAACGATTGTCGGAAAACCGGCTGCAGGCCGGGCGCCGCGCCGGCAGCCGCGCGGCAGCACGCAGCCGCTCCATGCCGGATTGTAAGCGCCGGCGCGAAAGCGCGCTCAGGCTGGCCGGCGCGGCATGTCGCCGCCAGGTCCGGCCGCGCGCGCGACCGTCATCGCGAGCTGGAACAGGCCGTCCCACGGGTCAGGCGGCGGCTCGCCGCGCGCCGGGCCGCGCGACACCGCGGCGAGCCCCTTGACCTGCCGGTCGAGCCGCGCGGCGAATGCGAGCGCGTGCTCGAGCTCCGCTTCGGACACGCGCGAGAGCGCGGGCCCGACGAGCCGCTCGCGCGGCCCCCACACGCGGTTCTCGCGCACGAGCACGGCAAGCGGCTTGCCGGCCGCGACGCCGCGCTTGATCTTGAGCAGCGTGCGCAGTTCGTCGACGACCGCCCACAGCACGAGCACGAGCGCCTCGCCCTCGCCTTTCAGGCCGTCGATCATCCGCGCGAGCCGCGCGGCGTCGCCCGCGAGCATCGCTTCGTTGAGCTTGAACACGTCGTAGCGCGCGACGTTCAGCACCGCATCCTGGATCTGCTCGAACCTCAGCGTGCCGGCCGGATACAGCAGGCCGAGCTTCTGAATCTCCTGGTGCGCGGCAAGCAGATTGCCCTCGACGCGCTCGGCGACGAACGCGAGCGCGCGCCGTCCGTCCTCGCCCGGCGCGACCCGCTGGCCCTGCAGTGCGAGCCGCTGGCCGATCCAGTTCGGCAATTGCGCGCGGTCGACCGGATCGACCTTGAGTGCAACGCCCGCGTTCAGGAGCGCGGTGAACCACGCGGATTTCTGCGTCGCCGAATCGAGCCGCGGCAGCGTGACGAGCATCAGCACGTCCGGATTGTCCGCGCCGGCGAGCGTCTTCAGCGCGTCGGCGCCGTCCTTGCCGGGCTTGCCGGACGGAATCCGCAGCTCGACCAGTTGCCGGTCGCCGAACAGCGACATCGCCTGGCTCGCGCCGATCAGCGTGCTCCAGTCGAAGCCGCGCTCGACGGTATGCACCGAGCGCTCGGTGAAGCCCGCCGCGCGCGCGGCCGCGCGGATCCGGTCGCACGCCTCCTGCGCGAGCAGCGGCTCGTCGCCGTAGACGACGTACAGCCCGGCGAGCCCTTTCGCGAGATGCGGCTCCAGCGCGTCAAGTCGCAGTTGCATCGGTTCCTGCGTGCGTCGTTGAACAAGACATGGAAAACGCGGCGATCACAGCGGCGGCGGCGGCAGCGGCGCGCGCGGCGCGACGGCCGGCACGCCCTGGCCCGGCTCCGGATGCAGCGAGCGCACGATCGCGAGACGGCGCATCAGCTGATCGATCGCGTCGTTCTGCATGTCTGCGAACAGGATCTCGGACTCCTGCGCCTTCGCGTTCGTGTACTGCGCGCTGTACGTCATCGCGCGGTTGAGCGCGATCGTGCTCGGCGGGATCAGCGCGGTGCCGTCCTTGCCGAACAGCGTGTAGTTCAGCGAGTAGTTGAGCTGGTACTCCTGGACCGTGCCGAACCGGTCGAGCGTCAGCGTGCCCTGCCCGCGCGACTCGGACACGTTCAGCACCGCGTCCGCCTCGTCGGCCGTCTTGACGAGCTTCGTGTCGCTGCCGGCCTCGACGAGGCGCGTGAGCCGCGCCGCCGCGGCGGGCGGCGCACCGGCGATGAACAGGCGCTTGAACGCGTAGTCCTGCTGCCCGCGCAGCTTGAAACCGCACGCGGACAACAGCACCGCGCTGCCCACGAGCATCAAAAACGATCTGCGGATCACCTTCGCTCCTTGCTGATGCGTGCCTGCGCCGCCGTGCGCCGTCAGACGACGACGTTCACGAGACGACCGGGCACGACAATGATCTTCTTCGCCGGCTTGCCTTCGGCGAACTTCGCGAACATCTCGTCGGCGACCGCCGCCGCCTCGATCGCGTCGCGGCTCGCGTCCTTCGCGACCTTCAGTGCGCCGCGCACCTTGCCGTTCACCTGCAGCACGAGCTCGATCTCGGCCTGCTCGAGCGCGGCTTCGTCGACCTTCGGCCACGGTGCGTCGAGGATCGGACCGAATTCGTCCGCGTAGCCGAGCGCCTTCCACAGCTCGAACGTGATGTGCGGCACGACCGGATACAGCACGCGCAGCAGCACGCCGTAGGTCTCGCGCAGCACGGCGGGCGTCGCGCTCTTCGCGGCTTCGAGCGCGTTCAGCATCTTCATCGCGGCCGACACGACCGTGTTGTACTGCAGACGCTGGTAGTCGAAGTCGGCTTGCTTCAGCACGCCGTGGATCTCGCGGCGCAGCGTCTTGTCGGCTTCGCCGAGCTGCGCAGCGTCGAACGTCGCGCGCGCGGCAAGCGCGTCGCCGTTCGCATGCCCGAAGCCCCACGCGCGGCGCAGGAAGCGGCTCGCGCCCTCGACGCCCGCGCCCGACCATTCGAGCTGCTGCTCGGGCGGCGCCGCGAACATCGTGAAAAGACGTGCGGTGTCGGCGCCGTAATGATCGATCAGCATCTGCGGATCGACGCCGTTGTTCTTCGACTTCGACATCTTCTCGATGCCGCCGAGCACCACCGGCTGGTCGTCGGACTTCAGCACCGCGCCGATAGGCCGGCCCTTGTCGTCGAACGACACGGTGACGTCGGCCGGGTTGTACCAGGTCTTCTTGCCCGACGCGTCCTCGCGATAGAACGTCTCGTTGAGCACCATCCCTTGCGTGAGCAGGTTCTTCGCCGGCTCGCCGAATTTCACGAGGCCGAGGTCGCGCATCACCTTCGCCCAGAAGCGCGAGTACAAGAGGTGCAGGATCGCGTGCTCGATGCCGCCGATGTATTGATCCATCGGCATCCAGTAGTCGGTGCGCGCATCGACCATCGTCTCGGCATCCGGCGCCGCGTAGCGCGAGAAGTACCACGACGAGTCGACGAACGTGTCCATCGTGTCGGTTTCGCGCTTCGCGGCCGCGCCGCATGTCGGGCACGTGCAGTTCACGAATGCTTCGGACTTCGCGAGCGGGTTGCCCGTGCCGTCCGGCACGAGGTCTTCCGGCAGCACGACGGGCAGATCCTGCTCCGGCACCGGCACGTCGCCGCACGACGGGCAGTGGATGATCGGAATCGGCGTGCCCCAATAGCGCTGGCGCGAAATGCCCCAGTCGCGCAGGCGATACGTGACCTGCTGGTCGCCGAAGCCGCCCGCCTTCAGGTCGGCCGCGATCGCGTCGACGGCCGCTTCGTATGCGAGGCCGTCGTACTTGCCGCTGTTCACGCAGACGGCGCGGGTCTTGTCGCCGTACCATTCCTGCCAGGCGTCGGTCGAGTACGCCTCGCCGGTGGCCTCGATCACCTGCTTGATCGGCAGACCGTACTTCTTCGCGAACGCGAAGTCGCGCTCGTCGTGCGCGGGCACGCCCATCACCGCGCCTTCGCCGTAGCTCATCAACACGTAGTTGCCGACCCACACCTCGACGGGCTCGCCCGTCAGCGGATGCGACACCGTGAAGCCCGTCGCGACGCCCTTCTTCTCCATCGTCGCGATGTCGGCCTCGGCGACGCCGCCGCGCTTGCATTCGTCGATGAACGCCTGCAGCTCCGGCAAATCCCGCGCGAGATGCGACGCGAGCGGATGCTCCGCCGCGATCGCGCAGAACGTGACGCCCATGATCGTGTCGGCGCGCGTCGTGAACACGCGCAGCAGCTTCTTCTCGCCGTCGAGCTCGTACGGGAAGCCGAAGTTCACGCCGAAGCTCTTGCCGATCCAGTTCTGCTGCATGATCTTCACGCGCTCGGGCCAGCCGAGGCCGTCGAGATCGTTCAGCAGCTCGTCCGCGTACTGCGTGATCCGCATGTAGTACATCGGGATCTCGCGCTTTTCGACGAGCGCGCCCGAGCGCCAGCCGCGCCCGTCGATCACCTGCTCGTTCGCGAGCACGGTCTGGTCGACCGGGTCCCAGTTCACGGTGCCCGTCTTCTTGTACGCAATGCCCTTCTCGAGCATCTTCAGGAACAGCCACTGGTTCCATTTGTAGTAGTCGGGCTTGCAGGTCGTGACCTCGCGCGACCAGTCGATCGCGAGACCCATCGACTGCATCTGCTTCTTCATGTACGCGATGTTGTCGTACGTCCACTGCGCGGGCGGCACGCCATTCGCCATCGCGGCGTTCTCGGCCGGCATCCCGAACGCGTCCCAGCCCATCGGCATCAGCGTGTTGTAGCCGTTCATCCGCAGATAGCGGTACATCACGTCGTTGATCGTGTAGTTGCGCACGTGACCCATGTGCAGCTTGCCGGACGGATAAGGCAGCATCGACACGCAGTAGAACTTCTTGCGCTCCGTGTCCTCTTTCGAACGGTAGACATCGGCTGCGCGCCAGTCGCTCTGGGCGGCGGCTTCGACGTCGGCGGGTACGTATCTTTCGTGCATGGTTATGGTTCGGGCTGGGCGTTGAGCGGCGCGCGACGCGATGAGCCGAGCGCACGCGCGCTCGAGTGGATCGAAAGTCGCGCTTCCCCGGCGGCCGGGGGCGGCGCGGGGAAAACGTCGATTATACCGTCCGCGCCGGCCGGCAAGGCCGTCCGCGCGGCGGGGGGCGGTGATCAGCGCGGCGCGGACGGCGCGAGCGGCGATTGCGGCTGCGGCGACGGCCTCGGCGACGGCCGCGCGGACGCGTCGGTGACGAAACCGATCCGTGCGATGCCCGCCCGCTGCGCCGCGCCCATCACTTGCGCGATCGTGTCGTAGCGGGTGTCGCGTGCGGCGCGTAGATGCAGCTCCGGGTCCTTGCCGCCCGCCGCCGCGTCGCGCAGCCGTGCGGCGAGCGCGTCGAACGCGACGGGCGCGTCGTTCCAGTACAGCTTGCCCGCCGCGTCGATCGACACCGTGATCGTCTCGGGCGTCTCGCGCGCGGGCGCCGCCGCGACCTTCGGCAAATCGAGCCGGATCGCGTGCGTGAGGAGCGGCGCCGTGATGATGAAGATGACGAGCAGGACGAGCATTACGTCGATGAGCGGCGTCATGTTGATGTCCGCCATCGGCTGCGATGTGTGCTGGTGATCGAGTCCGCCGAACGCCATGCCGCCCTCCTCGCTGGATCGGGATCGAAACGCCGCCTAAGCGGTGGCGGCCGAGTCGGCGGCCGGGGTGGCGGCCGGCTCGCCGCAGACGAATACGTGCAGATCGCGCGCGAAGCCGTCAAGCTCCTCGACGAGCTGGCGCACGAGCCGCCCGAGAATGTTGTACGCGAGCACCGCCGGAATCGCGACGACGAGGCCGAACGCGGTCATGATGAGCGCCTCGCCGACCGGGCCCGCGACGTTCTCGATCTGCGCCTGCCCGCTCGCCGCGATGCTGCCGAGCGCGTGATAGATCCCCCAGACCGTGCCGAGCAGGCCGACGAACGGCGCGGTGCTGCCGATCGACGCGAGCAGCACCTGGCCGAACTCGAGCCGCCGCTGCGACGTGCGCAGCGCGTGGCGCAGCGCGCGCAGCACCCGCTCGCCGCGCTCGACGCGGGCGGCGAGCGCCTGCGGCTCGGTGCGCGACGCGGCGTCGGCGTCGCGCGCGGCTTCCGCGAGCGGCGCGAACACGCGCTCCTTGTCGGTCGCGCGCAGCGCGGCGATCCCGTCGTCGAGCGTCGCCGCCCGCCAGAACGCGGCGAGCGCGGCAGGCCCCTGGCGCTTCGCGCGCACGAGCACCCACGCCTTCACGAGCAGGAAGCACCAGCTCGCGACCGACATCGCGAGGAGCACGTACGCGACCACGTGCGTGACCGCGTCGCCGCTCTCGAGGTAATGGAGGATGCCGGTCGGGGTCGCCATCGGTGCCCGCGGGGTGACGCTCAGCGCAGGCCGAGCACGTCCTGCATGTCGAAGAAGCCGGTCGCGTGGCCTGCGAGGAAGCGCGCAGCGCGCAGCGAGCCCTGCGCATACGACACGCGGCTCGCCGACTTGTGCGTGATCTCGATGCGCTCGCCGATGCCGGCGAAGAGCACCGTGTGGTCGCCGACGATGTCGCCGCCGCGGATCGCCGAGAAGCCGATCGTCGACGGATCGCGCTCGCCCGTCACGCCGTGGCGGCCGTAGACCGCGCAATCGTCGAGCGAGCGGCCGAGCGCGGACGCGATCGTCTCGCCCATCATCAGCGCGGTGCCGGATGGCGCGTCGACCTTGTGCCGATGGTGCGCCTCGATGATCTCGATGTCGTAGCCCTGCGCGAACTGCTTCGCCGCGAATTCGAGCAGCTTCGTCGTGACGTTCACGCCGACGCTCATGTTCGCCGAGAACACGAGCGCGATCTTCTCGCCCGCCGCGCGCAGATTCTCCTTCTGCGGCTCGCTGAAGCCCGTCGTGCCGATCACGAGCTTCACGTCGTGGCGCAGCGCCGCGTCCAGGTGGACGAGCGTGCCTTCGGGGCGGGTGAAGTCGATCAGGTAGTCGGCCTCGGCGCACACGCGCTCGATATCGTCGGTGAGCGCGACGCCGGTTTGCGTGCCGAGGAACGCGCCCGCGTCCTGGCCGAGCTGCGGCGAGCCCGCGCGGTCGAGCGCGCCGACGAGCGTCGCGTCGGGTGCGGCGAGCACCGCTTCGATCAGCATCCGGCCCATCCGGCCCGATGCACCAGCAATCGCAATCTTCATGGACGACATGCGCTACCTGCTACGAATGAAAGACGGGCGGCGCGTGCCGCCCCGGTTTGATTCGGACGCCGGATCAACCGCCCGTTCCCGGCACGCCGGATGCGGGCGCCGGCGCCGTGAGCGGCTGGTTCGGCAGGCTGTCGGCGCCCTGCGGGCCGACCGGCTGGCTCGCGCCGCCGGGCGTCGGCGGCGGAGGCGGACGATGGAACTGGAACTGCGGCTGGATCGCGGGAGCCGCGCCGGGCGGCAGGCCGCCCGGGGTCGGCGCGTTCGGCGCAGCCTGCGCGGACGGCGAGAAACGGCCCGCCGCGCCGCCCTGGCCCGACACCTGCGCGGTCGCGCGGTTCGCCGCGCGCGCCGCCTGCGCGTTCGCGTCGTTCCGGTCCGCCGCCTGCTCGGCTTCGGGAGCCGCCGCGGCGACTTCCGACGCGGCGGCGCTCGCGGCCACGGCGGCTGCCGCCTGCTTCGCCTTCTTGCCGCGGCGATCGCCGTCGATGTCGGCGAGCAGATCGAGCTCGGACGGCAGGTTGTCGGCGCCCGACCAGCTCGCGAGGCGGTCGCCCGAGAAGTTCAGCACGAGATCGCGCTGCTGGACGACCGACGTCGAGCCGCGCTTGAAGTAGAAGATGTAATCCCAGCGATCCGCATGGAACATGTCGGTCAGAAGCGGCGTGCCGAGGAGCGTGCGCACCTGGTCCCGCGACATGCCGGCCTGTAGCTGCGAGGCCTTTTCCTGCGACACGAAATTGCCCTGGACGACGGTGATCCGATATGGCGTGATGCTCTGAGCGATCCGCTGAGTCACGCTGTCGTACGACGAACAGGCGGCCAGTCCGACCACGGCGACAGCTGCGATGACGGTGCTCCGCATGCGGCTCCTCTGAAGTTGCAAAAGAGATCTTGGAATCATTTCCCTCACCGTGCTGGCCCTTGTCCGAGGCCGCGCGAGAATGTCACAGATGACTGAAAAGGCGAAAAGCCGGTACTATTGAAGCCCTGCATTGTACTCTAGGGACGCCTAGCCATGACCAATCCCACCGATCTCAAAAACATCGGGCTCAAGGCCACCCTACCGCGCCTCAAGATTCTCGAAATTTTCCAGCAGAGCCCGGTGCGCCACCTGACGGCTGAAGACGTCTATCGCAACCTGCTGCACGAGGAACTCGACATCGGCCTCGCGACCGTCTACCGCGTGCTCACCCAGTTCGAGCAGGCGGGGCTGCTGTCGCGCAGCAACTTCGAATCCGGCAAGGCCGTGTTCGAGCTGAACGAAGGCTCGCACCACGACCACCTCGTGTGCCTCGACTGCGGCCGCGTCGAAGAGTTCTTCGACGCCGAGATCGAAACCCGTCAACAATCGATCGCAAAGGAACGCGGCTTCAAGCTGCAGGAGCATTCGCTCGCGATGTACGGCTCGTGCACGACGGAAAACTGCCCGTATCGCAAGCACTAAGCGCAACCTGAACGCTTGCGGCGCGGCACGCCCGCCGCGCATGCGAAAGGCCCGGCCGGCGCAAGCCTGACCGGGCCTTTTGCGTCGCGCGCGGCGTGCGCGTCAGGCGGCGTTCGCGTGCGCGTCGCCCGCGACGAGCCGCCAGCGCGCATCGAGCGCGATCTCGTCGCAGTTCGGCTGCGCGCCGCCACGGTCGACCACGACGAAGTCGCTGAGCGCGTCGAGCGCGAGGAGCGGATGGTGCCACACGCCCTTCGCGTAATTGACGCCTTGCCAGCCTTGCGCAAGAAACGCACGCATCCGGGTCGGATCGAATTCGCCGGCCGGCGCGACGACGATCGCGTAGCGCGCGACCGCCGCGAGCGGCACGAACGCCTGGCTGCCGAGCGGATGGCGCTCCATCATGTCGATCTCGATCGGCCACGCGCGCGGCTGCGCGCGAAACAGGCTGACGAGCGGCCGCCCGCCCGCTTCGGCGACGTCGATCGACGCGAGATCGTGGAAACGCTCGGTCGTCCCACCGTTGATCAGGATGCGGCGCGCGCCGGCCAGCTCGATCACGTCGCCGAACGGCGCGAACGCTTCCCGCGTCAGGCGCTCGAGGCGCAGAGTACGCAGCGTTTCCATGCGCATCCTCCGTTACGCGAGCTCGCCCCAGAGGCGCAGCCGCGACACGCCGCCATCCGGATGGATGTTGAAGCGCACGTGCGTGACGGGGCCGAGCGCGGCGAGCTCCGCCTCGAACGTGTGCACGCTGTCCATCTTGAGCGGCTGCTCGGGAAGCAGCGTCGGCCAGAACATCGCTTGCGTGACGAGCGACGCGTCGGTGCCGCCCGCGACGCGCGCCGCCTGCAGCGAGCAGCGGTCCGGGAAATTGCCCTTGAAGTGCGCGGTATCGACTTCGACCCTGCGAATCACGCCCGGCCGCGCGAGCGCGACGATCGCCCAGTCGTTGCCGGGCTCGCGGCGGCGGCGGGTCTCCCAGCCGTCGCCCATGTTCACGCCGCGCCCGGGCATCAGCATCCGCGACGCCGGCCCGAAGTGCTCGTTGTTCGCGGCGACGAGGTACGCGCCGTTCTCGATCGCGGCGAGATCGACGCGCTCGCCGCCCGGCGCGCGGCGCCAGTCGCGCTGCGGCTGGCCGTACACGCGCAGCCGCGCGAGCCCGCCGTCCGGATACAGGTTGACGCGCAGGTGCGTATAAGCCTGCGGATTGCTCACCTCGACGTAGTGATGCTGGTTGCCCGACAGCGTCGTCGCGGACACGAGCGCCTGCCAGTCGGCGTGGTCGGGCGGCGTGGCCGCATCCGACACGCACGCGTCGATCGACGCAGCGGGCGGGAAATTGCCGGTGAAGTGGCTCGTGTCGAGATCGACGCCGTGCACGACGCCCGGCCGCGCGAGCCTCACCACGCAGAAGTCGTGGCCCGTCGTGCGCTTTCTGCGCGTCTCCCAGCCGTCCATCCACTTGCCGTGGTCGTCGTACTTGCCGGGGATGAACACGGCGGGCTCCGGATCGAGCATCCGCTCCTTCGGCGCGAAGAATTCGTCGCTCGCGAAGAGCGCCTTCGCGCCCAGGCGCGGATCGGCGAGATTCATGTAGCGGCGCGTGAACGCAGGCGCGTTCGGATCGAGAATCGGGGCGGCCATGTCGTCTCCTATTGTTGGGTGTGCATCCGAAAAGCTGAAAACCTGAAAACCTGAAAAACGAAGCGCCGGCGCGAGCCGCCGCGCCGGCGCGCGATACCGGGCGGCGCAGCGTCAGAGCGCGTGCGCGCCGCCGTTCGCGATCGCGCCGTTCGAGCCCTCCTCGCCCGCCGGCACGTAGCGCAGTTCCTCGTTCAGCACGCGCTTCGCGCGGACCTTGTCGATGTCGTTCTCCCACACGGCGACGACGATCGTCGCGACGCAGTTGCCGAGCAGGTTCGTGAGCGCGCGGGCGATGCCGACGAACCAGTCGACGGGCAGGATCAGCACGAGGCCGAGCACGGGCAGCGCGGGGATCGCCGACAGCGTCGCGGCGAGAATCACGATCGCCGAGCCGGGAATCCCGTGCGCGCCCTTCGACGTGATGAGCGACACGAGCAGCACGACGATCAGGTCGTGCATCGACAGCGGCGTGTTGGTCGCCTGCGCGATGAAGAGCACGGCGAGCGTCAGATAGATCGAGAAGCCGTCGAGGTTGAACGAGTAGCCGGTCGGGATCACGAGACCGACCGTCGAATCCTTCACGCCGAGCCATTCGAGCTTGCGCATCACCTGCGGCAGCACGGCGTCCGACGACGCGGTGCCGAGCACGATCAGCAGCTCTTCGCGCAGGTAGCGGATCAGCTTGAATACCGAGAAGCCCGCGAGCTTCATCACCGCGCCGAGCACGACCGCGACGAACGCGGCGCAGCTCACGTAGAACACGATCACGAGGAGCCCGAGCTGCTTGAGCGACGCGACGCCGTACTTGCCGGTCGTGAACGCGATCGCGCCGAGCACGCCGAGCGGCGCGAGCTTGATGATGAAGCCCATCACGCGGAAGAACACTTGCGCGAATTCGTCGATCAGCGTGTTCACGCGCTTCGCCTTGTCGCCGAGGAGGGACAGCGCGGAGCCGAACAACACCGAGAACACGAGGATCTGCAGGATGTCGCCCTTCGCGAACGCGTCGAACGCGGTCTCGGGGATGATCTTCAGCAGATAGCCCGCCGTATCCTTCAGGCTCTGCGCGTTCTTCGCGTAATCGGCGAGCGACGCGGGGTCGAGCGTGTGCAGATCGACGTTCATCCCGACGCCCGGCTTCGTTAGATACGCGAGCACGAGGCCGATGCCGAGCGCGAGCGTCGTCATCGCTTCGAAGTAGACGATGGCCTTCAGGCCGACGCGGCCGACCTTCTTCAGATCGCCCGCGTTCGCCATGCCGCTCACGACGACGCAAAACACGATCGGCCCGATCACCATCTTGATCAACTTCAGGAATCCGTCACCCAACGGTCGCAGCGACTGCGCGAAGTGCGGAAAAAAGGCGCCGAGCGCCACGCCGATCAAAAGCGCGATAACCACTCGACCAAACAGCGAATTGAGAAACTTCGGCACGGCGTTCTCCCGTCACAACGATTGCGGATTCGTCTGTTCATACTGGTCCGACCAGTACTGTTATGGACGATAGTAGGAAGCCGATATAGTCGAGTCAAGGACGCCAAAAATAGGGATTACCCGCGCATTTCGGCGGTCGTTCGGCGGTCGTTTCGATACTGCGGCGCATGCCGGATCATCGCTTTCCCGGAGCCGGAGCGCGCGCTGCGGGGAGCGGTTTACAATGCCGGTCAGACCGCACAATCGATCCACTGCATGAAAAATGTTCCGCACACCGTCACCGACGCCGCCATCGCCACGATCCGCGACCGGATCGAGAGCGGCTTCTATCCCGTCGGCAGCCTGTTGCCCGCGCAACGTCAATTGTCTGAAGAACTGGAGATCAGCCGCGCGTCGCTGCGCGAGGCGCTGTCGACGCTCGAAGCGCTCGGGATGCTGCGCATCCGTCCGGGCAAAGGCGTGTACGTCGAAAGCGCGCAGGCGAACGCCGTCCACGCCTGGCGCTTCGCCGAGCAATCGTCGCTGCCCGACACCTATCAGATGCGCTACGCGCTCGAAGGCTTCGCCGCGCGGATGGCCGCGCTCGCTGTCAGCGAGCAGGATCTCGCGTGGTTCGAGGAGAACGTCGCCGCGCTGCAGGAAGCGCTCGCGAACGACGAGCTCGACTACGCGTCGCAGCTCGACTTCGACTTCCACATGCGGATCGTCAATCTTGCCGGCAATGCGGCGATCGAGTCGATCCTGCGCGGCAGCGCGGACATCATGAAGGAAAGCCAGCGGATGCCGTTCTATCGGCGCGAGCTCGTGCTGTCGACGTATCACGAGCATCGCGCGATTCTCGACGCGCTGATCGCGAAGAACCCCGCCGCGGCGGGCGCGGCGATCGAAGCGCACATCTCGAACGCCGCGCGGCGCGCGGGCGTGTTCTTTCCGACGCCGAAGGGCTGACGCGCGGCGCGCCGGCAGTTCGTGCACCAAGCGTCGTCGAAACGTGCGGCGGCGCGTTCAACGCGTACGCCTTCCTCTGCCCGTCTCTCCATAGGTCGTTCGGATTCGCGCACCGTATTCGACGGTTCGGCGCGACGTTCGACGTTCGACGTTCGACGTTCGACGTTCGACGGTCGGCGGTCGGCGGTCGGCGGTCGGCGGTCGGCGGTCAGCGGTCAGCGGTCAGCGGTCAGCGGTCAGCGGTCAGCGGTCAGCGACAACGATGCATGCATTGCGCGATGCCTCGGCTTCCCCGTGTTTTCGTGGCGAATCGCATATCGAAACTGCGTCACCCTTCGATACCGCTTCGTCGATCGAGCCCGCCGCAAGAAGACGTCACGCACGAGGCTCCGTGCGCTTCGCGCCTACTCGTCGTCCCCCGCTGCCTCGTCGCCCCTGGACGCGCCGCCGCCCTTGCTGACTTCATGCCGCCTCGCCAACGCATAGTCGATGAACGCACGCATCGCCGCGCTTCGATAACCGCCCTTGCGCGTCAGCAGCGCGGCGGTGCGCCGCGGCAGCGGCGGCTCGAGCCGGATCGCGCACAAGTCGTCATGACGCGCGGCGATCGCCGACGGCAACACCGTCGCGATCCGGCCGCCGCGCACCATCTCGAGCATCGCACTGATCGAGTTCACCTCGATCGCGACGCGCGGCGTCACGCCGTTGCGATGGAAATACTGATCGACCTTGCTGCGCGTCGCGAACGCGCGGCTCAGTAGAATCAGCGACTCGTCGCCGGCCTCGCCGGCCGAAAGCGGCTTGCGGCGCCGCGCATATCGGTGATCGCGGCCAACGACGAGCGCGAGCGTCTCAACCCACAGCGGCGTCGCTTCGATTTCCGGCGACTGCGCCGGGTCGAACGCAATCCCGACGTCGAGCTCGTCGTCGGCGAGCAGCGGCTCGATCTGCTCCTGCGGCATCTCGCGGATCGTCAGCTTCAGGTTCGGATAGCGCGCGTTGAAGCCGTCGATCAGCCAGCCGATCAGGTATGCGGAGAAGGTCGGCGTCATCGCGAGCCGCAGCGACCCGCTCTGCAGACTCTCGACGTCGTGCACCGCACGCCGCCCAGCCTCCAGCTGCTGCAACGCGGCCCGCGCATGCCGCGCATACGCGGCGCCGAACTCGGTCAGCCGTAACGTGCGCGCCGAGCGGTCGAACAGTTGCACGCCGAGCGTGTCCTCGAGCTGACGGATCTGCTGCGACAGCGTCGGCTGCGACACGTGCAGCGCCTCGGCCGCGCGCGTGAAATTCCCCTGCTCGGCGACGGCGAGGAAATAGCGAATATGTCGGAGCAGCATCGCGTCCCATGTATTGGTTTTTCCTATACGAATAATAATAAACCGGTCTTGGACGCTATGAATCGTTTGCCTCATCCTTCGGTCATCGGCTCTCGCTATCGATCAAGGAGCACACGATGCAGGACATCATCGAAGGATTTCTGAAGTTCCAGCGCGATGCGTTTCCTCAGCGCTCCGCACTGTTCAAGCGCCTCGCCGCGAGCCAGCGGCCGCGCGCGCTCTTCATCTCGTGCTCGGATAGCCGCCTCGTGCCCGAGCTCGTCACGCAGCGCGAACCAGGCGACCTGTTCGTGATCCGCAACGCGGGCAACATTGTGCCGTCGTTCGGCCCCGAGCCGGGCGGCGTGTCGGCGTCCGTCGAATACGCGGTCGCCGTGCTCGAAGTCGCCGACGTCGTCGTGTGCGGCCACTCGGACTGCGGCGCGATGACCGCGATCGCGTCGTGCGCATGCCTCGACCATCTGCCCGCCGTGCGCGGCTGGCTGCGCTACGCGGACGCCGCGAAATGCGTGAACGAAGCGCGCGAGCATGCAGGCGAGCAGGCGCGCGTCGATTCGATGGTGCGCGAGAACGTCGTCGCGCAGCTCGCGAACCTCAACACGCACCCTTGCGTGCGGCTCGCGCTCGAGCAAGGGCGCCTCGCGCTGCACGGCTGGGTGTACGACATCGAAACCGGCTCGATCAACGCGCTCGACGGCGCGACGGGCCGCTTCGTCTCGCTCGCCGACCACCCGGACGTGCGTGCGACGCGGCCGCGGCTCGATCGCGTCGCGTGACGCAAATCACGCAACGCGCGCCGCGTCCCACGGCAGCAATCTCCGTTCCCTTACCGATCCCTTACCGCAAGGAGGCCACATGACCCAATCGCAACACTGCCAGTCCGCGCGTCAGGCGCTCACCGATCGCATCGTCGACGCGAAGACACGCAAGAACCTCACGTTCGAGCAGATCAACGAAGGCACCGGCCTGAGCGTCGCGTTCACGACGGCCGCGCTGCTCGGCCAGCATCCGCTGCCCGCCGACGCCGCGCGCGTCGTCGCCGCGAAGCTCGACCTCGACGACGACACCGTGCGCCTGCTGCAGACGATCCCCGTGCGCGGCAGCATCCCGGGCGGCGTTCCGACCGATCCGACGATCTACCGCTTCTACGAGATCGTGCAGGTCTACGGCTCGACGCTGAAGGCGCTGATCCACGAGCAGTTCGGCGACGGCATCGTCAGCGCGATCAACTTCAAGCTCGACATCAAGAAGGTCGACGATCCGGAAGGCGGCTCGCGCGCCGTCATCACGCTCGACGGCAAATATCTGCCGACGAGACCGTTCTGATCGCCGTTCCAGCATGAAGCGCGCCGCGGCGAGCCGGCTTCACGCGGCCCGCCGCGCGCGCCGCTCGCTTCGGTTTCGTTCGTCTCTCCCGGCTCCGTCCTTCTTCGCTACGCGCCCCATGAATCCCGTCACCGCCACCCCGCCCGCGCTGACGCGCGGAATGACGCTGCTGTTCGCGTGCGCTTGCGGCATCGTCATCGGCAACCTCTACTACTCGCAGCCGCTCCTCGCGGCGATCGCATCGAGCTTCGGGCGCAAGCCGGCCGAGCTCGGCTATCTCGTCACGCTGACCCAACTCGGCTATGCGTGCAGCCTGCTCGTCGTCGTGCCGCTCGGCGACGTCGTCAATCGCCACGCGCTGATCGTGCGGCTGCTATGCGCGAACGTCGTCGCGCTCGCCGCGGTCGCGTCGAGCACGAGCTACGGCTTCTTCATCGCGGCGAACGTATGTGTCGGCTTCGTTACGTGCTCGACGCAGTTGCTCGTGCCGTTCGCCGCATCGCTCGCCGACGACGCATCGCGCGGCCGCGCGGTCGGCGCCGTGATGAGCGGCCTCTTGCTCGGCATCCTGCTCGCGCGCGTCGTGTCGGGCGCGATCGCCGACTGGCTCGGCTGGCGCGCCGTCTATGCGATCGCGGCAGCGCTCGTGCTCGCGCTCGCCGGCGTGCTCGCGACGAAGCTGCCGAAGGATCGCCGCACCGCGCGCCTCGATTATCGAAAGCTGATGGGCTCGCTCGCGACGCTCGTGCGCAGCGAGCCAACGCTCGCGCTGCGCTCCGCCTACGGCGCGCTCGTGTTCGCGTGCTTCAGCCTGCTGTGGACGGGCCTCACGTTCCTCTTGAGCGCGCCGCCCTATCGCTTCAGCGAAGGCGCAATCGGTCTGTTCGGCGTCGTCGGCGCGATGGGCGCGCTCGCGGCGGGCGCGGCGGGCCGGCTCGTCGACCGCGGCCACGCCCATGCGGCGACGGGCCTCTTCGCAGCCGCCGTGCTCGTGTCGTTCGCGTTCATCGCGGCGGGCACGCAGTCGCTCGTCGCGCTCGTCGTGGGCATTCTGCTGCTCGACGTCGGCGTGCAAGGGCTGCACATCTCGAACCAGAGCGTCATCTATGCGCTCGCCACCGACGCGCGCAGCCGCATCACGACCGTCTATCTGACGAGCTACTTCGTCGGCGGCGCGCTCGGGTCGGCCGTCGCGAGCGCCGCGTACCGCTTCGACGGCTGGCGCGGCGTGTGCACCGCGGGCGGCGCGCTGTCGAGCATGCTCGTCGCGCTGTGGTGCGTCGCGCACGGCATGCGCGTGAGGCGCGCGGCGCGCTGACGCACGCGCGTCGGGTAGCCGGCGCCGGGCCCGGCCGTCGGCCTGGCTTCAGACATCGGGCCATCGGATCGTCGGATTGCCGATGCCCGCCCGGGACACGATGCGCGAATCGGCAACAGCGTGACGACGATCGCCACACCCAGCGCTGTCGAACAGCAACACCGCTCGACAAAAAAAACGCGCCGATGAAAACTCATCGGCGCGGTTCGTTCGAGCCGCCGCTTCCGGCGCGCCGTCGGCGCGCGGAAACGGGCATCGCTCGACGGGCTTACTTCGCGTTCGCGAGTGCGATCGCCGTATCCAGCATGCGGTTCGAGAAGCCCCACTCGTTGTCGTACCAGCTCGACACCTTGACGAGACGGCCCGACACCTTCGTCAGCGTCGCGTCGAACGTCGACGAAGCCGGGTTGTGGTTGAAGTCGATCGAGACCAGCGGCGCATCGTTGTAGCCGAGGATGCCCTTCAGCGCGCCTTCCGACGCTTCCTTCATGATCGCGTTGACTTCCTCGACCGTCGTGTCGCGCTTCGCGATGAACGACAGGTCGACGATCGACACGTTGATGGTCGGGACGCGGATCGCGTAGCCGTCGAGCTTGCCGTTCAGTTCCGGCAGCACGAGGCCGACGGCGGCGGCCGCCCCCGTCTTCGTCGGGATCTGGCTGTGCGTCGCCGAGCGCGCGCGGCGCAGGTCTTCGTGATAGACGTCCGTCAGCACCTGGTCGTTCGTGTACGCGTGGATCGTCGTCATCAGACCGGTTTCGAGGCCGATCTTGTCGTTCAGCGGCTTGACGAGCGGAGCCAGGCAGTTCGTCGTGCACGATGCGTTCGAGATCACCGTGTGCTCGGCTTTCAGCACGTCGTGGTTCACGCCGTAGACGATCGTCGCGTCGACGTCCTTGCCGCCCGGCGCCGAGATGATCACCTTCTTCGCGCCGCCCTTCAGGTGCGCGCTCGCCTTTTCCTTCGACGTGAAGAAGCCCGTGCATTCCATCACGACGTCGACGCCCAGCTCGCCCCACGGCAGCTCGGCCGGATTGCGGTTCGCGAGCACGCGGATCTTGTCGCCGTTGACGACGAGGTAGTCGCCGTCGACCTTCACTTCGCCCGGGAACTTGCCATGCGCAGTGTCGTACTGCGTCAGGTGCGCGTTGGTCTTCGCGTCGCCCAGATCGTTGATCGCAACGATCTCGAGATCGTGCTTCTTGCCGTTTTCGTAGAAAGCGCGCAGCGTGTTGCGGCCGATGCGGCCGTAACCGTTGATTGCAACGCGAATCGTCATGATGTATCTCCTGATGGCTGAAAAAATACTTCGTGCAGCTTCACGCGCGCCCGGCCGGCGCGGGGCGCGGCCGTCCGGGCGTGGAATGGATTACGCGAGCACCGCCTTCGCCGTTTCGACCACGTGCTCGACGGTGAAGCCGAAATGCTTGAACAACACGCCAGCCGGAGCCGACTCGCCGAACGTGTCGATGCCGACCACGCCGCCCTCGAGGCCCACGTACTTGCGCCAGAATCCGGTGACGCCCGCTTCGATCGCGACGCGGCGCACGCCATGCGGCAGCACGCGCTCGCGGTATTCGGCGTCCTGCCGGTCGAACACGGTCGTCGACGGCATCGACACGACGCGCGCGGCGATCCCCTGCTGCGCGAGCGGCTCGACCGCCTTCATCGCGAGCTCGACTTCGGAGCCCGTCGCGATCAGGATGATCTTGCGCGCGACGATCTCTTCGTTCCAGTCGCGCAGCACGTAGCCGCCTTTCCCGACGTTCGCGATCTGCGCGTCGGTGCGCGCGTTGAACGCCAGGTTCTGGCGGCTGAAAATCAGGCACGACGGGTTCTGGTGCGACACCGCGTGGGTCCACGCGACGGCCGTCTCGACCGTATCGGCCGGACGCCAGACGTCGAGGTTCGGGATCAGGCGCAGGCTCGCGACATGCTCGACCGACTGGTGCGTCGGGCCGTCTTCGCCGAGGCCGATCGAATCGTGCGTGAACACGAAGATCGACGGCGCCTTCATCAGCGCGGCGACGCGCAGCGCGTTGCGGCTGTAGTCGGAGAACGTCAGGAACGTGCCGCCGAACGGCTTGTGGCCGCCGTGCAGCACGAGGCCGTTAATCGCGGCGCTCATGCCGAACTCGCGCACGCCGTAGTTGATGTGGTTGCCCCACGCGACGCCCGGGCCGTCCTGGTTCGCGCGCACCGCTTGCGACGCCTTCCAGTTCGTGAGGTTCGAGCCCGTCAGGTCGGCCGAGCCGCCGAGCAGCTCGGGCAGCACGGCCGCGAGCCCTTCGATCGTCTGCTGCGACGCCTTGCGCGTCGCGACCGTCTCGGCGCGTTCGTTCGCACCGGCGACGATCGCCGCAGCCTTCGCCGTCCAGTCGGCGGGCAGCTTGCCCGCCATCCGGCGCTCGAATTCGGCCGCTTCCTGCGGGTACTTCGCGCGATACTGCGCGAACGCCGCGTCCCAGTCGCCTTCGCTGCGCTTGCCCGCTTCCTTCGCGTCCCACGCCGCGTAGACTTCCTGCGGAATCACGAACGGCGCCCACTTCCAGCCGAGCGCCTCGCGCGTCTTCGCGATTTCCTCCGCACCGAGCGGCGCGCCGTGCACGTCGTGACCGCCCGCCTTCGTCGCCGCGCCGTTGCCGATGCGCGTCTTGCAGCAGATGAGGGTCGGCTTGTCCGATTGCTTCGCCTCCGCGATCGCCGCGTCGATCGCGTCGACGTCATGGCCGTGCACGTCCGGAATCACGTTCCAGCCGTATGCCTCGAAGCGCTTCGGCGTGTCGTCGCGGAACCAGTTGACGACGTCGCCGTCGATCGAGATCCCGTTGTCGTCGTACAGCGCAATCAGCTTGTTCAGCTTCAGCGTGCCGGCAAGCGAGCAGGCTTCGTGCGAGATGCCTTCCATCAGGCAACCGTCGCCGAGGAATACGTACGTGTGGTGATCGACGATCTTCGCGTCGTCGCGATTGAATTCGGCCGCCATCAGCGCCTCGCCGAGCGCCATGCCGACCGCGTTCGCAAGCCCCTGGCCGAGCGGGCCCGTCGTCGTCTCGACGCCCGGCGTGATCCCGTATTCCGGGTGGCCCGGCGTCTTCGAGTGCAGTTGGCGAAAGTTCTTGAGCTCCTCGATCGGCAGCGCGTAGCCCGTCAGGTGCAGGAGCGCGTACAGCAGCATCGAGCCGTGGCCGTTCGACAGCACGAAGCGGTCGCGGTCGGCCCAGTGCGGGTTCGCCGGATTGTGTTTCAGATGGCGCGACCAAAGCGCGACGCCGATCTCGGCCATGCCCATCGGCATGCCGGGGTGGCCGGAGTTCGCTTGCTGAACGGCGTCCATCGCGAGCGCACGGATCGCGTTGGCCATCAAAGTGGTGGGAGCGGGAGACGAAGTCGTCATGTCGAGTCCGGAGAACGAGTCGAGAAAACGGGGCACGGGCGGCATCCGGAAGCTCGCGGGCCAACCGTTCCCGGCGCGTGATGCGGCGCCGGCAGGACGCGAAGCGGACGAGCAAACGGACGAGGCTGCAAAGCTCGTCATTTTAACAGATGCCCTCCGTGCAAGCCTTGTCCGAATCCGACGGTCCGTGCGGTTTCTCGTCCGTCTTCCCACCCTCTATAATTCTCACCATCGAACCGCCCCGCCAGCTGCACCCGCCGCCTTGAGCTCCACCCTCCTCTTCCATCCGACCCCCGACGCCGCCTACGGCTTTCCGAACGCCCGGCGGCTCGCGCGCATCGCATCCGAGCATCAGGAAATCGAGGTGTGGGAGACGTCGCTGCTCGGACGGCTCTTCACGCTCGACGGCCGGCCGATGACGTCGGTCGGCGACGAATTCGTCTATCACGAGTGCATGACGCACCCGGCCGCGCTCGCGCACCCGGCGCCCAGGAAAGCGCTCGTGCTGGGCGGCGGCGACGGCGGCGCCGCGCGCCAGTTGCTCAAGCATCCGTGCATCGAGCGAATCGTCGTCGCGGAGCTCGATCCGGCCGTCGTCGACATGGCGCGCCACTTTCTCGGCGACGTCCATCAGGGCGCGCTCGACGATCCGCGCGTCGAGCTCGTGATCGGCGACGCCGCGCGCTACGTCGACCACGCATGCGAGCACTTCGACCTCGCCGTGTTCGACCTGACGCCGCCCGACTCCCCCGCCGCGAGCCTCTATACGCCTGAGTTCTACGCGCGCTTGAAGCGCATCCTGACGCCGCAAGGCGCGGTGTCGCTGCACCTCGGCTCGCCGCTCTTCCACGGGGCGCGCATCAAGGCGCTGCTCGCCGCGCTGCGCACGCGCTTCGCGGTCGTCGCGCCGCTGTGCGCGCATGTGCCGCTGTACGGCTCGCCATGGCTGATGGCGATCGCGAGCGACGCGCTCGACGCGGCGTCGCTGTTCTCGCACGACGTCGAAGAGCGGCTCGCCGAACGGCGCATCGACGGATTGCGTTTCTACGACGCGAAGCTGCATCCCGCACTCTTCACGCTGCCGCGCGCGCTGCGCGATACTCTCGGCATACATCGCTAAGTTCGGCGAAGCCCCAACTTTCCCGCAGGAGAACCCGTATGACCGACCCACGGCCGGCCTACGTGCCATGGTTGACCCCCTATCTGACGGTGCGCAACGCGCAGGCGTCGATTCAATTTTTCAGCGATGCATTCGGCTTCGAAAAGCGTGACTTGATCGAAGAAGACGGCGCGATCATGCACGTCGAGATGTCGTACCGCGGCCAGTTGATCGTGATGTTCGCGCCCGAGGGCGCGTTCGGCTCGACGGCCCGCACGCCGAAAAATTCGGGCGCGACCGCGCCGCAGTCGTTTTATCTGTATGTCGACGACGTCGATGCGACCTACGGGCGCGCGCTCGACGCGGGCGCGAAATCACTGACCGCGCCGCAAGACCAGTTCTGGGGCGATCGCTTCGCGCAGATCGAGGATCTCGACGGGTACCGCTGGGCGCTCGCGCGGCGCATTGCCGCATGACGGCCAGCACGTCCGCCATTCCGCGCTTTTTCGTCGACGCCGAGTTGCAAAGCGACGCGACGCTCGCGCTGCCCGCCGACGTCGCGCGGCACGTCCAGGTGTTGCGCCTCGCGACGGGCGATGCGATCACGCTCTTCAACGGCGCGGGCGGCCAGTACCGGGCGGAAGTCGTCGAGCTCGACAAGCGCGCGGCGCTGGTGCGCATCGGCGCGTTCGCGCTCGCCGACGTCGAGGCGCCGTACCGGATCACGCTCGCGCAGGGCATCGCGGGCGGCGACAAGATGGATTGGCTGATCGAGAAGGCGGTCGAGCTCGGCGCGGCGGCGATCGCGCCGCTGTCGACCGCGCGTGGCGTCGTGCGCCTGTCCGGCGAGCGCGCGCAAAAGCGCATCGCGCATTGGCAGGGCGTCGTGCGCGCGTCGTGCGAGCAATGCGGACGCAATCGCGTGCCGGACGTCGCGCCCGTCCGCGATTTCCACACGTGGCTCGCCGCCCTGCCCGCCGCGCCGGCGCCCGACGAGCTGCGCCTGATGCTGTCGCCGCGCGCGAGCGTCGGCTTCGCCGATCTGCCGGGCGCGCCGCCTGCGGGCGGCGTCACGCTGCTGATCGGCCCGGAGGGCGGACTCGCGCCGGACGAAGAGGAGGCCGCGCGCGAGCGCGGCTTCGCGTCGATCCTGCTCGGCCCGCGCGTGCTGCGCACCGAAACGGCCGGGATCGCGATGCTCGCCGCGCTCGCCGCGCGCTGGGGCGGGTGGTGATGCGAAGCTGCCGCCGCGCGTCACGGCTCGGATAACGACAAAACCCAAAGAAAAGGCCCGCTGGATGCGAGCCTTCGCGCGTCTTGCGGGCTGAACCCGGCTGCCGCGCCGGCTCAGGCGAACGAGTAAAAGACGCGGAACGCGACCTTGCGCTCGGCCCAGAATTCCGCCGCCTCGCGGAACACGTCGAGCAGCGTCTCGCGCCCCTCCTTGTCGAACTTGTGCGCGATCGGCAGCGCTTCGAGCACGATCACGAAACCCGGCTGCGTGCCCGCCTTGTGGACGAGGTCTGTCAGGCAGTCGTACAGCGCGTCGTAGTTCTTGCCGAAGTGCTTCGGGAACAGGAACGATGTCGCGATCGTTTCCAGCACTTCCTGCTTCGATTGGGCATTCCCGCAGTACGCATACAGGAAATGCTGGCCGAGCTGATTCGCTTCGTCAGCGAGATCCTGCACGCGAAATGCACGGATCGACTGCACGAGATTCGGTCGCACGGTCGTGAAAAGGCTCATAGGCTCCTCGATGGATGAAAGCCCGGGGCTGGCCGCGCCGTCAGGCGCTCCGCCGGCGTGCGCCGCCATGCGCATCTGCATGACGCGCTGAAACAGGTTACCGTCGCCGGCCGCGAAAAGATCCGCCGCAGCCGTCGTCTCGTGCGCGTAGATGTTGTCGCTCATGCCGCTCATCCCGAAGTCAATCAACGATACGTTTGAAACTGTTGTAGTGGTCGCCGGTGTAATAACAATTGTCGACGCGCCTCAAGGGACCGCCACAGACGATGCGCCGTGCGCCGCGGTTGCGGGCCCTCGGCATCGGCACGGTGTACTCGTGGTAATAGCCGCGCCGCATCTTCGGCAAAATTCGTTCGTAATTGCCGAATACCGCACCGTCCTTCTCGTACGGATAGGGGCCGCCTGCGGCGATCAGGCTCAGCGTGGTCACTGCCTCGCGCGGCAACCGGGACGCGGGGACCGTGTCGATCTGCGCTGCCGCCCCATTTACCGCGGCGGCTTCCCGTGCATATGCGGCGGAAACCAGACTGTCCGGCGAAACGCCGATGTTGCCTATCGCGACAACCGCGACGATCGCGAAGACGGACGCGAGCGCGCCGTTGCGGAGCCACTTGCGTGCCATAAACGAAGGTTCCCGCTGTTAAATCAATAAGTTGACGACCAAGAAAGGCGTAAGCGTAGCGCTAATGCACGCGGGAATCAATGCTCGTTAGGCAGATGAAAGGATGAAATGACGCTCGTTGACGTTATTTTTATCTTTGATGGGATAAAAATAACTTATATAGGGTAAAATCACCAGGACGGCGTCAGCTGCGGCGGGTTTCTGCCTCCTCGCCGCCTCTTGCGGCCCAAGGGTGGCGTCGTCGGCTTCGGGAAGGCGCTATCTCCGCCATGCCCGTCGGCGCGCCCGCAATGGGCGCGCCGTTTTTTTATCTACCGATAACTTCGCTCAACGCGCAGCGTTCACGTCGGCAACCAACAGCGCTGTCATATTGACGATCCGGCGCACGGTCGCCGATTCGGTCAGCACGTGCACCGGCTGCGCCGCGCCGAGCAGGATCGGCCCGATTGCGATGTTGTTGCCGGCGGCCGTCTTCAGCAGGTTGTACGCGATGTTCGCCGCGTCGATGTTCGGCAGCACGAGCAGGTTCGCTTCGCCCTCGAGCGTCGATTCCGGCAGGATCTCCTTGCGCAGCGCCGCGTCGAGCGCGACGTCGCCGTGCATCTCGCCGTCGACGTGCAGTTCCGGCGCCCGTTCGTGCAGGATCGCGAGCGTATCGCGCATCTTCTGAGCGGAAGGCGCGTTGCTCGTGCCGAAGTTCGAGTGCGACAGCAGCGCGACCTTCGGCTCGATGCCGAACCGGCGCACTTCTTCCGCCGCCATGATCGTGATCTCGGCCAGTTGCTCCGGGGTCGGATCGACGTTCACATGCGTGTCGACGAGGAAAATCTGGCGGCCCGGCAGCACGAGCGCGTTCATCGCGCCATACACGCTGCAGCCTTCGCGCTTGCCGATTACCTGGTCGATGAAGTGCAGATGGCGGTGCGTCGTGCTGATCGTGCCGCAGATCATCCCGTCCGCTTCGCCCTTCTTGACGAGCATCGAGCCGATCAGCGTCGTGCGGCGGCGCATTTCGACGCGCGCGAGCTGCTCGCTGATGCCCTTGCGGGACATCATCTTGAAGTAGGTCTGCCAGAAATCGCGGTAGCGCTCGTCGTGCTCGGTGTTGACGATCGTGAAATCGACGCCAGGCGTGAGACGCAGGCCGTAGCGCTGGATCCGGTGCTCGATCACGGTCGGCCGGCCGATCAGGATCGGCTTCGCGAGCTTTTCGTCGACGGCGATCTGCACCGCGCGCAGCACGCGCTCTTCCTCGCCCTCCGCGAACACGACCCGCTTCTTCTCGGCGGGCGCGCTGCGCGCGAGCTGGAACACCGGCTTCATCGTCGTGCCGCTGTGATAGACGAACTGCTGCAGGTGGACCTTGTACGCTTCCATGTCCTCGATCGGACGCGTCGCGACGCCGCCGTCCATCGCCGCCTGCGCGACGGCCGGCGCGATCTTCACGATGAGGCGCGGATCGAACGGCTTCGGAATCAGATATTCGGGGCCGAACGACAGATCCTGGATCCCGTAAGCGGTCGCGACGATGTCGCTCTGCTCCTGCTGCGCGAGCCCGGCGATCGCATTGACGGCGGCGATCTCCATCTCGCGCGTGATCGTCGTCGCGCCGACGTCGAGCGCGCCGCGGAAGATGAACGGGAAGCACAGGACGTTGTTGACCTGGTTCGGATAGTCGGTGCGGCCCGTCGCGAGCACCGCGTCCGGCCGCACTTCGAGCGCGACTTCCGGCAGGATTTCCGGGGTCGGATTCGCGAGCGCGAGGATCAGCGGCCGCTCGGCCATCACCTTCACCATGTCGGCCTTCAGCACGCCGCCCGCCGACAGGCCGAGGAAGATGTCCGCGCCGCCGACCACGTCCGACAGCGTGCGCCCCTCGGTTTCGCGCGCGAAACGCTCCTTGTCCGGATCCATCAGCTCGGTGCGGCCCTTGTAGACGACGCCCGCCAGGTCCGTGACCGTGATGTTCTCGATCGGCAGGCCGAGGTCGACGAGCAGGTCGAGACACGCGAGCGCCGCGGCGCCCGCGCCCGACGCGACGAGCTTCACTTCCTTGATGCTCTTGCCGACGACCTTCAGTCCGTTCGTGACCGCCGCCGCGACGACGATCGCGGTGCCGTGCTGGTCGTCGTGGAACACGGGAATCTTCATCCGCTTGCGGCATTCGCGCTCGACGATGAAGCAGTCCGGCGCCTTGATGTCCTCCAAGTTGATGCCGCCGAACGTCGGTTCGAGCGCGGCGATCACGTCGACGAGCTTGTGCGGATCGGACTCGTTGAGCTCGATGTCGAACACGTCGATCCCGGCGAACTTCTTGAAGAGGACCGCCTTGCCTTCCATCACCGGCTTCGACGCGAGCGGGCCGATGTTGCCGAGGCCGAGCACCGCGGTGCCGTTCGTCACGACGCCGACGAGGTTGCTGCGCGCGGTGAAGCGCGCGGCGCTCAGCGGATTCTCGACGATCTCCTCGCACGCGAACGCGACGCCCGGCGAATAGGCGAGCGCGAGATCGCGCTGGTTGATCATCTGCTTGGTTGGCGCGATCGCAACTTTGCCCGGCGTCGGGAATTCGTGGTAGTCGAGGGCGGCTTCGCGGAGCTTTTCTTTGGAAGAGGAGGACGTGGTGGACATGTGTCTCTACGGGGGGCTGCGGATTAGAATACCTGTTCGACGCATTGTAGCGCCAATCCCACAGCCAAAATCGCCGATTAGGGTTCGACTGCCGCGACCGAAACGTCACGAATCCGCCGCGCGCGGGCCGCCGCCCCGCCGGACGCCGCCGCGAAGCGCCTTACAATGGGCGTCATCTCAACGCTCGGACACCCGCGCCCGTGGCCCATCCCCCCCTTTCGGAATTCTCGTTGATCGATCGCTTCTTCGCGCGCCGCGCGAAGGGTCCGCATGCGCGCGCCGCGCTCGGCATCGGCGACGACTGCGCGCTGCTTGCACCACAACCGGGCAAGATGCTGGCGATTTCGACGGACATGTTGGTCGAAGGCCGGCACTTTCTCGCCGACGTCGATCCGCGCGCGCTCGGCCACAAGACGCTCGCCGTCAATTTGTCCGACCTGGCCGCGATGGGCGCGGCGCCGCGCGCGTTCACGCTCGCGTGCGCGTTGCCGCGCGCCGACGCCGGCTGGCTCGAGGCGTTTGCCGACGGCCTCTTCGCGCTCGCGGACCGCCACGGCTGCGAGCTGATCGGCGGCGACACGACGAGCGGGCCCCTCAACCTGTGCGTCACCGTGTTCGGCGACGTCGAAGCCGACGCCGCGCTGCGTCGCGACGCCGCACGCGACGGCGACGACGTGTGGGTGTCCGGCACGCTCGGCGACGCGCGCGCGGGCCTCGGCGTGATCCGCGGCGAGTGGCGCGCGGGCGAGCGCGAGGCGGCCGCGTTCCGCCACGCGCTCGAGCGGCCGGAGCCGCGCGTCGCGCTCGGCGTCGCGCTCGCGGGCATCGCGCACGCGGCGCTCGACGTGTCGGACGGCCTCGCGGGCGATCTGCCGCACATCCTCGAGCGCTCGAACGTGTGCGCGGACGTGAACGTCGACGCGGTGCCGCGCTCGGCCGCGCTCGCGACGCTGCCCGCCGACGTGCAGCGCCGCTGCATGCTCGAAGGCGGCGACGACTACGAGCTGTGCTTCACGGCCGCGCCGTCCGCGCGCACCGCGATCGAGGCCGCCGGCGCGCGCGCGGGCGTGTCCGTCACGCGGATCGGTACAATACGCGGCTTGTCCGCGCCGACGGACGCGCGCGCCGTGATCTGGCGCGACGCGTCGGGCGCGCCGCTTTCGCTCACGCTGCACGGTTTCGATCATTTCCATGCCAACTGACCCGACGCCCCGTCCCGCCGGCTCCGCCGGCCAGCCCGGCCCGGCGCCCGCGCCCGCGCCCATGCCCGCGCCGCAGCAGGAGCAGCAGAAGATCGCGCGCCGCCGCGCGACCGTGCGCTTCATGTTCTCGCACCCGGTCCACATCGTGTCGCTCGGCTTCGGCAGCGGCCTTGCACCGTTCATGCCCGGCACGTTCGGCACGCTGTTCGGCTGGCTCACGTTCGTCGCGCTGAACCGCTACCTGACCGTGCCCGAATGGTGGGCGCTCATCACCGTCGGCTTCGTCGCCGGCATCTGGATGACGGGCTTCACCGCGAAGAAGATGGGCATCGCCGACCCGGGCCCCGCGGTCTGGGACGAGATCGTCGCGATCTGGCTCGTGATGCTGTTCGTCACGCCCGCGACGTTCGTCGAGCAGTTGTGGGCATTCGTCGTGTTCCGCTTCTTCGACATGGTGAAGCCGCCGCCCATCCGCTACTTCGACCGGAATTTGAAAGGCGGCTTTGGCATCATGTTCGACGACCTGATCGCCGCGCTGATGACGCTCTTCGTGATCGCGCTGTGGCGCTCGTTCGTCCAGTGACGCCGCCTCGCTCTCGTTTACTCCCGTTCGCACCGGATCTTCCCGCATGCCAACCGATTCCGTCGTCCATCAGCTCGCGATCCGCATCGGCAACAAGCTGCGCGACGGGCACCTGACGCTCGCCACCGCCGAGTCCTGCACGGGCGGCATGATCGCGACCGCGATCACCGACATCTCCGGCAGCAGCGGCTGGTTCGAGCGCGGTTTCGTCACCTATTCGAATCTCGCGAAGACCGAGATGATCGGCGTGCCCGCCGATCTGATCGACAAGCACGGCGCGGTCAGCGAGCCCGTCGCGCGCGCGATGGTCGAAGGCGCGCTGCGCAACAGCCGCGCGCAGGTCGCGCTCGCCGTCACCGGCATCGCCGGGCCGGGCGGCGGCTCCGAGCACAAGCCCGTCGGCACCGTGTCGTTCGGCTGGAGCAACCGGCTGCACACGTCGGTCGAAACGCTCGTGTTCAAGGGCGACCGCGAGCAGATCCGCGTGCAGGCGGCCACGCATGCGCTGCGCGGCCTCATCAAGCTGCTCGACGAACAGGAGCGCTGAAGCGTCGCCGCCAGCGCGGCGGGCGTCGCCATTACCGGATCGCGTGCGGCTTGACGACGATCCCGTCGCGATTCACTCGCGGGCGCGGGCTGCCCAAGCGCCTTTTGCCGCGCGGCGGATTCGTCCGACCACGCGTGAATCTCCTTCAACGGCGGGTCCTTCTTGTCGACCCTCACGCGCATGCCGCCGTGCTCGACGTCGGTCGCGTCGAACAGCCTGTCGCCGTCGAACTTCGGCGTGTCGCCCTTGATGAGCACGGGCTTCTTCCACGGGGCGATCCAGCCGGCGATCGAGCCGAGCCGGCCTTCGTACCACGTCATCGGATTCGTCAGGAATGGCGCGATCACGAATTTGTCGCAGGATTCGCGATTTCCCGGCGCGCGGCATGCACCGAAGCGGCGTCGATTTGTTCGCGCGCGGCGCATGCCGTGCGGGATGCGCCGCGCGCGACGCGTATCGGCGTGAAAGCGTGCCGCACCCGCCGGCGCCGGGCATTGCGCGCCGGACATCGGCAGGTGCGGCAGCGACGCTCAGCGATGCGCGTTGATCGTGTCGCGGGTCTGTTGAGCGGCGCGCGCGGCCGCGTCGGCGAAGTCGTCGTCGCGGCTCGCGTACAGGATCGCGCGCGACGAGTTGATCATCATCCCGGTGCCGTCGGCCGTGCGGCCCGCGGCGACGGTCGCCGCGACGTCGCCGCCCTGCGCGCCGATGCCGGGAATCAGGAGCGGCATGTCGCCGACGAGCCCGCGCACCATCTCGATCTCCTTCGGGAACGTCGCGCCGACGACGAGCGCGAGCTGGCCCGTCTTCGCGTTCCACTTGTTCGCCGCGAGATCGGCGACGACCTGGTAGAGCGGCCGGCCGCCCGTCTCGAGGAACTGCAGGTCCGAGCCGCCCGGATTCGACGTGCGGCACAGCACGATCACGCCCTTGTCCTCATACGCGAGATACGGCTCGATCGAATCGAAGCCCATGTACGGATTGACCGTCACCGCGTCCGCCCGATAGCGCTCGAACGCCTCGCGCGCATACTGCTCGGCGGTGCTGCCGATGTCGCCGCGCTTCGCGTCGAGGATCACGGGCAAGCCGGGATGCTGCAGATGGATGTGCGCGATCAGCCGCTCGAGCTGATCTTCCGCGCGATGCGCGGCGAAGTACGCGATCTGCGGCTTGAACGCGCTCGCGAACGGCGCGGTCGCGTCGACGATCTCGCGGCAGAAATCGAAGATCGCATCGGGCTGGTTCTCGAACCGCGCGGGAAACTTCGTCGGCTCCGGATCGAGACCGACGCACAGCAGCGAATTCGTGCGCCGCCAGGCGGCGCGCAGCGATTCGATGAAGGTAGGCGTGGAAGACATGGCGCTCACTCACGGCTAAGCGGTTGGGAAGGCGCGTATTTTACCTGCGCCGGGATGGGGAAGCGTGCGGGCGGGCTCGCGCCGGGTGCGCCGGCGTCGCACGCAGGCGTGTCATGCAACGCCGCGGCGCGGATTCGCACGGTCGGATCGAAGTCGGGCGAAATTGAATCGAGGCCGGATGCGCGGCGGATCGGGTTCCGCGCGATCGATCGAATCGCGTAAGCCCTGTCGCATCAGTTCGCGTCCGAACCGGCCACCCGCTCGGCGTCGATCCGCGCTGCGTTCGCCTCGCTCTCGGGCACGCGTGCGCCGACAACATCGGCCTTTTCTATGCGATTGAACGCCGCTTCGACTCGCGCGCCGCAGGCGCCGCACGCGCATCGGTGCGCGCGACCGTGAAACGGAAACGCCGCGTCAGACGCTCGCCCGGCGCAAGCAGCGTCATCCCGTGCGCGGCCGCGCCGCCTGGCAGGTTCACCGCGTCGATCGGATGATCGACAGGCTCGAAGCAGAAGAACGGCTCGCCGGGCGGCGTATACAGCACGTAGCAATCGGCGTCGGACGTGACCGTCAGCGCGAGACGGCGCTGCGGCCATGCGATCGTCGCGCCGCCGCCCCAGCCGGTGAACGCGTGATTGACGAGCGCGTCCGGCAGCGGATACGCAATGCCGAAGCGCCACGCCGCCGGCGCGCCGACATGGCGCGACGGCAGCCAATCGGGCGTCGACAGCCACAGCCCGCTCGCGGCGGCCGCGAGCTCGGTCGACGCATCACGCACGATGAACGGATGCACGCCGAGCCCGAACGGCAAGCGCGCCGCGCCCGTGTTCTCGATTGCGAGCGCGATCGTCAGCGTCGCACCGTCGAGCGCGTAGACCTGCGTCGCGCGATAGGCGTACGGCGCGCCTTCGCTGCGATCGAGCGACAGGCACAATTGCGTGTCGGCCGCATCGTCGAGCCGCCAGCGCGCGAGCCAGCCGTCGCCGTGGATCGGCAGCGGCTCGGTCGTGCGATTGCGCGGCACGCGCACGAGCCGCCCGTCGCACTCGAAGCGCCCGCCGCCGATCCGGTTCGAATACGGCAGCAGCGGATAGCACGCGAGCTCGTTCGGATCGGTGCGCGCACCTGGCGCGTCGCAGCGGCGGAAAATCGGCGTGAGCACGCCGTCGCCGCGCCAGTCGAAGCGCGTGACGCCCCCGCCCAGATGCGGCGCGACGTCGAGCCGCAACACGTCGTTCGCGAGCGTCGCGATCTCCGCATCGGCCACGCCCGCGCCGCGCGCGATCCGCGAAGTCTGCGGTCCCGGGCTCACCAGATGTGCGGCGGCCGCGCGCCGCGCAGCGCGCGTCTGTAAAGTCTGCACCGTATCGGCAGCCAAGGGGCGAGAGTGCGTCACCGTCATAATTCAGTCCTCCTGCTTCCGTCGAACTTCGTCATCCGAACGATTGTTACGCCCACCCGCCGTCGACGACGACATCCTGCGCGGTGATCATCCGGCTGTCGTCCGCGGCGAGAAAGAGCGCCATCCGCGCGAGATCGCCGGGCAGCAGCTCGGCGTCGATGCACTGCCCCGCCTTGATCGCCGCACGGCCCGCATCGTCGAGCCACAGCCGGCGCTGCTTGTCGGTCATGACCCAGCCGGGCACGAGCGAATTCACGCGAATGCGGAACGGCCCGAGCTCGCGCGCAAGCGCGCGCGTCAGCCCCTGCACCGCCGCCTTCGCGGTCGCGTAGACCGGATAGCCCGCGTTCTTCAGCATCCAGCTGATCGAACCGAGATTGACGATCGAGCCGCTGCCCAACTGCTTCATGTCGTCGATCACCGCCTGCGCGGCAAAGAACTGATGGCGCAGGTTCACCGCGATGCCGGCGTCGAACGATTCGGGCGTCACGTCCTCGATTGCGTGGCGAACGTCGTTCGCCGCGTTGTTGACGAGCACCGCGATCGGGCCGATGTGCGCGCGGATCGTGTCGATCGCGCCACGCAGCGCCGCGACGTCGGTGAGATCGCACGCGACGAACACGGGCGCGTGCGCCGCATCGGCCAATCGCGCGGCGAGCGCTTCGCCCGCTCGCGCATCGAGGTCGACGAACGCGACGCGCGCATCCTGCTGCGCGAAGTGCTCGACGAACGACGCGCCGATGCCGGTCGCGCCGCCCGTGATCAGCACCGTGCGGCCGGCGAGGCTCGGATAGCATGCGTAACGCATATCCTGCACGTCCTGCACATCGTGTGCGCCGCTCGATTCGTGATGCGAATAAATTTCACTCATCTGTCCATTCCCGAAAAAACGGTCGATGCGATCAATCGCGTGCGCCGCGATTCTTCAGTTGATCGAGCAGCACGGCGGCGAGCAGGATCGCGCCGCGCACAAGATATTGATAGAACGCGTCGATGTTGAGCAGGTTCATCACGTTCTCGACGGTGCCCATGATCAGCACGCCGATCACGACACCCGAGATCGACGCGCGTCCGCCCGCGAGCGACACGCCGCCCAGCACGCATGCGGAGATCACGTTCAGCTCGAAGCCTTGCGCTGCGTTAGGCTGGCCCGACGTGATCCGCGACGCGAGGATCACGCCCGCGAGCGCGGTCACCGCGCCCTGGATCAGGAAGATGTAGACACGCGTGCGCTCGACGTTGATCCCGGCGAGCCGCGACGCTTCCGGATTGCCGCCGATCGCGAGCGTGTTGCGGCCATACACGGTCTGATTGAGCAGCACGCCGAACACGACGAAGCACACGAGCGTCACCCAGATCGGCAGCGACACGCCGAGAAACGACAGGCCGCCCAGCGAAATGAACGTCTCCGACGACACGCCGACCGCCTGCCCCTTTGACACGATGAAGCCGAGCCCGCGCACGATCTCCATCGTCGCGAGCGTCGTGATCAGCGCGTTGATCCGCAGATACGCGATCACCGCGCCGTTGACGAAGCCGATGACCGCGCCCGCCGCGACGGCCGCGGCGATCGCGACGAACGTGTTGTCGGTCGCGTTGAGCACCATCGCGCACAGCACGCCGGCGAACGCGACTGTCGAGCCGATCGACAGGTCGAAATCGCGCGATGCGAGGCAGAACATCATCGTGCACGCGACCATCCCGATCTGCGAGATCGACAGCGCGAGGCCGAGCATGTTGTCGATCGAGAAAAAATGATCGACCGTCAGCGACATCGCGGCGAACATCACCGCGAAGATCGCAACGAGGCTGTAGTCGGCGATGTGCTGCCGCCAGCGCTGCCGGTCTTCGGCCGGCGC
The DNA here is from genome assembly GCF_001522845.1 of Burkholderia sp. BDU5. Classification (NCBI taxonomy): domain Bacteria; kingdom Pseudomonadati; phylum Pseudomonadota; class Betaproteobacteria; order Burkholderiales; family Burkholderiaceae; genus Burkholderia; species Burkholderia sp. BDU5. Next base: position 82,558 of record NZ_LOWC01000053.1, on the reverse strand, counting down.
AACCGCCGCGCGCGCCGCGGCTTGTGGAAGATTCTCTCTCGCTTGCATGTCGTTTGCTCCTCTGCCGGGTGGCGCTGCCGCCCGTGTCTCCGTTTCTTGAATCAGTCGTCCCACCCGCCGCGAGCCGTTGCGCGCCGATCGCGCGCCGCCCGTCACGCGGCGTGCGCGGTCGCGCCCTGCGGCAGCGCGAGATTGAGCACCGCCTCTTCGTTCGCTTCGCCGCGCGCGAGCTCGCCCGCGATCCGCCCTTCGCGCATCACGACGATGCGGTCCGATACGCCGAGCACTTCCGGCAACTCGGACGACACCATCACGATCGCGCAGCCGCGTTGCGCGAGCGCGTAGATCACGCCGTAGATCTCGTGTTTCGCGCCGACGTCGATGCCGCGCGTCGGCTCGTCGAGGATCACGACCTTCAGATCCGGCTCGGCGAGCCAGCGCGCGAGAATCGCCTTCTGCTGATTGCCGCCCGACAGGAAGCGGATCTTCTGCCGACGGTTAGGCGTCTTGATCTTCAGCAGCTTGATGAAGCGCTCGGCGGTCTCCGCCTCGCGCTTGCGATCGAGGAAGAGGCCCGCGCGCAGCGCATGGCGGCGGCAGCTGATGTTGATGTTCTCGGCGACCGACGCATGCGCGACGATCCCCTCTTCCTTGCGATCCTCGGGACACAGGACGATCCCGTGACGAATCGCGTCGCGCGTCGAGCGGATGTCGAGCCGCTTGCCGTCGAGCGTGAGCGCGCCGCCCGTCCGGCGGTCCGCGCCGTAGATCACGCGCATCAGTTCGCTGCGCCCCGCGCCGACGAGCCCGAAGAAGCCGACGATCTCGCCCGCGCGCACGTCGAAGCTCGCGCCCGCGCGCAGCGCGTCGCCTTCGAGCGCGCGCGCCGACAGACGCACGTCGCCGAGCGCGCGCGGCGCGTAGTGATAGATGTCGCTGATCTCGCGGCCGACCATCTGGCGCACGAGCGTCTCGCGCGGCACGTTCGCGAGCGACGCGTGCGACGCGACTTGCCGGCCGTCGCGAAAGATCGTGCACGCATCGCAGAGCCGATAGATCTCGTCCATCCGGTGCGAAATGTAGATGAGCGCGCGGCCGTCGCGCCGCAGATCGTCGACGAGCTTGAAGAGCACCTCCGTCTCGCGGTGCGACAGCGAGCTCGTCGGCTCGTCAAGCGCGATCACGCGCGCGTTGCGCAGCAGCGCCTTGCAGATCTCGACCATCTGGCGCTGCGCGATCGACAGGCTGCGCAGCTTCGCCTGCGGATCGAGATCGACGCCCATCGCGGCGAGCCGCTCGCGCACGAAGCGCTGCGCCTCGCGCTTCCTGACCCAGCCGAGCGCGCTCGGCAGCCGGCCGAGCAGCAGGTTCTCGGCGACCGTCAGGTCGGGCACGTACTGCAGCTCCTGATGAATCACCGCGATGCCCGCCGCGATCGACACGGCGGCGCTCGGAAACCGCATCGCCTGCCCGCCGACGAGCACGCTGCCCGAATCGGGCTGATATTCGCCGCCGAGAATCTTGAGCAGCGTCGACTTGCCCGCGCCGTTCTCGCCCATCAGGCCGTGCACCTGCCCCGCGTGCACGTCGAATGAAATGCCGTCGAGCGCGCGCACGCCGGGAAAGACCTTGCCGATATTGTCAAAACGCAGTGCCGCAGCCACGTCGCCTCCGTCTCCCGCCATCCGTATTGCCATTTCGTCGCATCGCTGCGTTCGTCGCTGCGTTCTCCGCCACGTTCTCCGCTGCGAGCGCCGCGTCGCGCGACGCCCGCATCGCGGGCACGGCGAACGCCGCTCACTTCGCCGCGAGGCCCATCGTCTCGCGTACGCGGCCGACGTTGTCGCGCGTCGCGAGCATGCCGGTCGTCAACGTGAGAGGCGGCGGCGCCTTGCCTTGCGCGATCCACGTGTACATCAGCTCGGACGTCTCTTCGCCGTGCCGCTTCGGGCTGATGATCACGGTGCCGAAGAAGCCCGTCGGCTGCGGCTTCTTGAACTCGTTGAGCGCCGAGTCCGAGCCGCCGATGCCGATGCCGATCATGTCGGCCACCTTGAAGCCGCGCCCTTCCGCCGCGCGCACCGCGCCGAGCACCGCTTCGTCGTTGAGGCCATACGCGACCCAGTGCTTGAACCTCGGATTCTTCGTGAGCGCGATGTTCGCCGCATTGAACGCGTTCTCGGTGTCGGTCTTCGCCTGCGGCGCGACGATCACGTTCGCCTTCGGAAAGCCGGCGGCGACGAGCGCGTCGGTTGCGCCCGTCGTGCGATCGTGCGCGGTCGGCAACTGCTCGTACGTGATGTCGATCGCGCCGACTTCGTTGATGTTCCAGCCGCGCTTCTTGATCTCGGCCGCAATCCCGCTGCCGACCTGCTTGCCGATGTCGTACGCGGAGATGCCCATGTGCGGGACCGATTCGATCGGCTTGCCCGCGCCGTCGACGAGCCGGTCGTCCACTGTCATCATCTTCAAGCCGTGCGACTTCGCCTTCGCGACGATGCCTGGCCCGAGCTTCACGTCGGGCGTGCAGATGATGAAGCCTTGCGCTTTCTGCGCGGCGAGATTGTCGATCGCGCTCATCACCTTCTCGCCGGACGGCGCGCCGATCTTCACGAGCGTGAAGCCCTTCTCCTTCGCGGCCATCTCGGCGAATTTCCATTCGTCCTGGAACCACGGCTCCTCGGGCTGCTTGACGAGGAAGCCGATCTTCACGGGCTCGGCCGCGTGCGCGGGCAGGCCCGCCGCCGCGACCGTCGCCGCTGCCGCCAGCGTGATGAACATTCTGCGTTTCATGTTGCTTGTCTCCTTGTTGTCTCCGTCACCGGATCTGTCGGCCGCTTCGTCGTCTCGACGCGGCGCGTGCGACCGTCGCGCGCCGCCTTCGCACGTCGTGCATCCCTGACGGGACGACCGCGCGAGTGAATCAGTCGTGGTACAGCACCGATCGGCCGCCGTCGATCGTGATGCAGCTCGCGTTGATGAACGGCGCCTCGTCCGAAGCGAGGAACACCGCGGTCATCGCGACTTCGTCCGGCTGCCCGATCCGCTTCATCGGCTGCAGCGCGAGCGTCTCGCGCCGCGCGGCCTGCGGGTCGGGATGCGCGTTCCACCAGTCGTGCGTCGCCTGCGTCTCGATGTAGCCCGGCGCGATCGCATTCACGCGCACGTTGCGCGGCGCGTATTCGATGCCGAGCGCGCGCGTCAGGCCCAGCACGCCGTGCTTCGCGACCGGGTACGGAAAGCAGCCGGGAATGATCTTGAACGCATGCGTCGACGCGATGTTCACGATGCTGCCGCGTCCGCGCTCGACCATCCCCGGCAGCACCGCGCGACAGCCGTTCCAGACGCCGTCGAGATCGACTGCGAAGCAGCGCCGCCAATCGTCGTCGGTGAGCGCGAGCGGATCGCGAAACACGCTGATGCCGGCGTTGTTGACGAGCACGTCGAGCGGGCCGAATGCGCGCGCCGCCTGCGCAACCGCGGCCGACATCGATTCGGCTTGCGTGACGTCCGTCTGTATCGCGAGCACGCGCGCATCGGCGATGTCGCGCCCGATCGCGTCGGCCGTCTCTTCGGCGAGCGCGGCATCGAGCTCCGCGAGCGCGACGGCCGCGCCTTCGCGCACGAACGCGCGCGCGATGGCAGCGCCGATGCCGCGTCCAGCGCCCGTCACGAGCGCGACCTTGCCCGCGAGCCGGCTCACCGCGCCGCTCCCTTGCGCGCGATCCGCAGCCCCTTGACGAACGCCTGCGCGTGCGAAGCGGTGACGGCGGGCGCCTGTCCGGGCGCATACAGCGCCGAGCCGAGGCCGAAGCCGTTCGCGCCCGCCGCGAGATACGGGCCCATGTTCTCGGGCGTGATCCCGCCGACCGGCACGAGCGGCACCCGCGCGTCGATCACCGCGCGCCACGCCTTCACGGCGGACTGGCCGAGCTGCTCGGCGGGAAACATCTTCAGCACGTCCGCGCCGTTCGCGAGCGCGGCGAACGCCTCGGTCGGCGTCGCGACACCGGGCGCGCATGCGATGCCGAGCGTCTTCGCGCGGCGCACGACGTCGCCGTCCGCATGCGGCATCACGATCAGCTCGCCGCCCGCGCGCACCACTTCGTCGACGTATTCGGCGCGCAGCACCGTGCCCGCACCGACGATCGCATCGGCGGGCAACGCAGCGCGCAATGCGGCGATGCTGTCGAACGGATCGGGTGAATTGAGCGGCACCTCGACGATGCGAAAGCCCGCTTCGTACAGCGCAGCGCCGTGCGCCGCCGCGTCGGCGGGCGTGAGCCCGCGCAGGATCGCGATCAGCGGACACGCGTCGAACGCGCGCATCAGTCCGCGATGCGGCGCATACGGCGCGGGAAAACGGAGTGCTTCTGCATCCATCGGCATCCTCTCCTCCAGCAACTTCGTGTCGAGACGCGTTTCGCGTCTATTGCGGCGCGCAGACGGCGCCGCCTGCCGCGCCGACGAGCCCCGCCTGCGTCGCGATGCGCCACAGGCCGCGCTCGGAAGCACGTTCGACGATGCGCGCATCGCCGCAACCGAATTCGGCGAGCGCGCGCCGGTAGCGATCGCACAACGCGCCGTCGCCGACGAGGCGCGGCGCCAGCGCCGCGAGCGATGCGCGGTGGCTGTCCAGCAACGCATCGAGCGCGTTCAGCTCATGACCGATCAGCAGTCCAGACAAATAGTCGCCCTGCGCCTGCGGCGCAAGCTGACCGGTCAGCCCGAGCGTGCGGGTGCTGAACAGCGTCGCGAGCAATCCTTCGCTGCGCTTGCGTCGTGCGATCCGCACGCCGCGCGCGAACGCCGCCCAGTCCGACGCATCGCTCGGCTGCATCGTGCGGCCGAGAATCGTGTGCCCGCGTAGCGCGGCGAACAACTCGCCCGTCATGTACGTGCGAAACCACTCGATGCGGCCGTCGCGCACCCACGCCCATTTCGCGTGCGTGCCGGGCAAGCCGATCAGCACGCCTGCACGTTCGCGCGCAAGCGACGGCTCGGCGGCGAGCGTGCCGACGATCTGCGTTTCCTCGCCGCGCATCACGTCCGGCAGCTCGCCCGGCTCGAGCGCGCCCGGCACGATCGCGAGCGCCGAACCGCGCGCGGTGCGAAGCCGCACGAGGCTCGACGCGAACGCATCGGCAGCGGCCGGCATCGTCACGTAGGGCGCCTCGCGCCAGCCCTGCGCGCTGCCGACCATCCCCGACGCGAGCGCCGGCACGTGCGGCGTGCGGTCGAGCCATGCGCCGCAAGCGTGCTCGAACGCGGCATCGAACGCCTGCGACGGCGACGCGCCTGTCGCGCCGGGCAAGCTCATCACGCCGGCCGCGAACGCGCGCGTGTCGAGCACCGAGCCGTCGGCGGCGAACAGGTATGCACGCAGCGACGTCGTCCCCCAGTCGAGCCCGATCAGCGCGGGCGTGGTCGCGTGCGCCGTCATCGCTTGATCCTGCGCGTCGCCTGCGGCGCGCTCCAGCCGAGGTCGGCCGAAATCGCGCGCGCGCCGCGCTGCACGAGCGGCACGAGTTCGTTCATCCGGTCGAGCGACATGTAGGGAATCGTGCTCGCGACCGACAGCGCGGCGACGATCGCGCCCGACGCGTCGCGCACCGGCGCGGCGACGCAGCGAATCGACGTTTCGTTCTCCTCGAGATCGAACGTGTAGCCGCCCGCCGCGTAGTGCGCCATCCGCTGCAGGAACGTGCCGACGTCCGGACGGCGATCCGGCTTGAAATTCACGCCCGCGAGCGCGCGCTTCGACGCGTCGAACAGCGAGCGCCACCTGTCCGGATCGAGGTCGAGCATCATCGCCTTGCCGATTCCCGTCGACGCGAGCGGCATCCGGTGGCCGATTCGCGAGCGCATCTCGAGGCCGCGCGTACCGGGAATCTTGTCGATGTAGAGCACGTCGTCGCCGTCGCGCACGCCGAGGTGGATCGTGTCGAGCGTCGCTTGCGCGAGCGCTTCGAGATGCGGGCGCGCGACCGCCGTGAGCGGCATCTGCTCGAGCGCGATCGTGCCGAGCTCGATCAGCTTCGGACCGAGCAGATAGCCGCCTTGCACCTGGCGCAGATAACGTGCCTGCACGAGGCTGCTGACGAGACGGTGCGTCGTGCTGCGCGTCGTGCCGAGCGCGGCGCCGATCGCGCGCATGTCGCGGGCGCCGCCCGCGACCGCCTCGAGGATCGCAAGACCGCGCAGCAGCGTTTGCGTGCCCGCCTGCTGCGCGGCGAGATCGAGCGGCGTGCTCGTCGCACCGATGCTGTCGGCGAGCGTCGCGTCGGACATATCGGACGTGTCGGGATGGACGGCCGTCGCGCCGTTCAAGGCAAGCGTCATAGGCGTTTTGCTCATGGTGCGATGAACTCCGGCAAGTCAGACACGCGAGCCGTCGGGTTTGCGACGACTGCGCATCTGCCGAAGCGTGTCGATGTGCTTCGGATTGTAGGGGGGCGTGCCACCATCTCCAATATTTGAGTGCAACGCCCATATATTGGGAATTCTAATCGTTCCGTTCCCGCGAGCCGGTCGCGCGCATGAAAAAACGGGCTGAGCCGAATGTCCGGCTGAGCCCGTTCGATGCGCACCCCGTGGTCCTCGTGGGGGTAAGCGATGCGCGACTTGCTTACTTCTGCGTCGCGCTCTGCGATTGGATGTAGCGCTGCACGTCGGAGAACGACACGCGTCCCGCATGGTTCGCGTCGATCTGCTTGAAGTTCTTCGCGACGTAGCCGAGGCCCGCTGCCTTCGCCTGCGCTTCGGTCAGGCCCGTGTTGTTCACGTCGGCCGCCGCGAACTGGCGCTGCAGCTTGCGCACGACCTGCGCATGCAGCGCGGCGCCCGATGTCTGCGTGCCGGCCGTCGGCTTGCGCGCGGCGGGCGGCACGTACGGATCACCGAGCTGCGCCTGCGTGTGGCGATCGGGTTGCGCGTCGCTCGCCGCCTCCTGCGCGAACGCCGCTTGCGTAAACACGAGGCCCGCGGCGAACAGCGCCGACCAGGCGAATGCCGATTGGATTTTCATGTCAGCTCCGATGAGAAATGGGGTCGTCATGGCCCGTCGCGCGCGGCGCATCATGCGCGCAGCGCGACGGACGGTGAAGCATCGTTCGACGTCATTGCGCGACGGGCGTCGCACCATAGAACGTCACCAGATCGGCTTTCTCCTGCGGCCGCGACGTATCGTCCAGATAAACCATGTGCCCGCCCTGATAGTCCTTGATCGTCAGATTGGGCTGCGCGCCGAGACGGGCGAGATCGAGTTCCGTCTGATAAAACGGCGTCGCGATGTCGTGATAGCCGTTCAACGACAGTACCTTCAGCGAAGGATTGAGCGTGAGCGCCGTGGCCAGATCCGGAATCGTATCGGGCAGGTCGAGGCCGTCGTGACTCCAGTCCCATGTGTAGATCGCATTGCTCCCTACAGCATAGGCCGACTTCGCCGAGTACTTCAGCACGTTCGGCAAATAGGCGCCGATCGTGTCGGTGAACGGCTTCGTGATGAAGCTGCTCGACGGATCGCCGCCCGATGCGAGCGGGCTGTTCGTCGGCACGTTCACGCGCGCGTCGTAGCGGCCGATCAGCGTGCCCGGGATCAGGGCCAGCTGATAGCTGTTGTCGTACATAGTCGGCAGCAGGTTGAAGTTCGCGCGCCACAGCGAAGGGGTCGCGCCCGTCGAATTCGACATCGTCGTCACGAGGCTCTGCGGCGGCGGCGTATTGCTCGCGAGATAGGCGTTCACGGCCGGCGAATACGTGCCCGCCGTCAGCAGACGCATCTGGTCGGCATACTGCGGCAGGTCCGCCGGATTCGGATTGTCGAGCCGATAGTACGCGCCGACCGCGCCGTAACTCGGCACGAAGCCTGCGCAGCTGATCGTGCTCGACCCGTTGTTCGAATTGCCGACATTGTTGCTCGCCATGTCGCAGTTGCTGTTGTAGTTGAGGATCGACGACTGCAGCACGATCCCGTCGAGCTTCACGCCGGCCGTCTCGAGCAGGTTCGCGAGCACGTCGGTGCGCGGCGTGCCGTACGATTCGCCGAACAGGTACTTCGGCGAATCGTTGCGCTGATTCACCTGCAGATAGCGGATCACGAAATCGCGAAATGCTCCGCCGTCCTGATCGACGCCCCAGAATGTCTGATTCGTGTTCGGCGCGATCGCTTCCGAAAAGCCCGTGCCGATCGCGTCGATGAACACGAGATCGGTCGTGTCGAGGAGCGTTTCCTGGTTGTCGACGAACGGGAACGGCGTCGGACTGTTCGCGTTCGGGTCGCCCGTCACGAGGCGCTTCGGCCCGAACGAGCCGAGGTGCAGCCAGACCGTCGACGAGCCGGGGCCGCCGTTGTAGAAGAACGTGACGGGACGTTTGCCGAGCGGCTGGTTGTCCGCCGTGTACGCGACGTAGAAGAACGACGCCTCGGCCGCGCCCGTCTGCGGGTTGCGCGCAGTCAGGTGGCCCGCAGTCGCTGTGTAGTTGATCGTCTTGCCGTTCAACGTGATCTGGTGATGCGTGATCGCGGCGTTCTCGGTCGCGGCGAAAGCCGACAGCGATGCGCTTGCGCTCGACGAATAACGGTTGGGATCTTGATACGGCTTGTCCGCGCCGGATGAAGTGTCGGTGCTGCTCGAACTGTTCTCGCTCGCAGCGGCGCCCGCGGCGGGATTCGCATCATCTCCGTTGCACGCTGCGAGGAGCAGCGAAGAGAATACTGCGGCTAATAGCAGCTTCGTCTTACGTGCTGGCATAGTCGTTTTCCTTCTCTCATGTTGTTTTTTTCAGAGCGGCCGGATAGACGCCCCCACCTTGCTCGTTCGGCCCGATAGACCGAGGCGTGGGCCAATATACGCGACAAGATTCGATTTGAAAAATAGCGAAACATTTGAAAGAAACAAGGTTTACTTTATTCTTTCAAATTCGATTTTTCATTTGAACAAAATCGATACGGAATCAGGCTTTCGAGCGGCATTTTGTCAATTCGATCGAGACAGAATCGACGGTAGAGCGGATTTTTTATTGCTGCATTCGCACTGCGCGGCGGAATTAATTTGGCAATCGAAATAAATCGAGTAATTACCCGAATGCCCGACGTATCGGTTTTGAAAGATTTGTGGAAGCGCAGATATTGGGATGGTGCACCGCAAAGGGCGCGCTGATCTCCTGCATGAAGAAGCGCCGTCGTTCGACAGAAGCGCGCGTCGGCAAGCGATCGCGCTGCGGCCCATCCGCGCTCACTGCGACGCGGGCAATTCCGCCGCGCCCATCCGTCGCGCGATCACGCCCGCGCGCTGCGCAAGGTAAGACGAGCCACGATGCGCGTCGAAATACTTCGGATTCGGCAGCATCACCGCGAGGCGCGCCGATTGCCACGCGGAAAGCCGGCTCGCGGGAATCCGGAAGTAGTACTGCGCGGCGGCTTCCGCGCCGTACACCCCGCGGCCGAATTCGACCGAGTTCAGGTAGATCTCGAAGATGCGCTCCTTGTCGAGCAGCGTTTCGAGCATCCACGTAATGATGAGCTCCTGCCCCTTGCGGATGTAACTCTTCTCACTGGACAGGAACAGATTGCGCGCGAGCTGCTGCGTGATCGTCGAGCCGCCCGACACGATCCGGCCGTGCGCGCGGTTCTTTTCCCACGCCTGCAGAATCGCGTCCACTTCGTAGCCCGAATTGTTCGCGAAATCGGCGTCTTCGGATGCGATCACCGCGCGCTTCAGGTTCCGCGAGATCCGCTCGTACGGCGCCCACTGATGCCGGATCGTCACGGCGGGCCGCGCGGCCGACAGGCGCCACGCGTCAGCGCGCATGAACGCGCTCGACCCCGGATCGACCGCCGTCCACATCGCGATCTGCGCAAAGTAATAGAGCTGCGTCGCGAGCCACGCGCCGGCGAATACGCCGCCCGCATACGCGAACCAGTGCGCGAGACCGCGCTTGCGCGCGCCGGTCGCACCGCGCGCGGGCGCGAAGCCCGGGCCGGGCGAAACGGGACTGTTCCGCATCCCGCAGCGCCTCTTGCGTTCAGTGCGCCGCCGACGCCGCGAGCGCGGCGCGCAGCGCGGCGAGCACAGGCGCGCTGTCGGGCCGCACGCCTCGCCATACGTAGAACGATTCCGCCGCCTGCTCGACGAGCATCCCGAGCCCGTCCGCCGCGCGCGCGCCGAGCGCCGCCGCGTGCTCCATGAAGACGGTCGGCCGCGCGCCGTACATCATGTCGTACGCGAGCGTCGCCGGGCCGAACGCCACGGCGTCGCATTCGGGCAGCGCCGCGTCGAGGCTGCCCGCCGTCGCGTTGACGATCACGTCGTAAGGCTCGCGCGCGATCCGCTCGGAACCGCCGCCCGCGAGCACGCAGCCCGCATCGTGCGCGGCTTGCGTGAACTGGCCGACGAGCTCTTCCGCCTTGCTCGCCGTCCGGTTGACGATCGTGAGCGACGTGGGTGCGCGCTCGAGGATCGGCAGCACGACGCCGCGCGCCGCACCACCCGCGCCGAGCAGCAGAATCCGCGCGCCCGCCAGGCTCACGCCGAGATTCGTTTCGATGTCGCGCACGAGACCGACGCCATCGGTGTTGTCGCCGAAGATGCCGTTCTCGTCGAAGCGCAGCGTGTTCACCGCGCCCGCCGCCGCAGCGCGCGGCGACAGCGTGTCGGCGAGCGCATAGGCTTCGAGCTTGAACGGCACCGTGACGTTCACGCCGCGGCCGCCCTGCGCGACGAATTCACGCACCGCGGCCGTGAAGCCGTCGAGCGGCGCGAGCAAATACGTGTACGCGATCGTCTCGCCCGTCTGCTCGGCAAAGCGCGTGTGAATGAACGGCGACTTGCTGTGCGCGATCGGATTGCCGATCACCGCGTAGCGATCGCGCGCGCCCGCAGCGGGTTCGACGGTCGTGCTCATTTCGGCTGCTCCTCGCCGTTCGCGGACGCGTCGCCCTCGCCGCCCGCCGCGCCGCCCGCCTCGGCGAGCGCTTCCGCTTCGCTTTCGGCCGACTCGTCGGCGGCGTCGAGCGGCACGTCGTCGGCCGCTTCGGCCTCCTCTTCGTCCTCGGCCGGCTCGCCGCCCGACACCGTCGGCGCGTCGAGCACGCTCAAGAGCCGCACCGACGCCTCGATCGTCAGTTCGTCGACCGACATCACGTCGAGCAGCACGCGCGTGCCGCGCGCGTGCACGCCGAGCGCGGGCACGTGCAGCAGCAGGGGCACTTCGTCGAGACGCACGAGCTCGCCCTTCACGACAGTCGCGCTCACCTGCTTGCGGCCTTCCTGCTTGATCCAGCGCAGGCACCAGAAATACTCCATCCGGCGCTGATGATCGGCGTATGCGGCGTACGTATCGTCGAAGCCCTGCACGACCGCGTACAGATCCGCGTCCTTCTGCTTGAACGGCGCGGCGAGCTTCGCGGTCACGCCGTGCTGCACGCACGCGAGCAGTTGCCATTGATTGACGAGGTCGACGTAGCGGCGCAGCGGCGACGTGCTCCACGCATACTGCGGCACGCCGAGCCCTTCGTGCGGCGCGGCGCTCGTCTGCATCCGCGTGCGCTTCGGCCCGCTCGGCATGCCGAACGCGCGCTGCGTGCGATAGATGCCCGGCACGCTATGGTCATGCAGGAACGCGCCCCACGTCGAGTTCGCGAGGATCGCGAGTTCGGACACGATCAGATCGAGCGGCGAACCGCGCCGGCGAGGCGTGATCGTCACGTGCTCGCCTTCGACGTAGAAGTTGTAATCGGTATTGCGCTGCACTTCGCGCCTGAGCCCGTAGCCCGCGCGCGCGACCTGGCGCTTCTCGAAGAGCGCCTGCGCGAGCGGCCAGAGCACCGCGATGTCGTCCTTGTGCGGATAGTCGCCCGTGCCGGCCGCGAGCGCATCCTCGGTGACGAGCTCGTCGAGCGTGTTGTGGCGCAGGTTGCTCTTCACATAGACGTATTCGGCGCGCGTCTCGTTCGCGACGATCTCCTGCGTGTCGCGCTTCACGATGATGTACAGCGACAGCGCCGGGCGGTAGTCGCCCTCCTTCAGCGTGAATACGTCGACGACGTCGTCCGGCAGCATCGTGATCTTGTCGCCCGGCATGTAGACGGTCGACAGCCGCGCACGCGCGACCGCGTCGACCGCGTCGCCGCGCGCGACGCCGAGCGCGGGCGCCGCGATGTGCACGCCGATCCGCACGCGCCCGTCGGTCAGATGCTCGACCGAGAATGCATCGTCGATCTCGGTCGTCGTGATGTCGTCGATCGAAAACGCACCGACGTCCGCGCGCGGCAAGTCGTCGGGCAGCTTGCCGACCGTGATGGACGGAAAGCCCGTGCCGTGCGGGAAGTACTCGGCGAGAAAGCGCGCTTCGTGCAACGCGCGCGCAGACGGAATGCCGCCGCAGTCGAGCATCAGCCGCGCGGGCGACACGCCGCGTGCGAGCGCCGCCGCGTCGAGCGCCTTGTATTCGATCGAATTCTTGTCCGGCTTCGTCAGAAGGTTGAGCGCCTTGCCGGCGAACACGTCGGGCAGCTTGCCCGCCTTCAGCTCGTCTTCGTAGCCGGCCTGCACGAGCGCCTGCTGACGCTTGCGCTCCAGCGCGGCGAGCGCCATCTTCAGTTGCTCTTCGGGCGCGCGCTGATACTGGCCGCGCCCCTTGCGGCGGAAATAGACGGGCGAGCCGTGCAGGCGCAGCACGAGCGCCGCGCGCTCGACCGGGCCATAGCTCGCGCCGAAATACTCGTCGGCGAGCGCCGCGTACGCGAATTCCTCGGCGGGCGCGCATTCCCACAGAAAATCCAGATCGATCTGCTGCGCGGCCTCGTCCGCCTGCTGCATCAACTCGCTCGCGGCGGGTTTCTCGAATTCGATCAGCACATCCTTCGCGCGCACCTTCGCGCGCCGGCCGCCCGGCAATTCGACCTGAAACGCGTCGCCCTGGCGCGACAGCACGCTGCCCGCCTTGAAACTGCCCGATTCCTCGAAGAAAACGTTCACTCAGTACTCTCGTCTTTCGTTCAGACTTCCGCGCGCCGCGCTTCGCTTCGGAAGCAGGCGACGCCGCGTGTGGTGTGTAAGGCGCCATGCGCCGGACCTCGCATCCGGCACCGGCCTATCCGGCGTCGCAAAATGCGAGAACGTCGTCGATGTAGTCGGCAAATTCGCTGATCCCGTGATCGCTGCCTTCGATGACGCAGGTTCGCGCGCCCGGATAGCGCGCGAGCATTTCGCGATAGTCGAGCACTTCGTCGCCCGTCGCCGCGAACAAATAGTAGCGCTCGGGCCGCGTGACCGCCGCGACGCGCAACACGTTCAGCTCGTCCAGATGATGCGGCTCGACGACGATCGTGCCGCCGCCGTGCCAGAGCGGCTGCTCGCCGAGATAGCGACGCAGGTCGCGCTGCGGCTGCGTCGCCGGATTGAGCAGCACCGCGCGCCAGCCGTGCGTTTCCGCAAGCCAGGTCGCATAGTAGCCGCCGAGTGAGCTGCCGATCACGGTGACGTCGCGCGCGGGCACGCCGGCGACTTCCGCCTCGGCCGCCGTGATCGCGTCGAGCGGCGCCACCGACAACGTCGGGCAGCGCCACTCGTCCGCGCGTCCGAGATCGGCGAGCCGGGCGGCAAGCGCGCGCGCCTTGAACGACTGCGGCGACGAGCGAAAGCCGTGCAGATACAGGATCACGCGCCGCTCCGGGCCGACGCCGCGTCGCCGCGAGCCGACAGCGCGTCGAGCAGCTTCTGGTGCACGCCGCCGAAGCCGCCGTTGCTCATTACGAGCACGTGATCGCCCGGCTGCGCCGCCGCCGTCACCGCCTTCACGAGCGCGTGCAGGTCGTCGAACGCGTGCGCCTTGTCGCCGAGCGGTGCAAGGGCATCGGGAAGGCTCCAGCCGAGCGCGTCTCGGCCCGTCGGCGCGCCGTAGCCGAACACGAGATCGGCGTCGGCGAGGCTCGCCGACAGTTGCGCCTTCATCGCGCCGAGCTTCATCGTGTTCGAGCGCGGCTCCAGCACGGCGAGGATTCGGGTGTTTTCGCTGCCGATGCGAGCACGAAGACCGGCAATCGTCGTTTCGATCGCAGTCGGATGATGTGCAAAGTCGTCATAGACGGTCACGCCGTCGACGCTGCCGCGCACTTCCATCCGGCGCTTCACGTTGCGGAACGTCGCCAGCGCGGCGGCCGCCTGCGCAGGCGGCGCGCCGACATGGCGCGCGGCCGCGATCGCGGCGAGCGCGTTCATCCGGTTGTGCTCGCCCTGAACCTGCCAGTCGACGACGCCGACGCGCTCGCTGCGCCAATACACGGCGAAGCGCTCGTCGACCGGCACGCCGTCCTCGGCGGGCAGCGCCTGCCAGCCGCCGTCGACGCCGAAACGCTCGACGTCGCTCCAGCAGCCGCGCGACAGCACGCGTTCGAGCGCGTCCTCGCGGCCGTTCGTCACGAGCCGGCCGACACTCGGTACCGTACGCACGAGGTGATGGAATTGCGTTTCGATCGCGGCGAGATCCGGGAAAATGTCGGCATGATCGAACTCTAGATTGTTCAGGATCGCGGTGCGCGGCCGGTAGTGGACGAATTTCGAGCGCTTGTCGAAGAACGCGGTGTCGTATTCGTCCGCTTCGATCACGAAGAAGCTCGAATCGGTGAGGCGCGCGGACACACCGAAGTTCAGCGGCACACCGCCGATCAGGAAGCCGGGATTCAGGCCCGCGTCTTCCAGGATCCACGCGAGCATCGAGCTCGTCGTCGTCTTGCCATGCGTGCCGGCGACAGCGAGCACCCACTTGCCCGTCAGCACGTGTTCGCCGAGCCACTGCGGACCGGACACGTACGGCAACCCGCGATCGAGGATCGCCTCCATCAGCGGATTGCCGCGCGACACCACGTTGCCGATCACGAACAGATCGGGCTTCAGATCGATCTGCTCGGCGCCGTAGCCCTCGATCAGCCGAATGCCCTGCGCCTCGAGCTGCGTGCTCATCGGCGGATAGACGCCCGCGTCACAGCCGGTCACGGTGTGGCCCGCCGCGCGGGCGAGCACGGCGAGACCGCCCATGAAGGTGCCGCAGATGCCGAGAATGTGGATATGCATAAAGCTTCGCGCCGCGTGGGCGTAGTCGAATCGGAGGCCGGCCGCGCCTCGCGCCGGTTGCCGGGGAAACACGTGCGACGTGGCGCTCGCGCCGCCGCGCAAAGGGGGCTATTGTAACTGACGGCCCCGACGCGAACGACGGTTGACGCAACCGCCGAGTCGCTCGGCACCGATCTAGTATGATTGCCGGATCATGTCTCGCAAAACCCTACTCGACCCGCGGCGCGTACGCGACGAAATCGCGCTCGCCGCGGCGCGCCTGATCGCCGAAGACGGGCTCGACTACGCCGGCGCGAAGCGCAAAGCCGCGCGCCAAGTGCTCGGCGACAGCCGAATTGCCGGCGAATGGCTGCCAGATAACGATCAGATCGAAGAAGAACTGCACGAATACCTCGCGCTGTTCCAAGGCGAAACGCAGCCCGCCGAACTGCGCCGGCTGCGTCTCGTCGCGCTCGCGTGGATGGAGCGGCTCGCGCCGTTCAATCCGTACATCGCGGGCGCGGTGCTGAACGGCACGGCGAACGCGCATTCCGACGTCCATCTGCAGGTCTTCTGCGACAACCAGAAGGACGTTGCGATCTATCTGCTGAACCAGAACATCCAGTACGACGTGTCCGAGACCCGCCACTTCGCGGGACGCGGCGACGTCGAGACGCTCAGCTTCCTGTGGCGTGAAGCGCGCGGCGCGGAGCCCGTCGGCATCCACGTCGCACTGTATACAAGCGACGACCTGCGCGGCGCCGTGAAGGCGGACGCCCGCGGCCGTCTGTCGCGAGCCGACGCGCAAGCACTGCGCGCGCTCGTCGAAGCGTCGCCCTCCTCACCAACCCAATCTTGAACCGATGAACAGCAAAGGGATTTTCGCAGGCATCGTGATCGCAGCCATCGCGATCGCAGGCGGCCTCGCCGCCGGCCACTGGGTGCGCGGCGGCAGCTCGGCCGACGGCAGCGCGCCGACGAGCATGCCCACCGCGAGCAATATGGGCAACGCAGTCGACGCGCTGTGGGCCGCTTCGTATCCGGACGTCGACGGCAAGCCGCAAGGGCTCGCCGCCTTCAAGGGACAGAAAGTGGTCGTCAATTTCTGGGCGTCCTGGTGCGGTCCATGCATCGAAGAGATGCCGGAGCTCGTGAAGCTGTCGCGCGAATACGAGAAGAAGGGCGTGCGTTTTGTCGGGATTGGCGTCGATTCCGAGCAGAACGTGAAGAATTTCCTGAAGAAAGTGCCGGTCGACTATCCGATCGTCGTCAGCGGCTACGCCGGGGCCGATCTGGCCCGCAACTTCGGAAATACGGCCGGCGCACTGCCTTTTACCATCGTCATCGACGAAACCGGCAAGGTTCGCGAGACAAAATTGGGGCAAATCCACCCGGGCGAACTGAAACGCACGCTCGACACACTCTGATCCAGGCCGCCCGACTGCCGGCGCGTTGTCGATATTTGGGATCGGTTAGCGTCAATTTACACGAAATTGACCGATTCTGACTTCAGCGGCGCGCGAATTCGCGTTCGCCAAGGCAATAGTCCTTTCAGCAAAACTAGACAAATTTCTCTAATTGGCTATAAAGTTCGCGCAATTCCGCAGAAAAAGAAGCGACCATGACACGATTGCTGGTACTGCACGGCCCTAACCTGAACCTTCTCGGCACCCGGGAACCGGAGGTGTACGGCCGCGTGACCCTCGCGCAGATCGATCAGGCGCTGGCCGCACGGGCGCAGGACGCGGGCGTCGAACTCGAGTCGTTCCAGAGCAACCACGAGGGCGCGCTCGTCGACCGCGTCCAGGCTGCGAGAAATGACGGCACCGAGTTCATCCTGATCAATCCGGCTGCGCATACGCATACGAGCGTTGCGATCCGGGATGCGCTCGCGGGCGTCGGCATTCCGTTCGTCGAGATTCATCTGTCGAACGTGCACCGCCGCGAGCCGTTCAGGCATCACTCTTATTTCTCCGATCAGGCCGAAGGCGTGATCTGCGGCCTCGGTTGGAAAGGTTATCTGTACGCGCTCGAATACGCGCTCGACAAGCTGCAAAGCGCGTCGCGCGGCTGATTTTCAAGAACTCGATTCAGCGCCGGTCCCGAACCGGCGTTTCACGTATTGAAAGGGGAACTCCCGATGGACCTTCGCAAGCTGAAAACTCTGATCGACCTCGTCTCCGAATCCGGCATCTCCGAGCTGGAAGTCACCGAAGGCGAAGGCAAGGTGCGCATCGTCAAGAACGCGCCGCCGGTCTATGTGCAGCAGCCGGGCGGCTATGCACCGCAGGTGAGCGCCCCCCCTCCCGCCATGACGCTGCAGGCTGAAGGCGCGAGCGCCCCGGCATCCGCCGCCGCGCCCGCCGTGAGCGCGCCGCAGGGCCACGTCGTGACGTCGCCGATGGTGGGCACCTTCTACCGCGCGCCGTCGCCGGGCGCCGATCCGTTCGTCCAGGTCGGCGACACCGTGAAGGAAGGCCAGACGCTTTGCATCATCGAAGCGATGAAGCTCCTGAACGAAATCGAGTCCGACAAGGCAGGCGTCATCAAGGAAATCCTCGCCGAAAACGGCCAGGCCGTCGAATACGGCCAGCCGCTCTTCGTGATCGGCTAAGACCCGCCGCGCGGCGCGCCCGTCAGCGACGCCGCTCCTCTCAAGGCGCGCGCTCGCGCGCCCATCGAAGAGACGAATACTCGCTATGTTTGAAAAAATCCTCATTGCCAATCGCGGGGAAATCGCGCTGCGCATTCAGCGCGCGTGCCGCGAGCTCGGCGTCAAGACGGTGGTCGTCTATTCCGAGGCCGACAAGGAAGCCAAGTATGTAAAGTTAGCCGACGAAGCGGTCTGTATTGGCCCGGCTCCGTCGAATCTGAGCTACCTGAACATGCCGGCCCTCATCAGCGCGGCCGAAGTCACCGACGCGGAAGCGATCCACCCGGGCTACGGCTTCCTGTCGGAAAACGCCGATTTCGCCGAGCGCGTCGAGCAATCGGGCTTCACCTTCATCGGCCCGCGTCCGGACACGATCCGCATGATGGGCGACAAAGTCACCGCGAAGCAGACGATGATCCGCACCGGCGTGCCCTGCGTGCCGGGTTCGGACGGCGCGTTGCCGGACGATCCGAAGGAGATCGTGAAAATTGCGCGCTCGGTCGGCTATCCGGTGATCATCAAGGCTGCCGGCGGCGGCGGCGGACGCGGAATGCGCGTCGTCCACACCGAGGCGG
Source organism: Burkholderia sp. BDU5 (assembly GCF_001522845.1). NCBI lineage: Bacteria > Pseudomonadati > Pseudomonadota > Betaproteobacteria > Burkholderiales > Burkholderiaceae > Burkholderia > Burkholderia sp. BDU5. The sequence goes on along the minus strand of NZ_LOWC01000053.1, from coordinate 64,277 downwards.
CGCTCGTGAACGCGGTCAATATGACGCGCGAGGAAGCGGGCCGCGCGTTCGGCAATCCGCAGGTCTATATGGAGAAGTTTCTCGAGAATCCGCGCCACATCGAGATCCAGGTGCTTGCCGACTCGCACAAGAACGCGGTCTGGCTCGGTGAGCGCGACTGTTCGATGCAGCGCCGTCACCAGAAGGTGATCGAGGAAGCGCCCGCACCCGGCATCGCGCGCCGCCTGATCGACCGGATCGGCGATCGCTGCGCGGACGCGTGCAAGAAGATGGGCTACCTCGGCGCGGGCACGTTCGAGTTCCTGTACGAGAACAACGAGTTCTACTTCATCGAGATGAACACGCGCGTCCAGGTCGAGCATCCGGTGACGGAGCTGATCACGGGCGTCGACATCGTCCAGGAGCAGATCCGGATCGCCGCGGGCGAAAAGCTGTCGTTCCGCCAGCGCGACATCCAGTTCCGCGGCCACGCGATCGAATGCCGGATCAACGCCGAAGATCCGTTCAAGTTCACGCCGTCGCCGGGCCGGATCACGTCGTGGCACACGCCGGGCGGCCCGGGCATCCGCGTCGATTCGCACGCGTACAATGGTTATTTCGTCCCGCCCAACTACGATTCGATGATCGGCAAGCTGATCGCCTATGGCGCGACGCGCGAACAGGCAATCAGCCGGATGCGCATCGCGCTGTCGGAAATGGTGGTCGAAGGCATTCTGACCAACATCCCGCTGCATCGCGAGCTGATGCTCGATTCGAAGTTCGTCGAAGGCGGCACGAGCATTCACTACCTCGAAAACCGGCTCGCGCAGAAACAGCAGGCCGCGCCGGAAGAAGCGTAATCATGAGCTATCGGGAACTCGTCGCCGAACTGCCGCGCGAGCACGCGGAGGCACTGTCCGACGCGCTCGTCGAGCTGGGCGCATTGTCGGTGTCCGTCGAGGACGCCGACGCCGACACGCCGGACGAGCAGCCGCTCTTCGGCGAACCGGGTCTAACGCCCGAGCGCACCGCGTGGCAGCATTCGCGCGTGATCGCGCTCGTCGACGCGACGCAGGATCCCGCGGTGCTGCTCGCCGCCGCCGCGAACGAAGCCGGCCTCGCCGAAACGCCGCGCTTCGCGCTGCGCGAAGTCGAGGAGCAGGACTGGGTGCGGCTCACGCAATCGCAATTCGACCCGATCCACATCGGCGAGAAGATCTGGGTCGTGCCGTCGTGGCACGATGCGCCGGAGCCCAACGCGCTCGTGCTCGAACTCGATCCGGGCCTCGCGTTCGGCACGGGCAGCCACCCGACGACGCGCCTTTGCATGGAATGGCTCGAGCAGACCGTGCAGCCCGGCCAGACGGTGCTCGACTACGGCTGCGGCTCCGGCATCCTCGCGATCCTCGCGAAGAAGTGCGGCGCGGGCAGCGTGACCGGCATCGACATCGATCCGCAAGCGGTCGAAGCGGCGCGCCATAACAGCGAGCGCAATCGCGCGGATGTCGCGTACGGCCGGCCCGGCGACTGCCCCGACGGCGAATTCGACATCGTCGTCGCGAACATCCTGTCGAATCCGCTGAAGCTGATGGCATCGATGCTCGCATCGAAAGTGAAGCCGGGCGGGCGCATCGCGCTGTCGGGCGTGCTCGCGCGGCAGGCGGACGAAGTCGCGAGCGTCTACGCCCGCTATATCGATATCGCCGTCTGGCGTGAACACGAAGGTTGGGTATGCCTTGCCGGAACGCGGCGGGAAAGCCATTAGAATAAGCGCTGTCCTTCACCTCAGGCCCCGCTGGCTGCCCAGCTGACCATGCTCCTTGCGACGCGCTGCCCTCATTGTGAAACCGTCTTCCGGCTGCAACAGGAACAACTCGCGCTGCACGACGGTCTCGTGCGCTGCGGCCACTGCCAGCAGGTGTTCGACGCGGCGCACGCGCTCGTGCCCGCCAAGCCGGACGCGGCCTCTGCGCAAGCGGCGCCGCACGCGCCACTGCAGCAGCCGGCGCCGCAGCGTCTGTTCGACGCGACGTCGCCCGATCTTCGTCCGCTCGAAGCCGGCCACCGCGATTTCGCGCCGGGCGCATGGGACATGTGGGCGCCATGGCTCGACGGCACGGTCGATCCGAAGCTGCAAGTGACGAGCGCGAGCGTCGGCGCCGCGACGAACGGTACGGCCGCGACGCGCGTTCCTGCAGACGAATCGCACGAATCCGCATCCGACGCGTCGACGCACGAAGTGCCCGAAGCCCTCGAAACGCCCCGAACGCATCCGGCAAAAACGTCCGTGCTCGCAGAACAAGCTGCTCGCACGCAGCACGCAGCCGACACCGACACGCATGCCGCCCAAACGTCCGACGCCGACGTGCCCGCCGTCGGCGTCCGCAAATTCCCCCCGCCGCCAAGCCCGACGCTCGATGTCGTTCGCACGGATGCCGAGCGCGAGCCCGAAGCCGCGCGCTCCCCTGCGCCCGGCCCCCTGACGCACGATGCGGCCGAACCCGCGCTCGCGTCGCCCGCGGCCGCCGCGCTCGCCGATGCCGCCCACGATCACGAGCCGCGCTTCGGCGCTGCGGCGTCGCCCCGATCCGACGCCGAGCCGTTCGCGACGTCGCCCGAACCCGACAATCGCGAACATTTCGCGATGACCCGCGAAACGCGGACGAGCGCGGCGGGCGGCGGCTTCACGCGTGCGCTCGGCGTGCTCGTCGCGCTGGCGCTCGCCGCGCTCCTCGCCGCACAGCTCGCATGGTGGCAGCGAGAGACGATCACGATCCACTGGCCGTCGACGGAGCCGCTTTTCAAGCAGGCGTGCGCGAAGCTCGGCTGCGCGGTCACGCCGCCACGCGCGATCGACGGCCTGCGGCTCGACGCCTCGGATCTGCGCCAGCTCGACGGCCCGCGCCTCCTCGAGCTGAAGGTGCCGCTCACGAACCGCTACCGCGTCGCGCTCGCGTATCCGTCGATCGAGCTCACGCTGCTCGACGAAGCCAACAACATCACCGCGCGCCGTGTGCTCGCGCCGCGCGACTACGTGCGCCCCGGCACGCGCGTCGAAGCGGGCATGCCCGCCGGCGCGACGCAGACGATGATCGTCAGAATCGAGACCGACGGCATCGCCGCGTCGAATTTCCGCGTCCAGATCTTTTATCCGTAACGCGCCGCAATGCGGCGCGTGGCCTCAACCCGTGCGCCGCATAGGCGCACACATTTGGAGCACGAACATGAGCAAAGTCACGCTGGGTGGCAACCCGATCGAAATCGCCGGCACGTTCCCGATCATCGGCTCGCAAGCTCCCGATTTCAAGCTGGTCGGCAAGGACCTCGCCGACCTCTCGCTGGCGAGCTTCGCCGGCAAGCGCAAGGTGCTGAACATCGTCCCGAGCCTCGACACGCCGACCTGCGCGACGTCGACCCGTAAGTTCAACGAAGCGGCGAGCAAGCTCGACAACACGGTCGTCATCGTCGTGTCGGCCGACCTGCCGTTCGCGGCAACCCGCTTCTGCACGACGGAAGGCCTCGCGAACGTCGTCACCGCGTCGACGTTCCGCGGCGGCCGCGCATTCGCCGACGCATACGGCGTGAACGTGACGAGCGGCCCGCTCGACGGACTGACTGCGCGCGCGGTCGTCGTGATCGACGAGAACGACAAAGTCACGCACACCGAGCTCGTCGGCGAAATCAAGGACGAGCCGAACTACGACGACGCCCTCGCCGCACTGAAGTAAGCCGCACCAAGCGGCAGCGCCGCGCGGCGCTGCCGCCCTCTCAACTTCTCTACAGGAACGCACACCTTGGCTACGCTGATTTGCGGTTCGATCGCCTACGACAACATCATGACCTTCGAAGGGCGCTTTCGCGAGCACATCCTGCCCGACCAGGTGCACCTCATCAATCTGAGCTTCCTCGTGCCGACGATGCGCCGCGAATTCGGCGGCTGCGCGGGCAACATCGCGTATGCACTGAAGCTGCTGGGCGGCGACGCGCGGATGATGGGCACGCTCGGCGCGATCGACGCGCAGCCGTACCTCGACCGCCTCGACGCACTGGACCTGTCGCGCGAATACGTTCGCGTGCTGCCCGACACGTACTCGGCACAGGCGATGATCACGACCGATCTGGACAACAACCAGATCGCCGCATTCCACCCGGGCGCGATGATGCAGTCGCACGTGAACCACGCGGGCGAAGCGCAGGGCGTCAAGCTCGCGATCGTCGCGCCGGACGGCTTCCAGGGGATGGTCCAGCATACCGAGGAACTCGCGCAGGCGGGCGTGCCGTTCATCTTCGATCCGGGCCAGGGTTTGCCCCTGTTCGACGGCGCTACCTTGCGCCGCAGCATTGAACTTGCGACTTACATTGCTGTCAACGACTACGAAGCCAAGCTGGTGTGCGACAAGACGGGTTGGTCCGAAGACGAAATCGCCAGCCGGGTTCAGGCGCTTATCATCACGCGCGGCGAGCACGGTGCAACGATCCGCCATCGTGACGGCGAGGAACAGATTCCCGCCGTTCGTGCGGAGCGGATCGTCGATCCGACCGGCTGCGGCGACGCGTTCCGCGGCGGCTTGCTGTACGGGATCGAGCACGGCTTCGACTGGGCGACGACAGGGCGCCTCGCGAGCCTGATGGGTTCGCTGAAGATCGCGCACCAGGGTCCGCAGACTTACGCACCGACCCGCGCGGAAATCGATGCTCGCTTCGAGACCGCGTTCGGCTACAGTCCGAAGTGAATCTTGTTTGGAGAAGATGAAACATGTTGACCAGGAAAACCCTCACGCTGGCCGCGATGCTGACCGCGACGGTGACGCTCGCCGGCTGCTTCACGCCGCCGGGTTCCGCCGACGTCTATAGCGTCGGCCAGGCGCAGCGCGAACAGACCGTGCGGATGGGCACGGTCGAGAGCGTCCGCGCAGTGCGGATTCAGGGCGACGGCGGTGGCAGCGCGCTCGGCACGCTCGGCGGCGGCGCGCTCGGCGCAGTCGCCGGCAGTGCGATCGGCGGCGGCCGCGGCTCGGTGCTGACCGCGATCGCGGGCGGCATTGCCGGTGCGGTCGCCGGCAATGCAGTCGGCCAAGGCGTCAGCTCGGCGAACGGCGTCGAAATCACCGTGCGCCTCGACAACGGTGACCTGCGCTCGATTACGCAGGCGGCGACGCCCGAAGTGTTCCGTGCGGGCGAGCGCGTGCGACTGCTGTCGAGCGGCGGCGTGACCCGCGTCACGCACTGATCGACATCGGCACGCCGGCAAGCACATCCGGCGCATTGAAGCACGACGCGGCGCGAGCCGCACGATATCGAAAACGCATGCGCATCTCGCGCATGCGTTTTTTTGCGCCCGCCCAAGAGCACACCCCGTGCCGCGACCGGCAATAAAAAAATCCCGCCATCGGCAAGCCGATGACGGGATCTCGATCGAGTAGGGCTACTCGATTCAGGACACGGCGAATGTGTCCGTCTTGGCGCAGCGAGTCTTTACGGACGGCTGCCGGTCGGGAACGGCCATGCCGATGCCGGGTTGAGCGCGGTCTTCGCACCCGATGCCGGAGCAACCGATGCCGTCGACGCCGTCGACGCCGGCGCGGCCTTCTTCACGACCGCCTTCTTCGGCGCAGCCGCCTTCTTCGCAGGTGCGGCCTTCTTCGCGGGCGCAGCCTTCTTCGCAGCCGCCTTCTTCGCAGGTGCAGCCTTCTTCGCGGCAGCCTTCTTCGCCGGCGCCTTCTTTGCGGCGGCCTTCTTCGCCGCGACCTTCTTCACGGCAACTTTCTTCGCCGGCGCCTTCTTCGCTGCGACCTTCTTCGCTGCGACCTTCTTCGCTGCGACCTTCTTCGCTGCGACCTTCTTCGCTGCGACCTTCTTCACGGCGACTTTCTTCGCAGCAACCTTCTTTGCTGCGACCTTCTTCACCGCAACCTTCTTGGCGGCGACCTTCTTCGCTGCGACCTTCTTCGCCGGCGCCGCCTTCTTGGCAGCGACCTTCTTCACGGCGACCTTCTTCGCAGCAACCTTCTTCACCGCTGCCTTCTTCGCCGGTGCGGCCTTCTTGGCAGCGACCTTCTTCGCGGCGACCTTCTTGGCGGCCGGTTTCTTTTTGGCAAGTGCCATCATTTTCTCCTTCAGGTTCAGATGAGAGTCAGTTCAAACTACACCCTTCGTCAAAACCCGCTTCCCACGGACGTTTATCAGGACGTGCGCTGCGAAGCGGGCTATTCATCGGCGTACGCGGATGACGCATGCTTACGCTAATGAATACGGTATGGCGCGCCGTGCCCCTTGGCACCGCGCGCCAAATCAAGTCGGCGGCCGGCGCGCCCTGCGCCGCCGCCCCTAATCGCTTGATCGAGCCGGCAGCCGTTCGGCCGCCCGCCTTTTCCGGAGGGAAGTTTGCCCATCCCACTGAAGGGTTCGCAAAGTGCCTGTCGTGTACTTGGGCCCTTGAGGCACCGGACATGCTTTGCATCAGGCGTTCTTGCTCCTAAACCTTGCGCCGGGCCCAGTGCCCGGCATGAACATCGTTACTCGTCGACTGCGCGTCGGATCATTCCCACGACAGCGCGCCGCCCGTCTGATACTCGATCACCCGCGTCTCGAAGAAGTTGCGCTCCTTCTTCAAGTCGATCATCTCGCTCATCCACGGGAACGGGTTTTCCTCGTTCGGGAACAGCGGATCGAGGCCGATCTGCTGGCAGCGGCGGTTGCTGATGAAGCGCAGGTAGCTCTTGAACATCGACGCGTTCAGGCCCAGCACGCCGCGCGGCATCGTGTCTTCCGCGTAGCGGTACTCGAGATCGACGGCGTGCTTGAACAGCTCGCGGATCTCGGCGCGGAACTCGGCCGTCCACAGGTGCGGGTTCTCGAGCTTGATCTGGTTGATCAGGTCGATCCCGAAATTGCAGTGCATCGACTCGTCGCGGAGGATGTACTGGTATTGCTCCGCCGCGCCCGTCATCTTGTTCTGCCGGCCGAGCGCGAGAATCTGCGTGAAGCCGACATAGAAGAACAGGCCTTCCATGATGCACGCGAACACGATCAGCGACTTCAGCAGCTTCTGATCGGCTTCCAGCGTGCCCGTCTTGAAGGCCGGGTCGGTCAGCGTATGGATGAACGGAATCAGGAACTCGTCCTTCGCGCGGATCGACGCCACCTCGTGGTACGCGTTGAAGATCTCGCCTTCGTCGAGGCCGAGCGATTCGACAATATATTGATACGCGTGCGTGTGGATCGCCTCTTCGAACGCCTGGCGCAGCAGGAACTGCCGGCACTCCGGCGCCGTGATGTGGCGGTAGGTGCCGAGCACGATGTTGTTCGCGGCGAGCGAATCGGCAGTCACGAAGAAGCCGAGGTTGCGCTTGACGATCCGGCGCTCGTCCTCGGTCAGGCCGTTCGGGTCCTTCCACAGCGCGATGTCGCGGGACATGTTGATTTCCTGCGGCATCCAGTGATTCGCGCAACCGGCCAGGTACTTCTCCCACGCCCACTTGTACTTGAACGGGACGAGCTGGTTGACGTCGGTCTGGCCGTTGATGATGCGCTTGTCGGCGACGTTGACCCGCGCTTCCGACGCGACCGCTGCGGACGCATGCGGCGCCACGGCGAAATCGCCTGCGAAGATGTCGCGCGCCGACGAAGCTTGATGAGCGGCAGGCACCGCGGCCTGCAATCCGACAGCCATTCCTGCGGGGTCGCGCAGCGCGTTGTGCTGCGCTCCGCTCGCGGGAGTTACGGCAGTCTTCTCGTCATCCCAGTTGAGCATAAATTCTCACCATCAATTTAGATCGGTTTGTACCATCTTTTCCTGAGCGATAAAAGGGTTCGCTCATGAAAAATCCTTTTTTCGATTCGCGTTGCGACCTCGATACAACACTTTGAGCAACGCATCGTCATTCATGCAGCGCGCGATGTGTGCCGCGCGTGATTTGCGAGGTGCGCTCGACGCATCGAACGCGGATCGAAACGCGACGTCGTCGGGGATGTTTCGATCACGCTTCTTGCTTCTTGCTGCCTGCAACGCGTTCGCTGCGTTACAGATTCCTTATCATTTTTTTAGTAGAGAGCGGCGCGCACTTCAACCTTTATCGGTCTTCGTCGCGCGCCGCTCGCATTCGTCGAGCGCTACGCGCGCCGCATCACTGGCACGCTTCGCACTCTTCGAAGCCCGGATCGCCCGGACGCATCGTGCACACCGGACCGTCCGCTTCGATCGGCGCCGCGTTCATCGCGCCCGACTGCGCATCGCCACCCGCCGCGCCGAAGCCGCCTGCCGCGCCTTGCACGCCGCCCGCCGCACCGCCGCTCGAGCCGCCGGAAGTCGGCACCGCATTCAGCGCGCCGTGCGCGACCGTCGACTTCTCGACGTGCGTCGCCGCCATCGTGCGCAGGTAGTAAGTGGTCTTCAGGCCGCGCAGCCACGCGAGCTTGTAGACCTCGTCTAGCTTCTTGCCCGACGCGCCTCCCATGTAGATGTTCAGCGACTGCGCCTGGTCGATCCACTTCTGACGACGCGACGCCGCCTCGACAAGCCACTTCGGATCGACTTCGAACGCGGTCGCGTAAATTGCACGCAGGTCGGCCGGGACGCGGTCGATGCGCGACAGCATGCCGTCGAAGTACTTCAGGTCGGCGACCATCACCTCGTCCCACAGGCCGCGCTCCTTCAAGTCGCGCACCAGGTACTCGTTGACCACCGTGAATTCACCCGACAGGTTCGACTTCACGTACAGGTTCTGGAAGGTCGGCTCGATGCACGCGGACACGCCGATGATGTTCGAGATCGTCGCCGTCGGCGCGATCGCGACGCAGTTCGAGTTGCGCATGCCGAACGAGTCGATCCGCGCGCGCAGCACCGGCCAGTCGAGCGTCGCGCTCGTGTCGACTTCGACGTAGCCGCCGCGGGCTTCCGTCAGCAGCTTCAGCGTGTCCTGCGGGAGGATGCCGCGATCCCACAGCGAGCCGCGGTAGCTCGAGTAGCGGCCGCGCTCTTCGGCGAGCTCGGTCGACGCGTAGTACGCGTAGTAGCAGACCGCTTCCATCGAGCGATCGGCGAACTCGACCGCCGCCTCCGACGCGTACGGCGTGCGCAGCAGGTGCAGGCAGTCCTGGAAGCCCATGATGCCGAGGCCGACCGGACGGTGCTTCAGGTTCGAGTTGCGCGCCTTCGCGACCGCGTAGTAGTTGATGTCGATGACGTTGTCGAGCATCCGCATCGCGACGCGGACCGTGCGCTTCAGCTTCTCCTGGTCGAGCGCGTAGCCGCCGTCGGCCTGCTTTGCGAGGTGCGCAACGAGGTTCACCGAGCCCAGGTTGCAGACGGCGATCTCGGTGTCGCTCGTGTTCAGCGTGATTTCCGTGCACAGGTTCGACGAGTGGACGACGCCGACGTGCTGTTGCGGCGAGCGCACATTGCACGGATCCTTGAACGTGATCCACGGATGGCCAGTCTCGAACAGCATGCCGAGCATCTTGCGCCAGAGCTGCTGTGCCGGAATCTTCTTGAACAGCTTGATCTCGCCGCGCGCGACCTTCTCTTCATAGCCGACGTACGCCGTCTCGAACTCGGCGCCGAACTTGTCGTGCAGATCCGGGCAGGTCGACGGCGAGAACAGCGTCCAGTCGGCGCCTTCCATCACGCGCTTCATGAACAGGTCGGGAATCCAGTTCGCCGTGTTCATGTCGTGCGTGCGGCGACGGTCGTCGCCCGTGTTCTTGCGCAGCTCGAGGAATTCCTCGATGTCGAGGTGCCACGACTCCAGGTACGCACACACCGCGCCCTTGCGCTTGCCGCCCTGGTTCACCGCGACCGCCGTGTCGTTGACGACCTTCAGGAACGGGACCACGCCTTGCGACTTGCCGTTCGTGCCCTTGATATGCGAGCCGAGCGCACGCACGCGGGTCCAGTCGTTGCCGAGGCCGCCGGCGAATTTCGACAGCAGCGCGTTGTCCTTCAGCGCTTCGTAGATGCCGTCGAGGTCGTCCGCGACCGTCGTCAGGTAGCACGACGACAGCTGCGAGCGGCGCGTGCCCGAGTTGAAGAGCGTCGGCGTCGAGCTCATGAAGTCGAAGCTCGACAGCACGTTGTAAAACTCGATCGCGCGCGCTTCGCGGTCGATCTCGTTCAGCGCGAGGCCCATCGCGACGCGCATGAAGAACGCCTGCGGCATCTCGATGCGGGCGCCATCGACGTGCAGGAAGTAGCGGTCGTACAGCGTCTGCAGGCCGAGATAGCCGAACTGCAGGTCGCGGCTCGCGTCGAGCGCATCGCCCAGGCGCTTCAGGTCGAACTGCAGCAGCTTGTCGTCGAGCAGCTCGGCTTCGACGCCGCGCTTCAGGAACTGCGGGAAGTATTCGGCGTAGCGCGTCGACATTTCCGCCTGCGTCACTTCCTCGCCGAGGATCTCGCGGCGGATCGTGTGCAGCAGGATGCGCGCCGTGACCTGGCTGTACGCCGGGTCCTTCTCGATCATCGTGCGCGCGGCCAGGATCGCCGAATCGTAGACCTGGGTCATCGGCACGCCGTCGTACAGGTTCTTCACCGTTTCCGAGACGATCGGCTCCGGGCTCACCGCGTCGCCGAGCCCTTCGCATGCCGACACGATCAGCGCGTGCAGCGCACTCATGTCGAGCGGACGCGTGACGCCGTTGTCCGTCACGTTGATGCCGCCGCCCGTCGACGTTTCGACGTCCGCCGCCTCGCCCGCGTGGACGCGCTCGAGGTGACGCTTCTCGCGGTACAGCACGTACGCGCGTGCGACGTTGTGCTCGCCGCCGCGCATCAGCGCGAGCTCGACCTGATCCTGAATGTCTTCAATATGGAACGTGCCGCCGTTCGGGCGGCTGCGCACGAGCGCGCGCACGACGTTCTGCGTCAGTTGCTCGACGAGCTCGCGCACACGGGCCGACGCGGCGCCCTGGCCGCCGTTGACGGCCAGGAATGCCTTCGTCACCGCGATCGCGATCTTCGACGGTTCGAACGACACCACGCTGCCGTTGCGGCGGATCACCTTGTAGTCGGCGTACGTCGTCTGCGACGCAAGTGCCGGCGCGCCTTGTGCGCCACCGGCGAGCGGGCGGCTCGCCGCGCTCTCGAATTGGGACGTCGCGTTGTCGGTGGTTTGCATGGGCAAAACTCCTGGTGTTGGGTGATGCGGAAGGGACCGCGGATTAATACGGACGGTGCGCCACGACGTGCGCGAGCGGTAAGACGCGGAAGAAGCGGCTGCCTTGCCGGTTGGGCCCACGCGACGCGCTCGATTCGACATTGGTCTTCGTCATGCGCATCGCGCCTCTGGCTACACTTTTCCACGCGGGTCGCAGCGCGCCGGACCGCTGGCCAGATGCGCCGCACTGAGAATGTCGCGCTCCGGCGATGACGCCGGGGACCGCGGTCGGGAACGGGAAATGCCCCCGATCGACACACTATATGTAGTGCCGAACTGCTCGACTGGCCCCAAGTATAGTGGAGCCTCGCGGAAGCGCCAAAGGAAAAATTTGCTCGAAGTCTATTGACAAGCGCGATACGCCGACACGACAAGGCACGCCCGGCGAAACAGTGCGATGCGCGTCAAAAAGACCTCGCCCTCAGTGCTTCCGGTAGGGAAAGTATCGAGCCGGAAAACCAGCATCGTCAGAGAGACGTTGCCAATCGAAATGCGGACCGGGATCGGTCTTGCGTCCGGGCGCGACGTGCTCGTGGCCCGCAAACGCATCGATCGGGTAATGCGCGGCAAGCGCGCGCGCAAGCGCGGCGAGCGTCGCATATTGCGGCGCGTCGAATGCGACGTCGTCCGCGCCTTCAAGCTCGACGCCGATCGAGAAATCGTTGCAGCGCTCGCGGCCGAAGAAGCTCGACGCGCCCGCGTGCCATGCGCGCGCGTCGCACGACACGAACTGGATCAGCACGCCGTCGCGCCGAATCAGGAAATGGGCGGATACCCGCACGCCGCGCAGGTGCGCGTCGTAGAACGGATGCGCGTCGCAGTCGAGGCGATTCTGGAACAGCTCGACGATCGCATCGCCGCCGAACTCGCCGGGCGGCAGGCTGATGTTGTGGATCACGACGAGCGAAGGCGCGACGCCTTCTGGCCGCGCATCGAAATTCGGCGACGGCTCGCGCAGCGCGCCGTCGACCCAGCCGCCGACATCGACGGCGAAGCGCCTCGCGCCGCTCATCACTCGCTGCGGCTGCCCGAATGCGCGGCGTGACGCGCCGCGTGCTCCGGACTGCAGAAATACACGCCGCCCGCCGCGACCGCATCGCTCTTCGGCGCATGCACGCCACATTCCGCGCAGCGGACCATCGGCTCGGGCAGCGCGCCGCCGTCGCCCGCGCGGCCCGCATCGCCCTGTTCGGGCGCGGGGCCTGCGGTGCCCGCTCCGCCGCCTGCAAACGGCCCGTTGCCGCGCGCCTGCGCCTGGCGGATCTTTCTCGCGAGCCACGAGCTCGCGAAGAACAACACGATAAGGAGAAGGATTTGTCGCATCGAGATCAGGTGTTCAAACCACGGAGCGGTGCAGCAGCACCTCGAGAACGAAGCGGCTGCCGACGTACGCGAGCAGCAGCGCGACGAACGACGCGAGCACCCAGCGCGCGACGCCGCGGCCGCGCCAGCCGGACGCCTTGTGCGCGACCAGGAGCCCGCCGAACATCAGCCAGGACAGGATCGCGAACACGGTCTTGTGATCAAGCTTGAGCGCGCGCGCGTCGATCTGCTCGCTGAACAGGATGCCCGTTGCGAGCGTCAGCGTGAGCAGCACGAAGCCCGCGCCGATCAGGCGGAACAGCAGCTTCTCGAGCGTGAGGAGCGGCGGCAGCGTATCGAGCCAGCCGGCGACCCAGCTCGACGACTCGCGCAGCCCGTCGTGCCGCAGCGCGTGCAGACGCCGCTCGACCATCAGCATCAACACCGCGTGCAGCGCCGCGATCGCGAAGAGCCCGTACGCGATGTTCGCGATCAGGAAGTGCAACTTGAAGAGCGGCGCGGCCGCATACGGCAGCACGTGCACGCCGCCGAACGCCAGCGGCAGGAGCGACGCGCCGCACGCCAGCGGCAACACGAGGAGCCGCATGCCGTCGAGCGGGAAGAAGAAGCTCTCGATCCAGTAGATGCCGGCGCCGAGCCAGAACATCGCCGACAGCGCGAACGCAAAGCCGAACACCATCGCGTCGTGCGGGAAGATCGTCATGTGCAGCAGCACCCCATGCGCGAGCAGCGCGGCGCAGAGGATCGTGCGCCCAAGCCCCCCCATCCCGGCCGAGACGGATTCGCGCGCGTGCGGGACGGCCGGCACGCTCGCGACGAGCGGCCGCGCCGCGCCGACGCGGCGCGTGCGCCAGCTGGCGACGGCGAGGCCGCCATATAAGAGCGCAGTGAGGGCATACAGTACAATATCCATGTTCGAAGTTTACACTAGGCCCCCTACCCGCGACGGTCGGCTTTTTGTCCCACTCGCGCCTGCGGGCTTCACTGTCCATCGCTCCCCATGCTCGACAATCTCACCCAACGGATGGCGCGCGTCGTCAAGACGCTGCGCGGCGAGGCCCGGCTCACCGAGGCGAACACCCAGGAGATGCTCCGCGAGGTGCGGCTCGCGCTCCTCGAAGCCGACGTCGCGCTGCCCGTCGTCCGCGATTTCATCGCGAAGGTCAAGGAAAAGGCGCTCGGCGAGGACGTGGTCGGCAGCCTGTCGCCCGGTCAGGCGCTCGTCGGCGTAGTCCAGAAGGAACTGACCGCCGTGATCGGCGGCGACTACGAAGGCAAGGCGGCCGAGCTGAACCTCGCCGTCACGCCGCCGGCGATCATCCTGATGGCCGGCCTGCAGGGCGCCGGCAAGACGACGACCGTCGGCAAGCTCGCGAAGCTGCTGCGCGAGAAGTACAAGAAGAAGGTACTCACCGTCTCGTGCGACGTCTACCGCCCCGCCGCGATCGCGCAGCTGAAAACGGTGAGCGAGCAGGTCGGCGCCGACTTCTTCCCGTCGACGCCCGACCAGAAGCCCGTCGACATCGCGAACGCGGCCGTCGACTGGGCAAAGCGCCACTATCACGACGTGCTGCTCGTCGATACCGCGGGCCGCCTCGGCATTGACGAAGCGATGATGCAGGAGATCACCGCGCTGCACGCGGCGCTCAAGCCGGTCGAGACGCTCTTCGTCGTCGACGCGATGCTCGGCCAGGACGCCGTCAACACCGCGAAGGCGTTCAACGACGCGCTGCCGCTCACGGGCGTCGTGCTGACGAAGCTCGATGGCGACTCGCGCGGCGGCGCCGCGCTGTCGGTGCGCCATGTGACGGGCAAGCCGATCAAGTTCGTCGGCGTCGCCGAGAAGCTCGACGGCCTCGAGATCTTCCACCCGGACCGGATGGCAAACCGGATCCTCGGGATGGGCGACATCCTCGCGCTCGTTGAGGAAGCGCAGCGCGGCGTCGACATCAAGGCAGCGGAGAAACTGGCCAACAAGGTCAAGAAAGGCGGCGATTTCGACCTGAACGATTTCCGCGCGCAGATCTCGCAGATGAAGAACATGGGCGGGCTGTCGTCGCTGATGGACAAGCTGCCCGCGCAGTTCCAGCAGGCTGCGGCGGGCGCCGACATGAGCCAGGCCGAAAAGCAGATCCGCCGGATGGAAGGCATCATCAATTCGATGACGCCCGCGGAGCGCGCGAAGCCCGAGATCATCAAGGCGACGCGCAAGCGCCGGATCGCGGCGGGCGCGGGCGTCCCGGTGCAGGAAGTCAACCGGATGCTGAATCAGTACGACCAGATGCGCACGATGATGAAGAAGCTGAAGGGCGGCAACCTGCAGAAGATGATGCGCGGCATTAAGGGCATGATGCCCGGCATGCGCTGATTCGCCGCGGCGCCGCGCACGGGTATATGCTGTAGCGCGTGGCGCCGCATTGTTTCATTCTTATTGGTATCCCAGACGAGACCGCTCGCCAGACCTCATGAATCGAGAAGAAGCCCTCCACATTTTCCAACACTCCGAAGAGATCGTCTCCGCCGACGAAGTCAACGCATCGATCGGTCGGATGGCTGCAGAGATCCGCGACCAGATCGGCGAGGAGTTCCCGCTCGTGCTGTCGGTGATGGGCGGTGCGGCGGTGTTCACCGGCATGCTGCTGCCGCACCTCGATTTCCCGCTCGAGTTCGACTACATCCACCTGACCCGCTATCGCAACACGACGAAGGGCAGCCCCGAGATGCATTGGCGCGTCGCGCCGCGCGAATCGGTGAAGGACCGCATCGTGCTCGTGCTCGACGACATCCTCGACGAAGGCGAAACGATGGCTGCGATCCGCGACCGCATCCTCGAGATGGGCGCGAAGCGCTTCCTGTCCGCGGTGCTGTGCGAGAAGACGCTCGCGAAGGCGAAGCCGCTGCACCCGGACTTCTGCGGGTTCGCGGTACCGGACCGCTACGTGTTCGGCTGCGGGATGGACGCGAAGGGCTACTGGCGCAACCTGCCGACGATCCGCGCGCTGACGGCGGACGTCTGACGCCGGCACGGCGGCACGGCGGCACCGGCCCGGCGCACCAAAGACATCATGGAAAAGCGGCTCGCGTGTAATGCGCGGGCCGCTTTTTCTTGCTTGGCGATCGAAGATCCCGCAGCGCCGCAGTCGGTCAGCCCATCACAACTGGTGAACGAACGCGCGAACGCCCGCCATCATCATCTCGACCGAGATCGCGACGAGCACGAGCCCCATCAGCCGCTCGAACGCGAGCACCGTGCGCTCGCCGAGCCACTGCTGAATCCGTTCGGCGAGCACGAGCGTCACCGCACACACGAGCATCGTCACCGTCAGCGCGCCCGCCCATTCGAACATCTTGCCGGGCGCCTGCGACGTGAGCAGCATCACCGTCGCGAGCGCCGACGGCCCGGCGAGCGCCGGAATCGCGAGCGGCACGATGAACGGCTCGCCGCCCGCGCGCGGATCGCTGCCGAGCGCGCCGTCCGGATGCGGAAAGATCATCCGGAGCGCAATCAGGAACAGCACGATTCCCCCGCCGATCCGCAGCGACACATCGGTCAGGCTCATCATCCGCAGGAAGCGGTCGCCGACGACCATGAAGAACAGCAGGATCACGAACGCGATCGCCACTTCGCGCAGGATCACCTTCACGCGCCGTTCGCCCGGCACGTCCCGCAGCGCCGCGATGACGAGCGGGATGTTGCCGAGCGGATCGGTGATGAGGATGAGGAGCACCGTCGCCGACAGGAAATTCGACTCCAACGCGCGCCCCGTTTCGCCGACGATCAGCGGCCGAGCACCGCGCGAACCTTCTCGGCGATCGCCGCCGCGGCCGAATCGGCGGGCAGCAGCGTCGCTTCGACGTCGCGGCGCCCCTGGTACTCGACCATGCCGTCCTTCAGGCCGCGCTCGCCGATCACGAGGCGATGCGGCACGCCGATCAGTTCCCAGTCCGCGAACATCACGCCCGGACGCTCGCCGCGATCGTCGAGGATCACGTCGACGCCCGCCGCGGCGAGATCCGCGTAGAGCTTGTCGGCCGCTTCGCGCACCGCATCGCTGCGGTCATAGCCCATCGGGCACAGCACGACCTCGAACGGCGCGATCGCCTCGGGCCAGATGATCCCCTTGTCGTCGAAGTTCTGCTCGATCGCCGCGCCGAGGATCCGCGTAACGCCGATCCCGTAGCACCCCATCACCATCGGCTGCGCCTTGCCCGATTCGTCGATGAACGTCGCGCCCATCGCCTCCGAATACTTCGCGCCGAGCTGGAACACGTGGCCGACTTCGATGCCGCGGCAGATGTCGAGCGTGCCCTTGCCGTCCGGCGACGGATCGCCCGCCTTCACGTTGCGGATGTCGGCGATCACGGGCTCCGGCAAGTCGCGGCCCCAGTTCACGCCGGCGACGTGGTAATCGACTTCGTTCGCGCCGACGACGAAGTCGCTCATGTTCGCGACCGTGCGATCGGCGATCACGCGCACCGGCTTCTTCGTGCCGATCGGGCCGAGGTAGCCGGGCGGCGTGCCGAACCACTCGACGATCTCCGTCTCGGTCGCGAAGCGGTAGCCGGCCAGGCCCGGCAGCTTCGCCGTCTTGATTTCGTTCAGGTCGTGGTCGCCGCGCAGCATCAGCAGCCAGATCGACGGCTCGGCGCCGTCGTTGTCGGTCGCGAGCACGATCGACTTGATCGTGCGCTCGAGCGGGATGCTCAGAAGCTCGGCGACCGCCTCGCACTTCGCCTTGCCGGGCGTCGCGACCTTCTGCATCGCCTCGGCGGGCGCCGCACGGCTCGCGAACAGCGGCAGCGCCTCGGCCGCCTCGACGTTCGCCGCGAAGTCGGACGTCGGGCAGTAGGCGATCGCGTCCTCGCCGGTGTCGGCGATCACATGGAATTCGTGCGAACCGCTGCCGCCGATCGAGCCGTTGTCGGCCGCGACCGGACGGAATTCGAGGCCGATCCGCGTAAAGACCCGCACGTATGCGTCATACATTTTCCTGTACGACTCCTTGAGGCCTTCGTGATCCCTGTCGAACGAGTACGCGTCCTTCATGATGAACTCACGGCCGCGCATCACGCCGAAGCGCGGGCGGATCTCGTCGCGGAACTTCGTCTGGATCTGATAGAAGTTCACCGGCATCTGCCGATAGCTCTTGATCTGGTTGCGCGCGATGTCGGTGATCACCTCTTCGTGAGTCGGTCCGATCACGAAGTCGTTCTGCTTGCGATCCTTGAAGCGCAGCAGCTCGGGGCCGAACTGCTCCCAGCGCCCCGACTCCTGCCACAGCTCGGCGGGCTGCACGGCGGGCATCAGCAGCTCGATCGCGCCCGCCCGGTTCATCTCTTCGCGCACGATCGCCTCGACCTTGCGAATCGAGCGCAAGCCGATCGGCAGATAGTTATAGATGCCGCCGGCAACGCGGCGGATCATGCCGGCTCGCACCATCAGCTTGTGGCTGACGATCTCGGCGTCGGCGGGTGCTTCCTTCAGGGTGCCGATAAAGAAACGAGAGGCTTTCATGCGAACGGTTCCATTAGCGGCGGCCAACGCGGGCCGCCCGAAAAAAGTCTAAAGGTGAATTAACGGCTGCGCGGTGGCGTGCGGCGCAGGTGACATACCAGACAAATCGGGGACAGTGTAGATGACGCACCTCGCCCGGATTCGCTCCGTTCCGGTGCGCGGCGCCCGTTATCTGTTTATAATCAAAGCAATTTTAAAGGATTCGAAGGTGGTTGTATGCTGGATCGTGAAGGCTTTCGCCCGAACGTCGGCATCATCCTCTTGAACGCGCGCAACGAGGTGTTTTGGGGCAAGCGGCTCCGCGAGCATTCCTGGCAGTTTCCGCAAGGGGGCATCAAGTACGGCGAGACCCCGATGCAGGCAATGTACCGGGAACTGCACGAGGAAACCGGGCTGCTGCCGGAACACGTCAAGATCATCGGCCGCACTCGCGACTGGTTGCGTTATGAGGTGCCAGACAAGTTCATCAAGCGCGAAGTGCGCGGACATTATCGCGGCCAGAAGCAGATCTGGTTCCTGCTGCGAATGGTCGGGCGCGATTGCGACATCTGCCTGCGCGCGACGGATCATCCGGAGTTCGACGCATGGCGCTGGAACGAATACTGGGTGCCACTCGACGCGGTGATCGAGTTCAAGCGGGATGTGTATCAGTTGGCGTTGACCGAATTGTCGCGTTTCCTGCGCCGCCCGGCGCAGCGTTCCGACAAGCCGCGCGGTCCGCGCGCGTCGCGCTTTCCGCGCGTTGCGAACGGACACGAGATCGCGGAAACACCAGCAGCGATCGACATGTCGGCAGTCTGTTCGGAAGTCGAGCCGGGCGCGAGCGCGCTCGACGAAAACCCTCCCCGCCTGACCTTGCGCGATTGACGCACGAGCTCGTCCGACGGGAATGAAAAACGCATGACCGGGCGCGGCATTGAAGGATGCCGCGCTTTTTTACGAGGTACGCATATTGAAATCGATTGCTCTTGCCGCTGCGTCGATCGTCGCGGCCGCCGCGCTGGCCGGCTGCGCCCATTCGAACACTCCGACCAACAAGGACGACAGCGCATTCACCTACCTGCTCGACCGTCAGCCGCAATGGACTGAAAACAAGGTCGAGACGCTGCCGCCGCTGCCGCAGACGAGCGATCTGCTGTCGTTCAACGTGTCGCAGAACACGCCGCTCAAGTTCTCCGTCGATTCGAAGTCGCTCGACGTCGGCACGGACGGCGTCGTCCGCTACATTGTCGTCGTCACGAGCCCCGCGGGCGCGCGCAACGTCAACTACGAAGGAATTCGCTGCGACACGTACGAATGGCGCCAGTACGCGGGTCTGAACGCGGATCACGACGGCTGGGACCGCACGGTCGCAACCGACTGGCAGCGGATCGAGAACGGCGAACTGAACGCGTACCACGCGGCGCTCTATCAGGACTTCTTCTGCGCGAACAAGATGCCGACGGGCAAGCGCTCGGCGATCATCGAGAACATCCGCTACAACCGGACGACGCTCAATCAGATCCGCTGATCCGGCGCGGCCGGTGCGTGCCGATCGAGGCACGCCGGCGCACCAACGCGCGGATGCAACCGGCCGCGCGGGCCGCACAACTGCGTGCCGGACAGGATGGCGAAAACAAAAATGCCCGCTTGCGCGGCATTTTTGTTTGTCGGCTTCGCTCGAAGCCCCGCGCCACAACGGCACCGCGTCAGACGAGCACGAGGTTGTCCCGATGGATCAGCTCGGGCTCGAGCATGTAGCCGAGCACCGCTTCGATCTCGCCGCTCGGCTTGCGCTGGATCAGCTTCGTCTCGGCGCTGCTGTAATTGGTAATGCCGCGTGCGACTTCGCGGCCCGTGTCGTCGACGCACGCGATGACTTCGCCGCGCGCGAACACGCCCTGCACCGCGACGACACCGATCGGCAGCAGGCTCTTGCCGCCCGCCGTCAGCTTGTCGACCGCGCCTGCATCGATGACGACGTGGCCGCGCACCTGCAAGTGGTCCGCCATCCACTGCTTGCGCGCCGCCATCCGCGCGGTGCGTGCGATCAGCTGCGTGCCGACCGTCTCGCCCGACGCAAGCCGCACGAGCACTTCATGCTCACGGCCGCTCGCGATCACGGTGTTCGCACCGCTGTGCGCGGCGCGCTTCGCCGCGAGAATCTTCGTCAGCATGCCGCCGCGGCCGATGCTCGACCCCGCGCCGCCCGCCATCGCCTCGAGTTCGGGCGCGCCGGCGCTCGCCTCGCCGACGAGCGTCGCGCTCGGATCCTTGCGCGGATCGGCCGTAAAGAGCCCCTGCTGGTCAGTAAGGATGATGAGCGCGTCGCCTTCGATCAGGTTCGCGACGAGCGCACCGAGCGTATCGTTGTCGCCGAACTTGATTTCGTCGGTGACGACGGTGTCGTTCTCGTTGATGATCGGCACGACGCCGAGCCGCAGCAGCGTGAGAAGCGTCGAGCGTGCATTCAGGTAGCGTTCGCGGTCGGCGAGGTCCGCGTGCGTGAGGAGAATCTGCGCGGTGCGGATGCCGTGCTCGGCGAAGCGGCTCTCGTACACCTGCGCGAGCCCCATCTGCCCGACGGCCGCAGCCGCCTGCAATTCGTCAATTTCCCGCGGCCGCTTGCTCCAGCCGAGGCGCTGCATCCCTTCCGCGATCGCGCCCGAGCTGACGAGCACCACTTCCTTGCCCGCGCCGCGCAGCGCGGCGATCTGGGCAGCCCATCGGCCGATAGCGTCATGGTCGAGCCCGCGGCCATCGTTGGTGACGAGGCTCGAGCCGACCTTCACTACCAAGCGTTTCGAATCGGCGATGATCGAACGCATCGTGCGCTGCCTCCTGTGAGTGATGCGCGAATATCTCGCGCGCCGTGCGGACCGCGCGGCGCGGCTTGCGGTGCCGCGGCGGCGCTTACGGCGCGTCGGCTTCGCGCTCGCGCGGTTCGCCGGCGGCGGACGGCACGTCGCGGAAGCGCACGTCCGACGCCAGATCCTCGGCGATCTCGGCGCGATGCGCATCCGAATGCACGGAGAGATAGTCGTAGATCGCGTAGACGAGGCCTTCGCAGCCCTGCCCCGTCAGCGCGGAAATCTCGAATACGGGGCCAGCCCAGCCGAAGCGCTCGATGAAGTCGGCGACGCGCGCGCCGCGCTCGTCCTCCGACACCATGTCGAGCTTGTTCAAGACGAGCCAGCGCGGCTTCTCGTACAGCGATTCGTCGTACTTGCGCAGCTCGCCGACGATCGCCTTCGCCTCGGCGACGGGATCGACGTTTTCGTCGAACGGCGCGAGATCGACGAGATGCAGCAGGATACCGGTGCGCTGCAGATGCCGCAGGAACTGATGGCCGAGGCCCGCGCCTTCCGCCGCACCTTCGATCAGGCCCGGAATGTCGGCGATCACGAAGCTCTTGCCCGGCCCGACGCGCACGACGCCGAGATTCGGCGCGAGCGTCGTGAACGGATAGTCGGCGATCTTCGGCTTCGCGTTCGACACCGACGCGATGAACGTCGACTTGCCGGCGTTCGGCATCCCGAGGAGGCCGACGTCCGCAAGCACCTTCAACTCGAGCTTCAGCATGCGCCGCTCGCCCGGCTTGCCGTCCGTCTTCTGGCGCGGCGCGCGGTTCGTGCTCGACTTGAAATGCAGGTTGCCGAGGCCGCCCGCGCCGCCCTTCACGACGAGCACCTTCTGGTCGTGCTCAGTCAGATCGGCGATCAGCTCGCCCGTGTCCATGTCGTTGATGACAGTGCCGACCGGCATGCGCAGCGTGATGTCGTCGCCGCCCTTGCCGTAGCAATCGGAGCCGCGGCCGTTCTCGCCGTTGCGCGCCATGTGCTTCTTCGCGTATCGGTAGTCGATCAGCGTGTTGATGTTGCGATCCGCGATCACGTATACGCTGCCGCCGCGGCCGCCGTCGCCGCCGTCCGGCCCGCCGAACGGAACGAATTTCTCGCGGCGCATCGACGCGCTGCCATCGCCCCCGTCGCCGGCGATGACTTCGATTCGCGCTTCGTCAATGAACTTCATCCGTCACTCCGTCCAGTATTTGCTGCTATTCCCGCTATTGTGCCGTGCGGCGCCGCGCTTGACCAATCGGCCGAACAGCCGATGCGCGCGGCGAATGCCTGCGCGCAAAATTCGCGCACAAAATAAAAAAGGCCCCGCTGTTACCGCGGGGCCTTTCTTGGCTACGAAGCCCGTCGCGCCTGAACTCAGGCAGCGGCCGGGACGACGACGACCGTGTGCTTCTTGGCGGCGCCCTTCGTCGTGAACTTCACATGGCCGTCGACCAGCGCGAAGAGCGTGTGGTCCTTGCCCATGCCGACGTTTTCGCCTGCGTGCATGCGCGTGCCGCGCTGACGCACGATGATGCTGCCCGCGTTGATCGCCTGGCCGCCATACACCTTGACGCCGAGACGCTTCGACTCGGAGTCGCGGCCGTTCCGGGACGAGCCGCCTGCTTTTTTGTGTGCCATCTGATTGCTCCTTTACCGAGGGAGGCGCTTACGCGTTGATCGCGTCGATGCGCAGCTCGGTGTAGTTCTGGCGGTGGCCGCCGTGCTTTTGGTAGTGCTTCCGGCGACGCATCTTGAAGATGGTGACCTTGGCATGACGACCGTGCGATATGACGGTGGCCTTGA
Organism: Burkholderia sp. BDU5; assembly: GCF_001522845.1. Lineage (NCBI taxonomy): Bacteria > Pseudomonadati > Pseudomonadota > Betaproteobacteria > Burkholderiales > Burkholderiaceae > Burkholderia > Burkholderia sp. BDU5. The sequence continues at coordinate 41,682 of NZ_LOWC01000053.1, read as the reverse complement.
CGGAAGCCCCACTGACCAGCGGCGTACCGAACTTAATCGATTCGCCTTCGCCCACTGCGAGAACCTGGTCGAGCGTGATTTCTGCGTCAATGTCTGCCGGCATCTGTTCTACTTTCAGTTTTTCGCCAACGGCAACCTTGTACTGCTTGCCGCCGGTTTTTATGACCGCGTACATTGAGAACCTCACTCTGGATCCATTTTTCCGTGCACCGTGCGCGGAAAACGCGTGATTATACATGGAGTTAGCGCTTCGGTCAAAGTCCATCCGCGTCTGCCGCGCCCGATCGTGGCGCGAACATCGGCCGAGCGGCCGAAAAACGCATGAAGAAGTCGCACGACAGCCCGGCTCGCGGGCGATTCGCCTTATAATCCGCGGCACTACCCATTTCCATGATCATGTCGTCGACTGCCACCCCCTCCCTCAGCGCCACCCACCTGCTCGCCCCGATCGCAAGCGATATGGAGCAGGTGAATCGCGTCATTCGGCAAAGCCTCGCGTCCGACGTGCTGCTGATCAACCAGATCGCCGAGTACATTATCGGCGCGGGCGGCAAGCGGCTGCGACCGGCGCTTCTCCTTCTCGTCGCGGGCGCGCTCGGCGAAAACACGAGCCAGAAGCACGTGCTCGCGGCCGTCGTCGAGTTCATCCATACGGCGACGCTGCTGCACGACGACGTCGTCGACGAATCGGAGCTGCGGCGCGGCCGCAAGACCGCGAACGCGCTGTTCGGCAACGCGGCGAGCGTGCTCGTCGGCGATTACCTCTACTCGCGCTCGTTCGAAATGATGGTGGGCGTCGGCAAGATGCGCGTGATGGAGATCCTGTCGGAAGCGACGACGATCATCTCCGAGGGCGAAGTGCTGCAGCTCCTGAACATGCACGACGCCGACGTCGACGAAACCCGCTACATGCAGGTGATCCGCTACAAGACCGCGAAGCTGTTCGAGGCCTCGGCGCGCCTCGGCGCGGTACTGGCGGGCGCCGACGCGCCGACCGAGGCCGCCGCCGCCGAATATGGCCGCCGGATCGGCACTGCGTTCCAGATCATGGACGACTGGCTCGACTACGCGGGCACCGCCGAGTCAATGGGCAAGAACGCCGGCGACGACCTGCGCGAAGGCAAGCCGACGCTGCCGCTCATCTATCTGATCGAACGCGGCACGCCCGAGCAGTCGGCGCTCGCGCGCGAAGCGATCGAGCAAGGCGGCACCGACCGCTTCGACACGATCTTCGACGCAATCACGCGTTCGGGCGCGCTCGATCACACGCTCGAATGCGCTCGCCAAGAGGCCGAGGCTGCGGCCGCAGCAATTTCTTCATTCCCCGCTTCCATTTTCAAAGAGAGCCTGCTAGAATTATCTTCTTACTCGACGTCACGCCAGTCTTGAACTAGACTGAAGCGACGAAAGAGTCCAAATCGGGGTGTAGCTTAGCCTGGTAGAGCGCTACGTTCGGGACGTAGAGGCCGGAGGTTCGAATCCTCTCACCCCGACCAGATTTGCAGAAAACCGCGCAAACGATGCGCGGTTTTTTTTTGCGCAACGGCGGCGTCGCCCCGCGGGGCGACGCCATACGCGAACCAACCGCGCCCCTCTGCTATAGTCTTTCCCATTCCTGTCATTCACCGACTCTCCGACGCGTGGACCAAATTCCCTTATGGGCGCAAATCGGCGCCATCTTCCTGCTTCTTCTCTGCTCCAGCTTCTTCTCCATTTCTGAAACCGCGATGATGGCGCTCAACCGCCATCGGCTCAAACACCTCGCGGGCCAAGGCGCGCTCGGCGCGAAAACGACGCAGAGGCTCCTCGCGCGGACCGATCAGCTGCTGAGCGTGATCCTGATCGGCAACAACCTCTTCAACACGATCATCCCGGTGCTGACGACGTCGATCGCGCTGCGCACGTTCGGCCACGACAATTTCGTGCTGTCGATCGCGACCGGCATCGTCGCGTTTCTCATCATCGTGTTCGCCGAAATCACGCCGAAGATCGTCGGCGCGACGTTCCCCGAACGGATCGCGCTGCCGGCGAGCGTCGTGATCGCGCCACTGATGCGCGTGATGATGCCCATCGTGTGGTTCGTCAATACGCTGTCGGGCTCGATCCTCGCGGCGCTGCGGATCAACACGAAGGGGGGGCGCGACCAGCGGCTGTCGACCGAGGAGTTGCGCTCGCTCGTGCTCGAATCGGGCAGCTTCATGCCGACCAAGCACCGCAGCATCCTGCTCAACCTGTTCGATCTCGAGAACATCACCGTCGACGACGTGATGATCCCGCGCCGCCAGATCGAGGCGCTCAACATCCTTGCGCCGCTCGACGACGTGCTGCATCAGCTCGAGACCTGCTATCACAACCGGCTCGTCGTCTACGAAGGCGACATCGACCGCGTGCTCGGCGTGCTGCACGTCCGCAAGACGCTCGCCGCGCTCCACAACCAGGATTTCGACCGCGGCACGCTGCGCGAGCTGCTCACGGAACCGTACTACGTGCCGTCCGGCACGCCCGTGTTCCAGCAATTGCAGTACTTCCAGGAAAGCCGGCAGCGCACGGCGCTCGTCGTCAACGAGTACGGCGAGTTGCAGGGGCTCGTCACGCCCGAGGACATCATCGAGGAGCTGATCGGCGAATTCACGACGACGATGCCGAGAAGCGAGAATTCGAAGAGCGGCTGGGACGCGAACGGCGAATGCATCGTCGCGGGCAGCATGCCGCTGCGCGAGCTGAACCGCTGGCTGCACCTGAACCTGCCGACCAAGGGACCCAAGACGCTCAACGGCCTGATCCTCGAAATGCTCGAGGAGATTCCCGAAGGTGACGTCTGCCTGAAGATCAGCGACGTGATGATCGAAGTGATGCGCAGCGACGATCAGGGCGTGCGCACGGTCAAGCTGTTCAAGCCGCGCACGTCGCGCGGGGGACGCGCGCTGAGCGTTTGACGCGCGGCGCGGTTGGCCGATCGACCGACTGGCGGCCGCCCTGCGCGACGCGCGATGATCGCTCCATCGTGTCGAGCAGGCGGCCACGAGGCCGAGTCCGATGTCCGCAACGCCATCTTCCCCTTCTTTTTCTTCCGCGTGGCCGACGACGCCGCTTCCGCCCGCGGCGGCCGCCCCGCCCCGTCACCGCGCCGCCGAACTCGCCGACGACGCGCCCGCGGTCGGTATCGTCGCCGACATGCTGCGCGCCGCGCACGAGCGCGACGCGTCCGACATTCACATCGAGCCAGGCGAATCGGGCTGGCGCGTGCGCCTGCGGATCGACGGCGTGCTGCACGAATTCGCCCGGCCGCCCGCCCATCTGCGCGACGCATGCGTGACGCGCATCAAGGTGCTCGCGCGGATGGACATCGCCGAGCGTCGCGTGCCGCAAGACGGCCGGCTGCGGCTCGCGCTTGCGCCAGGGCGCGCGGGCGACTACCGGGTCAGCTCGCTGCCGACGCTGCACGGCGAAAAGCTCGTGCTGCGGCGTCTCGAGACGCTTCCCGCCGATCTGTCGCTCGGCGCACTCGGCTTCGACGCCGCGCAGGCGCACCGCGTCGAGGCGGCGATCGGCGCGCCACACGGCCTCGTCCTCGTCACGGGACCGACGGGCAGCGGCAAGACGCTGTCGCTGTACTGCTTCCTGCAAATGCTGAACGACGTGTCGCGAAACGTCTGCACGGTCGAAGATCCGGCCGAAATCGAACTCGACGGGATCAATCAGGTCGGCGTGCGCGAGAAGGCGGGCCTGACCTTCGCGGTCGCGCTGCGTGCGTTCCTGCGCCAGGATCCTGACGTCATCATGGTCGGCGAGATACGCGACGCAGAAACTGCCGACGTTGCGCTGAAATCTGCGCAAACTGGCCACCTCGTGCTGTCGACACTGCATACGAACGACGCGCCCGCAGCGGTTGCTCGATTGCTCGACATCGGCGTCGCGCCGTACAACCTCGCGGCCGCCCTGCGACTCGTGACGGCCCAGCGGCTCGTGCGCCGCCTCTGCGCCGCGTGCCGCGCGCCGTCCGGCGCGGCGCCCGATGCGCTGCGCGCGGCGGGCCTCGACGCCGCTTCGCTCGACGCCGGCTGGCGCCCTTATGCGGCGACGGGCTGCGCCGCGTGCCACGGAATCGGCTATCGGGGACGTATCGGCATTCATCAGGTGATGCCGCTGTCTGCCGCGCAACGCAACCTGATCGTTGCACGCGCGAGCAGCGCCGAACTCGCGCGGCAGGCGCACGTCGAAGGCATGACGAGCTTGCGCGATGCGGCGCTCGCACGCGTGCGCGATGGCACGACGAGCCTGGACGAAGCGCTCGGCGCGACGGAGGCTGAATGAGCGGACACAGCCCGGCCACGCCGATCGAGGCCCGTTACCGCTGGGCGGGCGTGACGACCGATGGCGCGCGACGCCGCGGCACGCTGATCGCCGTCAATCCGTCCGCCGCACGCACGGCGCTCAAACGCATGGGCGTCACGGTGCTGCATATCGAAGCGCGCGGCACGGCGCCGCAGCCCGGCGTGCATGCACGCGACGTCACACGTTTCGCGCGTCAACTCGCAGGACTTCTGCACGCGGGGCTCGCGCTCGCGCCGTCGCTCGAACTGCTCGCGCAAGCGACGCAGCGAAGCGAAATGCCCCGCATCGCGGCGGGGCTCGCGCGGGAAATCATCGCAGGACGGCAGTTCTCCGCCGCCCTGCGCCGCTACCCTCGCCAGTTCGATCCGCTCTTCTGCCAACTGGTCGCGGTCGGCGAAACGGCGGGCGCGCTCGCCGCGGTGCTCGCGCGGCTCGCCGACGATCGAGAACGCGCGGCTGCCCAGTATGCACGGGTCAGGGGCGCGCTCGCTTATCCGCTCGCCGTGCTGCTGTTCGCGCTCGCGATCACAGCGGCCCTGCTGATTTGGGTCGTGCCGACGTTCGAACAGATTTTCGCGGGCTTTGGCGCCGCACTGCCTGCGCCGACCCGCTTCATCCTGACGCTTTCTGCCAGCGTGACACGCTGGAGCGCGCCTGCCGCCGCGGTCGCATTGCTCGTCTGCTTCACCGCCCGCTACGCAGCACATCGCTCCGAAGCCGCGCGCCTTGCACTCGCGCAGGCGCTGCTGCGCACGCCGTTCGCCGGACCGCTCGTGCGCGCGCTCGCCGCTGCGCGCTGGAGCCGCGCGCTCGGCACGCTGCTCGCTGCCGGCACGCCGCTCACCGACGCGTTCGCCGCGCTGTCGAACGCGACCGGCAACGCGTGCTTCGATCGCGCGACGGCCGGCATCGCCGCACGCCTGCAGCATGGCGAGCGGCTCGCTCGCGCGATGCGCGCCGAAGACTGTTTTCCGGACGACGTCGTGCAGCCGATCGCCGTCGCCGAGGAATCGGGAACGCTCGATACGATGCTCATCGACGTCGCGACGCTCTGCGATCGCCGCATCGACGAACAGATCGGCGTGCTTGCGAACCTGTGCGAGCCCGTCGTGATCGTCGTGCTGGGCGCACTGATCGGCGCACTCGTGATCGCGATGTACTTGCCAATCGTCCAGCTCGGCAACGTGGTGTAGCATCGCAGCCGAATCCGACTCCATTTACGATGCCAACCGCCTCGATGACGCCCAATCCGTTCCTTCCCGATCCGGCCGCGCACGCTGCCGCCGGGCCGCTCGCCGCGTTCACGACGCTCCCCGCGGGAATGCAGCTTGCGTTCGCGATCGTGTTCGGCCTCGTCGTCGGCAGCTTCATCAACGTCGTCGTCCATCGGCTACCGATCATGATGAAACGCGCGTGGCTCGCGGAAATCGCCGAAGCGACGGACGAGCCGCCCGCCGACGACGGCCTGCCGCCGCGCTACAACCTCTGCGTGCCGCGCAGCGCGTGCCCGCACTGCGGCCATGTGCTCCGCGCGTGGGAGAACATTCCGGTCCTCAGCTACGTCGCGTTGCGCGGTCGCTGCCGCCGCTGCCGTGCGCCGATCGGCGTCCGCTATCCGCTCATCGAACTCGCGAGCGGCGCGCTCGCCGCCGGCGCGCTCGCGCTCTTCGGGCCGAGCGGCGCTGCGCTCGCCGCGTTCGGCCTGTGCGCGGCGCTCCTCGCCATGAGCGCGATCGACATGCAGACCGGCTTCCTGCCCGATTCGCTGACGCTGCCGCTCTTGTGGGCGGGTCTCTGCGTCAATCTGTGGGATACGTTCGTGAACCTGCGCACTGCGGTGATCGGCGCAATCGCCGGCTACCTGTTCCTCTGGTGCATTCTGTGGCTGTTCAAATTGCTGCGCGGCATCGAAGGGATCGGCTATGGGGACCTGAAGCTCCTCGCCGCGCTCGGCGCGTGGCTCGGCTGGGAAGCGTTGCCGCAAATCGTGCTGATCGCCGCCGTCGCGGGCGCGACGATCGGTCTCGTCGCGACCTGGCGCGGCCGCATGCGCTTCGAGGAACCGCTGCCGTTCGGCCCGTTCCTCGCGGCAGGCGGCGCGGCGACCCTCTTTTTCGGCACGCCGTTCTACCTGCTGCTCGGAGGCTGATCTATGTTTTCGGTGGGATTGACGGGGGGAATCGGCAGCGGCAAGACGACCGTCGCGAATCTGTTCGGCGAGCTCGGCGCATCGATCGTCGATACCGATCTGATCGCGCACCGCATCACCGCGCCGCACGGCCTCGCGATGCCGCTCATCGAGCGCGAGTTCGGCGCGGAGTTCATCGCAGCCGACGGTTCGCTCGATCGCGCGAAGATGCGCGCGCTGATCTTCAGCGACGAATTCGCGCGCAAGCGACTCGAAACGATCACCCATCCGCTGATCCGCGAAGAGACCGAGCGCGAGGCTATCGCGGCGCGAGGTGCGTACGTCGTCTTCGTCGTGCCGCTCCTCGTCGAATCGGGAGCGTGGAAGGCGCGTGTGAACCGCGTGCTCGCCGTCGATTGCGACGTCGAGACGCAAATCGCGCGCGTGATGCGCCGCAACGGCTTCAGCCGCGAGCAAGTGGAGGCGATCGTCGCACGACAGGCGTCGCGCGACGCACGGCTTGCCGCCGCCGACGACGTGATCGTCAACGACAATGCGTCGCACGACGAACTCGCAGCCAACGTTGCCGCACTGCACCAACGCTATCTCGCATACGCAGCCGCGGCGAAGAATTGACGAGCCTGCGGCGCATACGTCGCATCCGATGCACGGAACTGCAACACGCCGTCATGCGTCCCGAAAAATGGCGCGATTGCTAGGGTAGGCAGTGAGCATTAGAATGTCCCTGCAATTTTGGTCACCCCCTACGCGAGAGGCGAGCGCGCTTGATTCTTTACGAGTATCCGTTCAACGAGCGAATCCGCACGCTGTTGCGTCTCGAAGATTTGTTCGAACGCTTCACGTTCTTCGTGGCTCAAGAGGACGCGAGAGAGCATCATGTCGCGCTGACGACGCTGTTCGAAATCTCCGAAGTCGCGGGCCGCGCAGATCTGAAATCGGATCTGATGAAGGAACTCGAGCGCCAGCGGCAGACGCTCGCGCCGTTTCGCGGCAATCCCGGCATCGAGCAGAATGCGCTTGAAGCGGTGCTCGGCGAAATCGAGCAGACGCTCGCGAACCTCGCGCAGATGCAAGGCAAGACCGGCCAGCATCTGATCGACAACGAATGGCTCGCAAGCATCCGTAGCCGCGCGGTCATCCCCGGCGGCACCTGCAAATTCGATCTCCCATCGTACTACGCGTGGCAGCAGTGGCCCGCCGAGCAGCGCCGCCGGGACATCGCCAAATGGGCAATGCCGCTCTTGCCGCTGCGCGACGCCGCGATGATCGTGCTGCGCCTCGCGCGCGAATCCGGGCAAGCCTCGAAGGTGATGGCGATGCAGGGCAGCTATCAGCAGATGCTGTCCGGACGCACGTATCAGCTGATGCAGGTGCGCATCCCCCCCGAGTTGCACGTGATTCCCGAGGCGAGCGCAAACAAGTACATGCTGTGGGTGCGCTTCACCGCGCAGGACGGCGACGTTCGGCCGCGCGCGGTCGACATCGACGTACCGTTCCAGCTCACGCTCTGCAATCTGTAACGGCGGCCTCGCGCCGCATCAATCATTCCATCCGTATGGTTACCGTCGTGAAATGCCCGTCTTGCGGCAAGGAAGTCCGCTGGACGCCCGAAAACCGTTTCCGCCCGTTCTGTTCCGCCCGCTGCAAGCAGCTCGATCTCGGTGCCTGGGCAGCCGAGAAGTACAGGATCGGCGGAACGGATGACGAAGCGCCGTCCGACGACGACGCAGGCCATCGGGAAGACGGCGGCCGCGGCTGACCGCCGGCCGCATCGAACAGCCGAGGCCGGATGCGGCAGGCGCCGCAGGCTGCGTCCCCCAAAAGCCGTGACTGGATGGAAGGAAAGCCGGCGGACCAAGGGCCCGCGCACGTTTATTGCTGCTCGCCGCCCTGCTCGCGCGCGAGCAGTTCGAGCACGGGCAGCGCCGCGGGCAGCAGCGGCGCGACGTCGACGGGCAGACGCTGCCAGACGAACGCCTGCCCTTCGCGGCTATGCGGCTCGCCCGTCCAGCCCGTCACCTTGCAGAAATACAGGCGAACGTACGCGTGCGGATAGTCGTGCTCAAGCGTATGCCAGCGATGGCATTCGGTCACGACGATGCCGAGCTCCTCGTGCAGTTCGCGGGCGAGCGCCGCTTCGACGCTCTCACCCGCCTCGAGCTTGCCGCCCGGGAACTCCCAGTAACCCTCATAAGGCTTGCCGAGCAGACGCTGCGCGAGCAGATAGCGGCCGTCCGGCTGCACCAGCACGCCGACCGCGACCTCGGTCACCTTGCGGGCGACGCCGGCCGGCGCCGCGTCGTTCGATACTTCGATACTCATGCGTTCTCCTTGCGGCCCGCGCGATCGCGCGCGAACTGCCATGCGACCCGGCCGGAGCGCGAGCCGCGCTCGAGCGCCCAGACGAGCGCGTCGCCGCGCGCCGTATCGATCTCGGCGTCGTCGCAGCCGAAATGCTTGAGCCAGTGGCCGACGATCGTCAGATAGTCGTCCTGCTTGAACGGATAGAAGCTGACCCACAGGCCGAAGCGTTCCGACAGCGAGATCTTCTCCTCGACGACCTCGCCCGGATGGATCTCGCCGTCCGGCAGATGCTTGTACGTCTCGTTGTCGCTCATGTACTCGGGCAGCAGATGGCGGCGGTTCGACGTCGCATAGATCAGCACGTTGTCGGACTGCGCGGCGACCGACCCGTCGAGCGCGACCTTGAGCGCCTTGTAGCCCGATTCGCCCTCTTCGAACGACAGATCGTCGCAGAACACGATGAAGCGCTCGGGACGCGCGGAGATCAGCTCGACGATGTCGCCCAGATCGTGCAGATCTTCCTTGTCGACTTCGATGAGCCGCAGCCCGTCCGCCGCGTAGGCGTTCAGGCACGCCTTGATCAGCGACGACTTGCCGGTGCCGCGCGCGCCCGTCAGCAGCACGTTGTTCGCGGGCTTCCTGTTCACGAACTGACGCGTGTTCTGCTCGATCAGCGCCTTCTGCCGATCGATGTTCCGCAGATCGTCGAGCGCGATCATCGAACGCGCGGCGACCGGCTGCAGATAGCCGCGTCCCTGGCGCTTGCGCCAGCGAAACGCGAACGCGGACGTCCAGTCGATTGCCGACGGCGGCGGCGGAAGAATCGCTTCGAGGCGCCCAAGCAGCGCTTCGGCGCGGATGAGGAACTGCTCGAGTGGGTCCATGATGTCGTGCCCCGTATGACTTACGAACGATAGTCGGCGTTGATGCTCACGTAATCGTGCGACAAATCGCAAGTCCAGATCGTCGCTTGCGCGTCGCCGCGGCCGAGCAGCACGCCGATCGCAATCTCGCTTTGCTTCATCACGCGCTGGCCGTCCTCTTCCAGATACGCGGGATTGCGGCCGCCCGCCTTCGCGACGAGCACGTCGTCGAGATACAGATCGATCTTGCCGACGTCGAGGTCCGCGACGCCCGCGTAGCCGATCGCCGCGAGAATCCGGCCGAGGTTCGGGTCCGACGCGTAGAACGCCGTCTTCACGAGCGGCGAGTGGCCGATCGCGTACGCGATCTGGCGGCACTCGGCGACGCTCTTGCCGCCTTCGACCTTCACCGTCATGAATTTCGTCGCGCCTTCGCCGTCGCGCACGATCAGTTGCGCGAGCGTCTGGGCGACTGCGGTCACCGCGTCGCGCAGCGCCGCGTAGGCGGGCGAATCGGCCGACGCAATCTCGGGCAGGCTCGCCTTGCCCGACGCGATCAGGATGAACGAGTCGTTGGTCGACGTGTCGCCGTCGACCGTGATGCAATTGAACGAGCGGTCCGCGACGTCCTTCACGAGCGCGTCGAGCACCGGCTGCGCGACCTTCGCGTCGAACGCGAGGAAGCCGAGCATCGTCGCCATGTTCGGCTTGATCATCCCGGCGCCCTTGCTGATGCCCGTCAGCGTGATCGTGTGGCCGTCGATCGTCACCTGGCGCGATGCCGCCTTCGGCAGCGTGTCCGTCGTCATGATCGACTGCGCGGCGTCGTACCAGTGCGCGGCCGCGCGGTTCGCGAGCGCGGCGGGGAGGCCGGCCTTCAGGCGGTCGATCGGCAGCGGCTCGAGGATCACGCCCGTCGAGAACGGCAGCACCTGCTCGGGCGCGATGCCCGCAAGGCTCGCGAGCGCCACGCAGGTCTCGCGCGCATGCGCGAGACCCGGCTCGCCCGTGCCTGCGTTCGCGTTGCCCGTGTTGACGACGAGCGCGCGAATGCCTGCGCCGCCCGCGCGCACCTTCGCCAGATGCTCGCGGCAGACCGTCACGGGCGCCGCGCAGAAACGGTTCTCGGTGAACACGCCCGACACGGTCGCGCCTTCGTCGACGGAGACGACGAGCACATCCTTGCGGTTCGGCTTGCGAATGTTCGCCTCCGCCCAGCCGAGCGTCACGCCGGCGACGGAATGCAACTGCGCGGGATCGATCGAGGGAAAATTGACAGCCATCTGAAGCACCTGCCCCGAAGGAAAATGCCGGCGTTCGAGCCGGCATCGATTGGATTGAAGAACCGGCGGCCGCTCGCGCGCGCCGCCGCGCATCACACCTCAAAAATCTTGCGCACAGACGATGCGGCGCGCTCATCGCGCGCCGCCTTCGATCACGTCAGTTCAGCTTGCCGTGACAGTGCTTGTACTTCTTGCCGCTGCCGCACGGGCACGGATCGTTGCGGCCGACCCGCGGCACTTCGCCCGCCGGGCCGCTGTGGCTCATCGCGTGGCCGACCATCTCGGCCGCCGCATCCGCGACCGCCACGCCGCCCGCGCCCGCCGCTGCCGCGAAATCGGCGTGCTGGAATTCGACGTTCTCGAGATGACCACCCTGCTCCTCTATCTGCTCGGCCGCTTCCTCCAGCTGCTCGGGCGACTGGATCTGCACGTTCATCACGATCCGCGTGACTTCCTGCTTCACCGCGTCGAGCATCGCCGCGAATAGTTCGAACGCCTCGCGCTTGTATTCCTGCTTCGGGTTCTTCTGCGCGTAGCCGCGCAGGTGGATGCCCTGGCGCAGATGATCGAGCGCCGCGAGATGCTCGCGCCACAGGCGGTCGAGCGTCTGCAGCATGATCGAGCGCTCGAACGCGCTGAACGACTCGCGGCCGACCAGCGCGACCTTCGCTTCGTAGTGCTCGTCGGCCGCCGTCGTGACGGCGTCGAGAATCTCGTCCGCATTGATCGACGACGACTCGTTCACCATTTCCTGGATCGCGAGATCGAGCTGCCAGTCGTTGCGCAGCGCCTCTTCGAGCTCCGGAAGATCCCACTGCTCTTCGATGCTGCCCGCCGGCACGAACTGGCGAACCACTTCCGACATCACGCCGTGCCGCATCGCGCCGATCGTCTCGGCGATGTCGTGCGCCTCGAGCAGCTCGTTGCGTTGCTGATAGATCACCTTGCGCTGATCGTTCGCGACGTCGTCGTATTCGAGCAACTGCTTGCGGATGTCGAAGTTGCGCGCCTCGACCTTGCGCTGCGCCGACTCGATCGAACGCGTGACGATGCCCGCCTCGATCGCCTCGCCCTCCGGCATCTTCAGGCGCTCCATGATCGCGCGCACGCGGTCGCCCGCGAAGATGCGCAGGAGCGGATCCTCGAGCGACAGATAGAAGCGCGACGAGCCCGGATCGCCCTGACGGCCCGCGCGGCCGCGCAGCTGATTGTCGATCCGGCGCGATTCGTGACGCTCGGTGCCGATGATGTGCAGGCCGCCTGCGGCCTTCACCTGTTCGTGCAACGTTTCCCACTCGTCATGCAGTTTCTGGATCCGGCGCGCCTTGTCGTCGGCCGGAATCGATTCGTCGGCCTCGATGAACGCGGCCTGCTTCTCGGCGTTGCCGCCGAGCACGATGTCGGTGCCGCGGCCCGCCATGTTCGTCGCGATCGTGATGCGCTTCGGCCGGCCCGCTTCGGCAACGATCGCCGCTTCGCGCGCATGCTGCTTCGCGTTCAGCACTTCATGCGGCAGGCCCGCCTGCTTGAGCAGGTGCGACAGCAGCTCCGAGTTCTCGATCGACGTCGTGCCGACGAGCACCGGCTGGCCGCGCTCGTAGCATTCGCGGATGTCGCGGATCACCGCGTCGTAGCGTTCCTTCGCGGTCTTGTAGATCTGGTCCTGCTTGTCGAGCCGCTTAGGCGGCCGGTTGGTCGGGATCACGACCGTCTCGAGGCCGTAGATCTCGTTGAATTCGTACGCTTCGGTGTCCGCCGTCCCGGTCATGCCCGAGAGCTTCGCGTACATCCGGAAGTAGTTCTGGAACGTGATCGACGCGAGCGTCTGGTTCTCGCTCTGGATCTTCACGTGCTCCTTCGCCTCGACCGCCTGATGGAGACCGTCGGACCAGCGGCGGCCCGGCATCAGGCGGCCCGTGAATTCGTCGACGATGATCACTTCGTCGTTCTGCACGACGTAGTGCTGATCGCGATGGAACAGCGTGTGTGCGCGCAGCGCCGCATACACGTGGTGCATCAGCGTGATGTTCTGCGGCGCGTAGAGGCTCTCGCCGTCGCCGATGAGGCCCCATTCGGCGAGCATCCGTTCGGCCTTCTCGTGGCCCGACTCGGTCAGGAACACCTGGCGGCCCTTCTCGTCGAGCGTGTAGTCGCCCGGCTTCTCGACGCCCGTGCCGTCCGCTTTCTCTTCGCCGATCTGACGTTCGAGGAGCGGCGGCAGCGCATTCATCCGCACGTACAGCTCGGTGTGGTCTTCCGCCTGGCCCGAGATGATGAGCGGCGTGCGCGCTTCGTCGATGAGGATCGAGTCGACTTCGTCGACGACCGCGAAGTTGAGCGGCCGCTGCACGCGCGCATCGGTCTCGTAGACCATGTTGTCGCGCAGGTAGTCGAAGCCGAATTCGTTGTTCGTGCCGTACGTGATGTCGGCTGCGTACGCCTCCTGCTTCTGGTCGTGCTCCATCCCCGACAGGTTGATGCCGACCGACAGCCCGAGGAAGTTGTAGAGCCGCCCCATCCACTCGGCGTCGCGCTGCGCGAGGTAGTCGTTGACCGTCACGACGTGCACGCCGCGGCCCGCGAGCGCATTCAGGTACGCGGCGAGCGTCGCGACGAGCGTCTTGCCTTCGCCCGTGCGCATTTCGGCGATCTTGCCGTAATGCAGCACCATCCCGCCGATCAGCTGCACGTCGAAGTGGCGCATCTTCAGCACGCGGCGGCTCGCTTCGCGGCACACGGCGAACGCTTCGGGCAGCAGCTTGTCGAGTGCTTCGCCGGCCGCGATGCGCTGACGAAACTCCCCTGTCTTGCCGCGCAACTGGTCGTCCGTCAGCGTCTCGATCTGCGTTTCGAGCGCATTGATCGCCACGACGGTCTTTTGGTATTGCTTGACGAGCCGCTGATTGCGGCTGCCAAAAATTTTCTGAAGAAAACCGGTTGTCATCGGATCGAGTGTGCGTCGGTGCAACGGCCCCGGAGCGGTGTACGCCCTCCCCGGCGCGCCGAGCCTCGGCGGCTTAGCGTAGAAGTGAATTCAAACGTCGAATTTTAGCACGCGCGCCAGGGCGCGCCGGCGTCGGCGGCAGCCGTCGCCGCGGGGCGCGGTTCGGCCGCATGGGCGGGCAAAAAATGACCGGCGGGCGGGACCGGCGCAGCGCTCCCGCCCGGCACCGGGAAGCGCGTGAAGCGCCGTGGTGGCGGCCGCGCCAACGCGATGGACGGGAACGTGAATGACCATGGACGGGCGGGCAGGGAACGCGGCGAACGGTGGTTCGAGATCGGCATCCGCAGTCGGCTTTGGCTTTGGCTTTGGCTTTGGCTTTGGCTTGGGCTTGGGCTTGGGCTTGGGCTTGGGCTTGGGCTTGGGCTTTGGCTTGGGCTTTGGCTTGGGCTTGGGCTTGGGCTTGGGCTTGGGCTTGGGCTTGGGCTTGGGCTTGGGCTTGGGCTTGGGCTTGGGCTTGGGCCACGGTTCGCCCACGGGCATGAGCGGTGTTGATTCTAGTTCCAGCTCCGGAAGCCAGTATTGGCGGTGAACTCGGGACTCAACACCCGACAGTCGATACCCGCGGCCGCCAAATGACATCGCGGTACAATCGGCGCATCGCTCCACCACCCGGTCGCCCGTCACGCGCCAAACCACGCGGCGCTCCGACTTCCGTCATGAACCGACCGCCGAAGCAATTTCGTCCCAACGACTGGTCGCGGCCGCAAGCCGCCGCCGACGTCCTCAAGCGCACCGACGCGTTTGCCGCGCTGCGCGCAGGCGTCGAGCAAGTCGCGGCGCTGCAGCGGGATCTCACCGCATTGCTCCCCGATTATCTGGCGAATCACGTCGAGCCGGGCTTCATCAAGGACGGCACGCTCACGCTGTTCGCCGCGCACAACGCGCTCGCCGCACGGCTGCGGCAGGTCGAACCGCGGCTCCTGTCCGAGCTGCAGGTGCGCGGCTGGGCCGTGGCTGCACTGAAGGTGCGCGTGCGCCCGCAGCCCGCCCCCGAACCGCCGCGCGTCAAGCAAGCGCGGATGTCGGCAGCCGGCACCGACGCACTGCGTCAGCTCGCAGACACGCTCGAGCCGTCGCCGCTGCAAAGCGCACTCGCGCGGATGGCTGCGCGTCACACGAAAGCACCTCGCTAATCAGTCCCTCGCCGCAACGCGTCCGCACGCGGAACTGGAAACACGAACCCGATCGCCGGACGGCGCGCCGCGCACGACACCGAAGGCGCGGCTCATTGACGCACAGCGCGCGGCGACAAATCCAGCCGCCGCCGTGAGACCGCAAACGGGACCGCAGCGCGCGACGACGCCGTCGCCACCCCGCAAAATGCTCGAGGCGATAAAAAAAAGCGGCCCGAAGGCCGCCTTTCTTATCATCTTCGCGCCATGGACGCGCGTAAGCGCATTACGCGAACGCCGTCTGCGCGTCGAAGCCGAAGCCCGTCGGCGCCGCCTTCGGATCGTCGAACGTGACGATTTCGTACGCGTCCTCGTGCGCGAGCAGTTCGCGCAGGAGCGCGTTGTTCAGCCCGTGGCCCGACTTGTATGCCGTGTACGACGCGAGGAGCGGATGACCGACCACGTACAGGTCACCGATCGCGTCGAGCATCTTGTGCTTCACGAACTCGTCGTCGTAACGCAGCCCGTCGTTGTTCAGGATGCGGTACTCGTCGAGCACGATCGCGTTGTCCATGCTGCCGCCGCGCGCGAGCCCGAGCTCGCGCATCATCTCGACCTCGTGCGCGAAGCCGAAAGTGCGCGCACGCGCGATCTCGCGCACGTACGACGTATTCGCGAAATCGACCTCGAGCTCCTGGCCCGTCTTGTCGACGGCCGGGTGGCGGAAATCGATCGTGAACTTGAGCTTGAAGCCGAAGTACGGATCGAGGCGGGCGAACTTGTCGCCGTCGCGGATCTCGACGGGCTTCGTCACCTTGATGAACTTCTTCGCCGCGTTCTGCTCTTCGATGCCGGCCGACTGGATCAGGAACACGAACGAAGCTGCGCTGCCGTCCATGATCGGGATTTCCTCGGCCGTCACGTCGACGTAGAGGTTGTCGATGCCGAGGCCCGCGCACGCCGACATCAGGTGCTCGACCGTCGACACGCGCGCGCCGTCCTTCTGCAGCACGGACGCAAGCCGCGTGTCGCCGATCGACAGCGCCGAAGCCGGGATGTCGATGGGCGTCGGCAGATCGACGCGCGAGAACACGATGCCCGTGCCGGGCGCCGCAGGGCGAAGCGTCAGTTCGACCTTGCGGCCGGAATGCAGGCCGATGCCGACGGTCTTGACGACCGATTTGATGGTGCGCTGCTTCAACATGGTCAAAGTCTTCTTGATTGAGGATATCAATCAGGAGTTTTATTCGATAGAAGAGATTATAGCGTAAATCCCTATTTCGCGTCGTGATGATCGGCGTTTCAAACTGTTTCGACACATTACCCGGCGGCAATGCGAGACGGGCCGACGCCCGGAACGGAGGCGTTCCCGGTCGTCAGCCCGTGTTACAACTGTGCATCGGGCGCGCTGCGGCGTTGCTGGAAGGCAACGCCGCGCGCGTCTGTCAGCGCGTCAAACTCGCCAGCACGCTTGCCGCATCGCTGACTTCGAACTTGCCCGGCGCTTCGACGAATAGCGTCTTGACCACGCCATCGTCGATCACCATCGCGTAGCGTCGGGAGCGCACCCCCATGCCACGCGCCGACAGGTCCTGCGTCAGTCCCAGCGCATGAGTGAAAGCCGCGCTGCCGTCCGCCATCATGCGCACCTTGCCCGCGGTGTGCAGATCGCGTCCCCAAGCGCCCATCACGAATGCGTCGTTGACGGCAACGCACCAGATCTCGTCGATACCCGCCGAGCGCAATTGCTCGGCATGCACGACGTAACCCGGCACATGCTGCGCCGAGCAGGTCGGCGTGAACGCGCCCGGCAATCCGAAGATCACCACGCGCCTACCCGCCGTCTGCTCGCGCACGCTGAAGGCGTTCGGCCCCAGCGTGCAGCCCGCGCGCGCATCGTCGAGATACTCGAAGAGCTCCGCGTCGGGCAGCGTGTCGCCCACTTGAATCATGCCTGGTCCTTCAAAGCGATACGGTCGTTCGCAACCGACAATACGGCCCGACCCAGCCTCGCGCGAGCGAAGAGGGCAACTTGCCCGGCCCGGCGTCGCGAGCGACGCGGCCTGTCGTCAGCCGTTTCATCCGTTACGTCGGCTCGTGCCGCGCGCTGCATTGCGCGGCGCGAAGCCTCGCGCGTCAGTCGGCCTGCTTGCGCAGGAATGCCGGGATGTCGTACGTGTCGACACCCTTCTCCTGCAGCGCCTGCACGTGCGATGCAGCCGTCTCGCGCGAATTGCGCCACACGGCCGGCGTGTCGAACGCGCCGTAATCGCCCGTGTTCACGTGATGCGAAGACGCGTAGCCGTGCGACACCGCGCCGACCGGCTGGTTGTCCGTGCCGGTGCGCAGGAGCGTCATCGGCGCGGACTGCTGCTTCTTCGCCGCGCGGCCCAAGCCCGTCGCGACGACCGTCACGCGCAGCGCATCGCCCATCGCGTCATCGTACACAGCACCGAAGATCACGGTCGCGTCGTCGGCCGCGTAGCTCTTGATCGTGTTCATCACTTCGCGCGTTTCCGACAGACGCAGCGAACGGCTCGACGTGATGTTGACGAGCACGCCGCGCGCGCCCGACAGATCGACGCCTTCGAGCAGCGGGCTCGCGACCGCCTGCTCAGCCGCAAGACGCGCACGATCGACGCCGGCAACCGTCGCCGTGCCCATCATCGCCTTGCCCTGCTCGCCCATCACCGTCTTCACGTCTTCGAAGTCGACGTTCACGAGGCCGTCGACGTTGATGATCTCGGCAATGCCCGCGACCGCGTTGTTGAGCACGTCGTCAGCGCACTGGAAGCACTTGTCCATCTCGGCGTCGTCGCCCATCACCTCGAACAGCTTGTCGTTCAGGACGACGATCAGCGAGTCGACGTGATCCTCCAGTTGCTGCGAACCTGCTTCCGCAACGCGCATGCGCTTGCCGCCTTCGAACTCGAACGGCTTGCTGACGACGCCGACGGTCAGAATGCCCATTTCCTTCGCGATCTGCGCGACGACCGGAGCCGCGCCCGTGCCGGTGCCACCGCCCATGCCGGCCGTGATGAACACCATGTGCGCGCCGCGCAGCGCGTCGGCGATGCGCTCGCGCGCTTCTTCGGCCGCCGCACGGCCCATTTCCGGCTTCGCGCCGGCGCCGAGGCCGGTGTTGCCAAGCTGGATCACGGACGGCGCACGCGCGCGCGACAACGCCTGTGCGTCGGTGTTCATCACGATGAAATCGACGCCCTGCACGCCTTTGTTGATCATGTGCTGCACCGCGTTGCCACCTGCGCCGCCAACGCCGATCACCTTGATGATCGTGCCGTTGGTCTCGGTTTCCAGCATTTCGAATTCCATTGTTGCCTCCGTCAAGAAAAGAACCGCTACTCGGCCGTTATTCGGCGGAAGATCGGGCAACCTTCCGTCGCGCGCCGGCCGCCGGCACCGGCGCGAATTTCGAAATCGTTCCAAGAAAACGCTGGGCCGCCCCAGGTTTTCTTGCCCCTTCGGATGACCTGACGCACAGCGCCAGGTCTGGGGGCGCTTAAAAATTGCTCAGGAACCACTCCTTCATCCGCGAGAAGATCTGTCCCGCGGAACCGGATTGCACGGCGACCTTGCGGCCGCGCATCCGCTGAGCACTGCCTTCGACGAGCAGGCCCATCGCCGTCGAATAGCGCGGATTGCGCACGACGTCCGCGAGGCCGCCCGCGTATTCCGGCGCGCCGATGCGCACCGGCTTCAGGAATATGTCTTCGCCTAGCTCGACCATGCCGGGCATCATCGCAGCACCGCCTGTCAGCACAACACCGGAACTGAGTAACTCTTCGTAACCGGACTCGCGCACGACCTGCTGCACGAGCGAGAACAGCTCCTCGACGCGCGGCTCGATGACGGCCGCGAGCGCCTGCCGCGACAGCGTGCGCGGACCGCGTTCGCCGAGGCCCGGCACTTCGACCATCTCGTCCGGATCAGCGAGCGCCTGCTTCGCGATCCCGTAGCCGACCTTGATGTCTTCCGCATCGGGCGTCGGCGTGCGCAGCGCCATCGCGATGTCGCTCGTGATCTGGTCGCCCGCGATCGGAATCACCGCCGTATGGCGGATCGCGCCTTCCGCGAAGATCGCGATGTCGGTCGTGCCGCCGCCGATGTCGACGAGTACGACGCCGAGATCCTTCTCGTCTTCCGTCAGCACCGCGAGCGACGATGCGAGCGGCTGCAGGATCAGGTCGTTCACTTCGAGCCCGCAGCGGCGCACGCACTTGACGATGTTCTGCGCGGCGCTCACCGCGCCCGTCACGATGTGCACCTTCACCTCGAGGCGGATGCCGCTCATGCCGATCGGCTCGCGCACGTCCTCCTGGCCGTCGATGATGAATTCCTGCGTGAGGATGTGCAGCACCTGCTGGTCGGTCGGAATGTTGATCGCCTTCGCGGTTTCGATCACGCGCGCGACGTCGGTTTGCGTGACCTCCTTCTCCTTGATCGCGACCATCCCGCTCGAGTTGAAGCTGCGGATGTGGCTGCCGGCGATGCCAGTGAAGACGTTGGTGATCTTGCAATCGGCCATCAGCTCGGCTTCCTCGAGCGCGCGCTGAATCGATTGCACGGTGGCCTCGATGTTCACCACCACGCCTTTCTTCAGCCCCTTCGACTCGCTCTGGCCGAGGCCGATGACCTCATAGTGGCCCTCGCCCTTCAGCTCGGCGACGACGGCCACCACCTTCGACGTGCCGATGTCGAGGGCAACCAGCAGATCCTTGTAGTCTTTGCTCATAGAGTGCTCTTGCGTGTGATGTCGTGTTACTTCTTGCCCTTGTCGGTGTCGCTCAGGAACCGCATGCCCGCCGCGCGGATCGCGAATCCGTTCGGATAACGCAGATCCGCGTACTCGATGTCGCTGCCCCAGCGCTGCGTGACGGACGGCCACGCGGCGACGAGGCGCTGGATCCGATCGGGCAGCGAATCGCTGTTGCGCTCCCGGCCGAGTTCGACCTGCATGCCGTTCGACAGCTTCACCGTCCACGCGTAGCGCGGCGACAGCGTCACTTCCTCCGGCGTCGCGTGAATCGGCGCAAACCATTTCGCGAAGTCGCGATAGCGCGCGACGACTTCCTTCGCGCTGCCCTCGGGCCCGTCGAACACGGGCAGTTCTTCGTCGAGCTCGCCCTGGTTCGCTGTGAAGAGCTCGCCGTCGACGCTCACGAGCTGGTCGTTGCCCCACGTCCCGAGCGGCTTGTATTCCTCGAGCGTGACGGCGAGCGCGTTCGGCCACACCCGGCGCACGCTCGCGTGGCGCACCCACGGCATCTGCTCGAACGCGCTCCGTGCGAGGTCGAGATCGACGGTGAAGAAGTTGCCCTTCAGCCGCCCGACGACGCCTGCGCGCACGGTCGGTGCGTTGATGTGCTCGGTGTCGCCGTCGATCCGGATCTCGCGCAGCGCGAATGCCGGGCGCTGGATCAGCCAATAGCAGCCGGCCGCCGCCAACACGAGCAGCAGCAGCGCGTACAACGCGCTGGCGGCAAAGTTGAGTTGGCGAACGTTATTCCACATGGTTCAAATCCGGTCCTGCATCAGTCGAGCGTGAGCGACAGCACTTTCACCACCAACTCCGAATAGCTGATGCCGACCGCGCGCGCTGCCTTCGGCGGCAGCGAATGGTCAGTCATCCCCGGCGCGGTGTTCACTTCGAGGAAATACGCGTTGCCGGCGGCGTCGAGCATGAAGTCCGCGCGGCCCCAGTCCGTGCAGCCGAGCACGTCGAACGCGCGGCGCGCGATGCGCTTCAGCTCGGCTTCCTTCGCGGCGTCGAGGCCGCACGGAATCAGGTACTGCGTGTCGTCTGCGATGTACTTCGCGTGATAGTCGTAAAACTCGCCGGCGGGCACGATCTTGATGAGCGGCAGTTCGAGATCCGCAGCGATGCACGCGGTGTACTCGCCGCCGCCTTCGATGCTCTTCTCGACGATCACGATCTTGTCGTGCTTCGCCGCTTCTTCCAGTGCGGCGGGCAACGCATCGGCGCTTTTCACCTTCAGCACCGCGACGCTCGAGCCCTCGCTCGCCGGCTTCACGAAGAGCGGCACGCCGAGCTTCGCGACGATGTCCTTCGCGCGCGCCGCGTAATCGTCGCCGCGCATCACCGTCTCGAACGGCGGCGTCGGGATGCCCGTCTGCTGCCAGACGAGCTTCGTGCGGAACTTGTCGAGCCCGAGCGCCGAGCCGAGCACGCCGCTGCCCGTGTAGCGGATGCCGTAGAAATCGAGCGCGCCCTGAATCTGGCCGTTCTCGCCGTAGCCGCCGTGCAACGCATTGAACGCGCGCGCGAATCCTTCGTCCTTGAGCGCCGACAGCGGCCGCTCGGCCGGGTCGAACGGATGCGCGTCGATGCCCGCGTCGCGCAAGCCCTGCAGCACCAGCCGGCCGGAGTTCAGCGACACGTCGCGCTCGGCGGATTCCCCGCCGAGCAGCACCGCCACCTTGCCGAAACGTTTCGGATCGATCCCGCTCATGTCATCCCTTCTGTTGCGTGTCTTGCGCGAGCTTGCCCGGCACTCCGCCGATCGAGCCCGCGCCCATCGTGATCACCACGTCGCCGGCGCGCGCGATCTTCGCGAGCGCGTCCGGCACCTCGTCGACCGTTGCGACGAACACCGGCTCGACCTTGCCCGCCGCGCGCAGCGCGCGCGACAGCGCATCGCCGTTCGCCGTCGTAATCGGCGCCTCGCCCGCCGCGTACACCTCGGTCAGCACGAGCGCGTCGGCGGTCGACAGCACGTTGATGAAATCGTCGAAGCAGTCGCGCGTGCGCGTATAGCGATGCGGCTGGAACGCGAGCACGAGCCGGCGGCCCGGGAACGCGCCGCGCGCGGCCGCGATCGTCGCCGCCATCTCGACCGGATGGTGGCCGTAGTCGTCGATCAGCGTGTACGCGCCGCCTGCGACCGGAATCTCGCCATAGCGCTGGAAGCGCCGGCCGACGCCGTTGAACTCGGCGAGCGCCTGCTGGATCGCCGCGTCGGCCATGTCGAGATCGGTCGCGATCGCGATCGCGGCGAGCGCGTTCTGCACGTTGTGCAGCCCGGGCAGGTTCAGCACGACGGGCAGCGGCGCGCGCCCTTCGCGCAGCACCGTGAAATGCATCCGGCCGTCGCGCGCCTCGACATTCTCCGCGCGCACCTGCGCGTCCGACGCGAAGCCGTAGCGCACGACGGGCTTCGAGATCAGCGGCACGATCTGCCGCACGTTCGGATCGTCGATGCACACGACCGCGCTGCCGTAAAACGGCAGCCGCTGCGTGAATTCGATGAACGCCTGCTTGAGCCGCGCGAAGTCGTGGCCGTAGGTATCCATATGATCGGCGTCGATGTTCGTGATGACTTCGATCACCGGATACAGATTCAGGAACGACGCGTCCGATTCGTCCGCCTCGGCGACGATGAAATCGCCCGTGCCGAGCCGTGCGTTCGCGCCGGCGCTCGTGAGGCGCCCGCCGATCACGAACGTCGGATCGAGCCCGCCCGCCGCGAGCACGCTCGCGACGAGGCTCGTCGTCGTGGTCTTGCCGTGCGTGCCGGCGATCGCGATCCCCTGCTTCAGGCGCATCAGCTCCGCAAGCATCACCGCACGCGGCACGATCGGCACGCGCAGACGGCGCGCGGCGAGCACTTCCGGGTTGTCCGAGCGCACCGCAGTCGACACGACGACCGCGTTCGCGCCTTCGATGTTCGCCGCATCGTGGCCGATCGACACGCACGCGCCGAGCGCCTCGAGGCGTTCGGTCACCGCGTTGCGCGCGAGATCGGAGCCGCTCACCTGGTAGCCCAGGTTCACGAGCACTTCGGCGATGCCGCTCATGCCCGCGCCGCCGATCCCGACGAAATGAATGTGTTTGACGATGTGTTTCATTGCTTTCCTTCCAGGTTCGCGCCTGCCACCGCCGCGCACACGTGCGCGACTTCGTCGGTGGCGTCCGGCTTCGCGAGCGAGCGCGAACGTTCGGCCATTGCCGCGAGCGATTCCCGCGACTGACCGCGCAACCAATCGGCGAGCAATTCGGCCGACAGATCGCGTTGTTGCACCAGCACCGCTGCGCCTTGCTCGGCAAGGAATTCGGCGTTGGTCGTCTGATGATCGTCGACCGCGTGCGGGAACGGCACGAACAGCGCTGCGACGCCGACTGCCGCGATCTCCGCGACCGTCATCGCGCCCGCGCGGCAGATCACGAGATCCGCGTTCGCGTAGGCGACCGCCATGTCGTCGATGAACGGCACGAGCTCCACGTCGCTGCCGCACGCGAGGCCCGCGGCTTCGTAGTTTTCCTTCAGCGTATCGATGTGCTTCGCGCCCGCCTGATGCACGACCTTCGGCCGCTCGTCGGGCGCGAGGAGCGCGAGCGCCCGCGGCACGACTTCGTTCAGCGCCGCGGCGCCGAGACTGCCGCCGACGACGAGCAGCTTCAGCTTCCCGCTGCGCGCCGCGTAGCGTGCTTGGGGCGGTTCCGCGTGCGCAAGTTCCGCGCGAATCGGATTGCCCGTCCATTCGGCGTTCGGCAGCGCGCCCGGGAACGCGACGAGCACGCGCTTCGCGAGCTTCGCGAGCACCTTGTTCGTCAGGCCCGCGATCGAGTTCTGTTCATGCAGCACGAGCGGTCGGCCGGTCAGCACGGTCATCAGGCCGGCCGGGAACGTGATGTAGCCGCCCATTCCGAGCACGACGTCGGGCTGCACGCGGCGCAGCGCGTGCAGGCTCTGCGTGCACGCGCGCAGCAGGTTGAACGGAAGCGCGAACTTCGTCTTCAGCCCCTTGCCGCGCAACCCGCCGAAGCGCACGTACTCCATCGGGATCCCGTGCTTCGGCACGAGCGTCGCCTCCATGCCGGCCGGATTGCCGAGCCACACGACGCGCCAGCCCTGCGCCTCCATCCGATGCGCGACCGCGAGCCCCGGGAACACGTGGCCCCCGGTGCCGCCAGCCATCACCATCAGCGTGCGCTGAGTCGACGTCATACCTTCCCTCCTCGCATCAGCTGGAATGAACGAACGTTTTGGCTACGGCCGCTGCGCTTGACTTCGCGCGCTGTGCGCACGAAGCCAGCCTTCGCCGAAATCGCGTGCTGACGCGGGGAGGTCATACCTTCCCTCCCCGCATCAGCACGCGATTTTCGTAATCGACGCGCAGCAGCACCGCAAGCGCGACGCAGTTGAGCAGAATGCCCGAGCCGCCGTAGCTGACGAGCGGCAGCGTGAGTCCCTTGGTCGGCAGGAGGCCGAGGTTCACGCCCATGTTGATGAACGCCTGCGCGCCGAACCAGATGCCGACGCCCTTCGCCATCAGACCCGCAAACGTGCGGTCGAGCGCGAGCGCCTGGCGGCCGATCTCGAATGCGCGGCGCACGATCCAATAGAACAGCAGGATCACGACGAGCACGCCGACGAAGCCGAGTTCCTCGCCGATCACCGCGAGAATGAAGTCGGTATGCGCTTCCGGCAGATAGTTGAGCTTCTCGACACTGCCGCCAAGGCCAACGCCGAACCATTCGCCCCGCCCGAACGCGATCAGCGAATGCGTGAGCTGATACGCCTTGCCCTGCGCGTAGCGCTCGTCCCACGGATCGAGATACGCGAAGATCCGCTCGCGCCGCCACGGCGACAGCCAGACGAGCATCGTGAACGTGCCGACCGCAGTCGCGACGAGACCGCCGAACAGCTTGCCGTTCACGCCGCCGAGGAACAACACACCCATCGCGATCGCAGCGACCACCATGAATGCGCCCATGTCCGGCTCGAGCAGCAGCAGCGCGCCGACGAGGCCGACCGCGAACGCCATCGGCAGGAAGCCCTTCGCGAAGCTCTGCATGTATTCCTGCTTGCGGACCGTGTAGTTCGCCGCGTAGATCGTCACCGCGAGCTTCATGATTTCCGACGGCTGCATGTTCGTGATGCCGAGCGGAATCCAGCGGCGCGCGCCGTTCACGCCCTTGCCGACATGCGGAATCAGCACGATCACGAGGCCGACGAGCGCGATCAGGAAGAGATGCGGCGCGTACTTGTCCCACGTCGACACCGGCACGCGGAACGCGATCACCGCCGCGACGAACGCGACGACGAGCGACACGACGTGGCGCAGCAGGAACGCGTAATCGTGATACGACGCGTATTTCGGCGAATCGGGCATCGCGATCGACGCCGAATACACCATCACGACGCCGAGCCCGAGCAGCGCAATCGACACCCACAGCAGTGAATAGTCGAAGTCAAGCATCCGCGAGCGGGTCGGGCGCGCGCCGTTGACGACGCTCGCGAGACCGCCCGCCGCGGCACCGGACGCCGCGCGCGCGACCGTGCGCGGCGCACCGCCGCCCGCGTCTCGTGCGTTGTTGAAGCGGGAAACAAGGCGGTCGGACCAGTTCATAGCGTCGTTCCTTTTTCCAGGGCGATGTCTTCGACCGCGCTGCGGAACACGTCGGCCCGATGCGCGTAATTCCGGAACATATCGAGGCTCGCGCACGCAGGCGACAGCAGCACCGCGTCGCCCGGCTGAGCGAGCGCGCTCGCCGCGCGCACCGCGGCTTCGAGCGTCGCGTGGTCGGCGAGCGGCACGCCGGTGTCGGCGAGCGCCGCGCGAATCGCGGGCACGTCGCGGCCGATCAGCATCACCGCCCGGCACCACCGCTCGACGGGCGCCGCGAGCGGCTCGAAATCCTGGCCCTTGCCGTCGCCGCCCGCGATCAGCACCGCGCGCTGCGCGAGGCCATCGAGCGCTGCAACTGTCGCGCCGACGTTCGTGCCCTTGCTGTCGTCGACATAATCGACGCCGTCGACCGTCGCGATCACTTCGACGCGGTGCGGCTCGCCGCGGTACTCGCGCAGGCCGTGCAGGAGCGGCGCTGCCGGCAGGTCGATCGCGCGCGCGAGCGCGTACGCGGCAAGCGCGTTCGCCGCGTTGTGCAGCCCGCGGATGCGCAGCGCGTCGGCGGGCATCAGACGCTTCAGCGCGATGTCGGGCGGGTGCGCCGCTTCTTGCTTGCGGCGGCGCGACGGCGTCGGTGCATCGGCCGCGTCGCGATCGACCGCCTCGACGAGCCACGCGATCCCGTTCTCGCGCAAAAGGCCGAAGTCGCCATCTGCGGCAGGCTCGTTCAGGCCGAACGTAATCGCGCGCGGCGCATCGGCGGCTGCGGCCGGCACGAACTTCATCACTTCCGCGTCGTCGCGGTTGAGCACGCGCACCGTGCGCGGCCCGAAGATCCGCCCCTTCGCGGCCGCATACGCGGCGAAACCGCCGTGCCAGTCGAGATGGTCCTGCGTGATGTTGAGGATCGTCGCGGCGTCGGGCGCGAACGTGTGCGCGGTTTCGAGCTGAAAGCTCGACAGCTCGAGCACCCACACGTCCGGCAGCGCCGCCGCGTCGATCGCTTCGGCGAGCTTGTCGAGCATCGCCGGGCTGATGTTGCCCGCGATTGCCACCTGCTTGCCCGCGCGCTCGCACAACAGGCCCGCGAGGCTCGTCGTCGTGGTCTTGCCGTTCGTGCCGGTGATCGCGATCACCTTCGGCGCGTAGCCGTTCGCACCGAGCGTATTCAACGCCTGCGCGAAGAACTCGAGTTCGCCCCACACGGGAATGCCCTGCTCGCGGGCGGCGGCGAGAAGCGGCGCGAGGTTTTCGGCGAGCGGCGACAGGCCGGGGCTCAGCGCGACGAGTTCGATCCCGCCGTCGAGCAGCGCAGGCGAAAACGCACCGCCGACGAATTCGGCGTCGATCCCGGCCGCCGTCAGCTCGGCAAGGTTGGGCGGCGCCTCGCGCGTATCGGCAACGCGCAACCGGCAACCGTGCCTCGCGCACCACCGCGCGATCGCGAGGCCCGATTCGCCGAGCCCCAGCACGAGCACCATCGGCCGCTGCCGATCTCCGAACATCTCGCCAAACATCCTTACCTTCCCTTTACCGCAGCTTGAGGGTGGACAAACCGAACAGGCACAACATCAACGTGATGATCCAGAAACGCACCACCACCTGCGTTTCCTTCCAGCCCGACAACTCGAAATGGTGATGCAGCGGTGCCATCTTGAAGATGCGTCGCCCTTCGCCGTAACGGCGCTTCGTGTACTTGAACCACGTGACCTGCAGCATCACGGACAGCGTCTCCGCGACGAAAATGCCGCCCATGATGAACAGCACGATTTCCTGGCGCACGATCACGGCGACCGTGCCGAGCGCGCCGCCCAGCGCGAGCGCACCGACGTCGCCCATGAACACCTGCGCCGGATGCGTGTTGTACCAGAGGAATGCAAGCCCCGCGCCGCCCATCGCCGAGCAGAAGATCAGCAGCTCGCCCGCGCCCGGAATGTGCGGAAACAGCAGGTATTTCGAATAGACGGCGCTGCCCATCACATAGGCGAACACGCCGAGCGACGCGCCGACGAGCACGACCGGCATGATCACGAGGCCGTCCAGGCCGTCGGTCAGGTTCACCGCGTTGCTCGCGCCGACGATCACGAGATAGGTGAGCGCGATGAAGCCCCACACGCCGAGCGGATAGCTGATCGACTTGAGGAACGGCAGCATCAGGTCGGCGCGCGCGGGCAAGCCCATCGACAGGCCGCTTCGCACCCACGCCATGAAGAGATCGAACACGCGGACGTTGCTCGCCTCGGACACGCTGAACGCGAGATAGACGGCCGCAAAAAGGCCGATCACCGATTGCCAGAAATACTTCTCGCGCGACGACATGCCGCGCGGGTCCTTGTAGACGACCTTGCGATAATCGTCGACCCAGCCGACCACGCCGAAGCCGAACGTGACGAGCATCACGATCCAGATGAAGCGGTTCGTCAAATCGCCCCAAAGGAGCGTCGCGACCGCGATGCCGATCAGGATCAGCACGCCGCCCATCGTCGGCGTGCCTGATTTCACGAGGTGCGTCTGCGGGCCGTCCTTGCGCACCGCCTGACCGACCTTCATCTCCGTGAGCTTGCGAATCACCCACGGACCGCAGACGAGACCGATCACGAGCGCCGTGATGGTAGCCATCACCGCCCGGAACGTCAGATACGTGAACAAGCGCAAAAAGCTTGCGTCACCTTGCAGCCATTGCGCCAGCGCCAGCAGCATGCTTACTTCCTTCCTCAATGTGCGCCGGGCGCTGCGCCCGACGCGGTTTCGTTCGCGAGCGCGCCGACGACGCGCTCCATCTTCATGAATCGCGAGCCCTTCACGAGCAGCGTCGCGTGCGCGCCGACATTCGCGGCGAGCAACGCGGCGGTCAGCGCCGCTGCATCGTCGAAGCGCCGCGCGGCCGCGCCGTATGCTTCGCATGCGGGCTGCGTCGCCGCGCCGAGCGCGTAAAGCGCGTCGATCCCGCGCTCGCGCGCGTACGCGCCGATCTCGCGATGGAACGCCGGCCCTTCGTCGCCGACTTCGCCCATCTCGCCGATCACGAGCACACGCGGCGCCGACTGCACGGCGAGCACGTCGATCGCGGCGCGCATCGAATCGGGATTCGCGTTGTAGGTGTCGTCGATCACCGTCGCGCCCGCGAGCGAGCCGACCGTCACGCGCGTCACCTGCAGCCGCCCCTTCACCGGCTCGAACGCCTCGAGCCCCTGCTTGATCGCGGCGAGCGGCACGCCGGCCGCGAGCGCCGCCGCCGTCGAAGCGAGCGCGTTGCGTGCGTTGTGCTCGCCGAGCGCGTTGAGCTGCACGTCGATGCGGCCGTCCGGCGTATCGATCGCAAGCCGGCTGCCGTCGAGCACGCCCATCACGGCGGCAGGCGTGTCGCGGCCGGCGCCGTGCAACGCGAAATCGACGATCCGGTTGCCGGTGGCCGCGACGCGCCAGATGCTCGCGTACGCGTCGTCGGCCGGAAACACGGCGACGCCGTCCGGTCCGAGCGCATGGATGACGGCCGCGTGCTCGAGCGCGACGGCCTCGACGGTCGCCATGAATTCCTGATGCTCGCGCTGCGCGTTGTTGACGAGCGCGACCGTCGGCGCGGCGATCCGCGCGAGCGTCCCGGTCTCGCCCGGATGATTCATCCCGAGCTCGACGACCGCGAGCCGGTGCGCGGCGGTGAGGCGCAGCAGCGTGAGCGGCAGGCCGACGTCGTTGTTGAAGTTGCCCGCTGTCGCGAGCCGCGCATCGGCGCCCGCCGCCGCCGCGAAGATCGACGCGATCATCTCCTTCACGGTCGTCTTGCCGTTGCTGCCCGTCACCGCGACGACCGGCAGCGCGAAGCGCATCCGCCAGCCGTGCGCGAGCGCGCCGAGCGCGCCGCGCGTGTCGGCGACCTTCAGCGCGGGCAGATTCCATTCGGCCGGGCTGCGCGACACGATCGCGGCACTCGCCCCGTGCGCAGCGACATCGCCGACGAAATCGTGCGCATCGAAGTGCTCACCCTTCAGCGCGACGAACAGATCGCCCGGGCCCGCCGTGCGGCTGTCCGTCGACACCCGCTCGAACGACACGCGCTCGTCGCCGAGCACCGTCGCGCCGGGAATCATCGCTGCGGCTTCACGCAAGGTCAGCATCGTCATTCGCCGCCTCCGCGAGTTTGCGTGGTGCGCGCGGCGAGCGCGAGGCGCGCGTGATCCTGATCGGAGAACGCGCGCTTCTTGCCCATGATTTCCTGCGTCGCCTCGTGTCCCTTGCCGGCAAGCAGCACGACGTCCTCGCGCGCGGCGCCGCGCACCGCCTGCAGGATCGCGCTCGCGCGGTCCTCGATGCGGCGCGCCCGCGCGGCGTCCTGCATGCCGGCGGCGATCTGGTCGATGATCTTCTGCGGATCCTCGCTGCGCGGGTTGTCGCTCGTCACGACGATCTTGTCCGCGAGGCGCTCGGCGATTGCGCCCATCAGCGGACGTTTCGTCGCGTCGCGGTCGCCGCCGCAGCCGAACATGCAGACAAGCTCGCCGCCGCGCGCGCGCGCGATCGGGCGCAGCGCGTCGAGCGTCTTCTCGAGCGCGTCCGGCGTGTGCGCGTAGTCGACGACGACGAGCGGCTCGTCGTTCTGCAGCCGCCCGCCCAGCCGCTGCATCCGGCCGTTGACCGATTCGAGCTTCTCGATTTCGGCGAGCGCAGCGTCGAACGGCACGTCGGCCGCGAGCAGCGTGCCGAGCACCGCGAGCAGATTGCTCACGTTGAACGTGCCGAGCGTGCCGACCTCGACGTCCGCGTCTCCCCACGAAGAAGTCAGATGAAATGCGGTGCCCGTCGCGGTCGCGCGGACCCTCGTCGCGACGAGCTCACGGTCCGCATCGGACGCAGCCGGCTGCGCGTCGATTCCGTATGCGATCGTCCGCACGCGCCCGGCGAGATTCGCGAGCAGGCGGCGGCCGGCCGGATCGTCGCGATTAACGACCGCCAAGCGCAGCCCGCGCCATGCGAAGAGTTTCGTCTTCGCCGCCTCGTACGCTTCGAACGTGCGGTGGTAATCGAGGTGGTCCTGCGTCAGGTTCGTGAATACCGCGACGTCGAACGCGGTGCCGTTCACGCGCCCCTGATGCAGCGCGTGCGACGACACTTCCATTGCAACCGCCTGCGCGCCCGCGCAGCGCAGCTGCGCGAGGCTGCGCTGCAGCTGCGGCGCGTCGGGCGTCGTGAAGCCCGTGTGCACGAGCTGGCCAGGCATTCCGCTGCCGAGCGTGCCGATCACCGCGCACGGCTGATGCAGCGCGGAGAGCGCGGCGGCGATCCATTGCGTGCACGAGGTCTTGCCGTTCGTGCCCGTCACGCCAACCGCGAAGAGCGCGTCGCTCGGATCGCCGTACCAGCCGCTCGCGATCTCGCCCGCGAGTTCGTCGAGCGCGGGCACGGCGAGCGACGTCGCCGGATCGAGGCCGGCTGCCGCAAAACCTTCGGGTTGGTACAGCACGGCGGCGGCGCCGCGCGCGAGCGCGTCGGCAATGAACGGACGATTGTCCGCGCCGTCGACCGCATAGGCGACAAACGCGTCGCCCGCTTGCAGGCTGCGCGTGTCGGCGTGCAACTGCGCGCCGGACGCGACATGGGCGCGCAGCCACGCGAGCGCGGCTGCGATCTGTTGATGCGCCGGATGAGAACTGCGCGCGGCGCTCATCGAACTACTCCAGGACGGTTGTGTGTCGTGCTCGACACGATCATGTGTTTTGCAGGCGCGGCGCCGGCCAGCTTCTGCGGGGCGGCGGCGCTCGCCGTGTCGTCCGACACGACGAGCTGCTTGACCGGCATGTTGGGCGGCACGTTCAGCGCGCGCAGCGTATCGCCGGCGATCGCCGAGAACACGGGGCCTGACACCTGGCCGCCGAAGTGGCCGCCCATCGTCGGCTCGTCGACCGACACCGCGACGACGATGCGCGGATTCGGCATCGGCGCCATCCCGACGAACGACGCGCGATACTTCTTGTGATCATAGCCGCGGCCGACCTGCTTGTAAGCGGTGCCGCTCTTGCCGCCGACGCGATAGCCCGGCACCGCCGCGTTCGGCGACGTACCCTGCGGCGACACGACGGACTCGAGCATCGCGCGTACCTCGCGGGCCGTCGTCGGCGAGAAGATCCGCGGACCGGTCGCGGGTTGCGCGTCGTTCGTCTTGAAGATCGTGACGGGCATCAGCTCGCCGTCGTGCGCGATCGCGGTGTACGCGCGCGCGAGCTGGAACAGCGACACCGACAGGCCGTAGCCGTACGACATCGTCGCCTGCTCGATCCGCCGCCAGTTTTTCCACGGACGCAGCCGGCCCGCGGCCGCGCCGGGGAAACCGACCTTCGGCGCCTGCCCGAGGCCGATGCTCGTATACATATTCCACATTTCCTCGGGCTTCATCGTCATCGCGATCTTCGTCGCGCCGATGTTGCTCGACTTCTGGATCACACCGCCGACCGTCAGCGTGCCGAAGCCCGAGTCGTCGGTGATCGGCGCGCCGTCGAGCACGAAATGGCCGTTGCCCGTGTCGACGAGCGTGTTCGGCGTCACGCGATGCAAATCGAGCGCGAGCGACACCGTGAACGGCTTCATGATCGAGCCCGGCTCGAACACGTCGGTCAGCACGCGGTTGCGTAGCTGCTCGCCCGTCAGGTGCGAGCGATCGTTCGGGTTATACGTCGGATAATTGACGAGCGACAGCACCTCGCCCGTCTGCACGTCGATCACCATCGCCGCGCCCGCCTTCGCGTGGAACTTCTCGACGGCCGCCTTCAGGTTCGTGTACGTGATGTACTGGATCTTGCTGTCGATCGACAGGCCGACGTCGCTGCCGTTGTGCGGCGGCACCTGCGCGTCGACGTCCTCGACGATGTGCCCGACGCGGTCCTTGATCACGTGACGGCTGCCCGGCGTGCCGACGAGCAGCTTCTGATCGGCGAGCTCGACGCCCTCCTGCCCTTCGTCCTCGACGTTCGTGAAGCCGATCAGGTGCGCGGTGATTTCGCCTTCCGGATAGAAGCGCTTGTATTCGCCGCGCTGATAGACGCCGGGGATGTCGAGCTTCGCGACCTGGTCGGCGACGTCGAGCGGCACCTGGCGCTTCACGTAGACGAATGTCTTGTCTTCCGACAGCTTTGCCTTCAGCTCCTTCGTCGTCATCCCCAGCAGCTTGCCGAGCGCGTCGACCTTGTCCGCGCCGAGGTCGTCGGGCACGTCGGCCGGAATCGCCCAGATCGCGCGCACGGGCAGGCTCGTCGCGAGCACGAGACCGTTGCGATCGAGAATCTTGCCGCGCGTCGCCGGCAATTCGAGCGTGCGCTGATAGCGGCTTTCGCCCTGCTTCTGATAGAACGCGTTGCCGGGCCCCTGGATCCAGAACGCGCGCACGGCGAGCGCGACGAACGCCATGAACAGCATGAACACGACGAGCTTCGAGCGCCACATCGGCAGATGGACCGACAGCACCGGGCTCGATGCGAACTTCACGCCTTGCGTGCGCTTCGACGCGGGCTTCATCGCGCGCCCCCCTGCGATGCCGCGGACGCCGGCAGCGGCGCGTCGACCGCCTTCGCCGCGCCAGGCGAAAGCGCGAGGTACTGCGTGCGCCCTGTCGTGATCGACTGCATCTTCAGCGAGCTCGTCGCGAGCTGCTCGATGCGCGACGTCTTCGACAGTGCGCTCTGTTGATATTGAAGCTGCGCGTAGTCCTGCTGGAGCTGATGCTCCTGCGATTGCGCGCGCTGCAACTGAATGAAGATCTGCCGCTGCTGATTCGTCGAATTGACGACCGACAGCGCGCATCCCATCACGATGATCAGCAGGAAGATGTTGAGGCGGCTCATGGCGCGACGCGCTCCGCGATGCGCATCACCGCCGAACGGGCACGCGGATTGGCCAAGACTTCCGCGTCGCTCGGGAACTTGCGACCGAGCAGCTTGAGCGGCGGGCTGGGCAGGTCGACGGCGCGGATCGGCAAGCGGCGATCGACCACAGGCGCGCTGGCGTGCGTCTGCATGAATCGCTTGACGATCCGATCCTCGAGCGAATGAAAGCTGATGACCACCAGCCGGCCCCCTTGCTCCAACGACGACAGTGCTGCCTCTAGAACGACTTGCAGGTCCGCAAGCTCTTGATTGACGTGAATCCGTATAGCTTGAAAGGTGCGGGTTGCCGGATCCTTGCCCTTCTCACGGGTCTTGACGACGTGACCCACGATTTGGGCAAGCTCGCCCGTGCTGTCGAGAGGCCCGAGACGGTCGGACTCTGCCCGGCGAGCAACAATCGCCTTTGCAATCTGAAAAGCAAACCGTTCTTCCCCATAATCTCGTATCACCTCCGTCAATTCCTGCACCGACGCCCGTGCGAGCCACTCCGCCGCCGACTCGCCGCGCGTCGGATCCATCCGCATGTCGAGCGGACCGTTCGCGCGGAAACTGAAGCCGCGCTCCGGGTCGTCGACCTGCGGCGACGACACGCCCAGGTCCAGCAGCACACCGGACACTCGCCCTACCCCACGCGCTTCGAGCGCGTCCTTCAACGCCGCGAAGCTGTCATGGACGATCTCGAAGCGCGCATCCTCGATGCCCTTCGCCGTCTCGATCGCGCGCGGATCCTTGTCGAACGCGATCAGCCGGCCCGCCGCGCCCAGGCGCCCGAGCACCGCGCGACTATGGCCGCCGCGTCCGAACGTGCCGTCGACGTAGACGCCGTCGGGCCGCGTCACGAGCGCATCGACCGCTTCATCCAACAGCACCGTGAGATGCTGCAATTCGTTTCCCATCGCGGGCGTCTCCGTCACCGCAATCAGAACGTGAAATTCTTCAGCGCGTCGGGCATGCCCTGCGCCATCGCCGCCTGCTCCTTCGCGATGTAGGTCTGCGCGTCCCACAGCTCGAAGTGACTACCCATTCCCAGCAACATGACTTCCTTTTCCAGCCCGGCCGCCATCCGCAGCTCGGGAGACACCAGAATCCGGCCCGCGCTGTCGAGATCGACATCCATCGCGTTGCCGAGAAAAATACGGCGCCACCAATGCGCATCCATCGGCAGCGCAGCGATCTTCGCGCGGAACACCTCCCACTCGGGGCGCGGAAACAGCAACAGGCAGCCGTCCGGGTGCTTGGTCACAGTCACCCGTCCTTCTGCCTGTCCTTGCAGCGCTTCGCGATAGCGAGACGGCACCGACATCCGCCCTTTCGCATCGAGCGTCAGCGCCGACGCCCCTTGGAACACTTTTCCGCTCTCCCGATCAGGGCACCGAAGTACCCGCCCAATGCTGCGAATCTAGCCGGAAAAACCCGGCAAATCACACAAAAATACACTTTCTCACACTGTCTCCCACTTTAGAGGAACGCCTATGGGCGGTCAAGGGAGACATTCGTTTTTTTGACGAATTTTGTTAGTCAGAACAAGGACTTACGCTCACCCCCTCAAACTGACCCTCATACTAAAAAGCGTTATAAATGAATGGGCTAGTGCATCTTGTGAATGTGGTACATGAGAAGCGCGCCCCAGATGGGCGCGGCAGCAGGCATTTCGGCGGGGGGAACGGCGCGGGAAAAGAGGCGGGTTTCCGTCGTCTGCCGGGACGCCGCGCGTGCGGCCGTCCCGGCGTATGTCTCATAGATAGTATGCAGTGCTTGTCATGACTTTCGACGCGGCGCGCATCAGCATGCGCGCCGGCATCGGCAGCTCGATGCCGCCCGCGTCGGTCGCGGCCTTGCCGTGCTTGACCTCGTCGGCGCGCATCTGCTCGACGATCGCGCGCGACTCGACGTCGGCCGCCGGCAACTCCGACAGATGGCTGTCGAGATGGCTCTCGACCTGGCGCTCCGTCTCGGCCATGAAGCCCAAGCTCACCTTGTCGCCGAGTCGTCCGGCGACGACGCCGATCGCGAGCGCTCCCGCATACCACAGCGGATTCAGCAGGCTCGGCCGCGAATCGAGCTCCTTCAGACGATGCGCGGTCCACGCGAGATGATCCTCTTCCTCGCGCGCGGCATGCTCGAACACCTCCTTCAATTCGGACGACGGCGTCGTGAGCTTCTGCGCCTGATAGAGCGCCTGCGCACACACTTCGCCGACGTGATTCACCCGCATCAGCCCTGCCGCATGCTTGCGCTCGGCAGCCGTGAGCTCGGCGGGCGCCGCAGCGGCGGACGCGGGCACCGGGCGGCTCATCCGGCTCACGCCCGTAATGGAGCGCAGACCCCGGTCAAATTCACTGATCAATTCGTCAAACACCATCACGTTTCTCCGCGCGGGCACATTGCACGCCGTAAGGATTTCGTAACAATTTTATTGCGGCTACTCACCAAGGTAGCGCTCGAAAATAGCGGTTAACCCGTGATTTTAACCATTGTTGCGTAAAGGAAACATGAGGAACGCGCGCACTGCGCTTTCTCTTTGTCCCAAAAAGTCCTTTTGCTACATTACGAGCGGCTTCATACGAAGTTCAAGCGGGTATCGCCATCAAAAACAACCACCGGCCCCGCCACAATAAATTTGTCATCCTTGGAGATCTTTTAATGAAAAAGTCGCTTCTCGCGCTCGTCGCGCTGAGCGCGTTTGCTGGCGCGGCTCATGCGCAAAGCAGCGTGACGCTGTACGGTATCATCGATGAAGGCTTCAACATCAACACCAACGCAGGTGGCAAACACCTGTACAACCTGTCGAGCGGCGTCATGCAAGGTAGCCGCTGGGGCCTGCGTGGTACGGAAGACCTGGGCGGCGGCCTGAAGGCTCTGTTCGTCCTCGAAAACGGCTTCGATGTGAATTCTGGCAAGCTGAACCAGGGCGGCCTCGAATTTGGCCGTCAGGCCTACGTCGGCCTGTCAAGCGGCTTCGGC
Source organism: Burkholderia sp. BDU5 (assembly GCF_001522845.1). Taxonomy (NCBI): domain Bacteria; kingdom Pseudomonadati; phylum Pseudomonadota; class Betaproteobacteria; order Burkholderiales; family Burkholderiaceae; genus Burkholderia; species Burkholderia sp. BDU5. Next base: position 5,405 of record NZ_LOWC01000053.1, on the reverse strand, counting down.
ACCGTCACGCTCGGCCGTCAGTACGACTCCGTCGTCGACTTCGTCGGTCCGCTTGAAGCGGGCGATCAGTGGGGCGGCTACATCGCCGCTCACCCGGGCGACCTCGACAACTTCAACAACGCCTATCGCGTGAACAACGCAGTCAAGTTCACGAGCGCGAACTACGGCGGTCTTACGTTCGGCGGCCTGTACAGCTTCGGCGGCGTCGCCGGCGACTTCAGCCGCAACCAGACGTGGTCGCTCGGCGCCGGCTACACGAACGGCCCGCTCGTGTTGGGCGTCGGCTACCTGAACGCGCGCACGCCGTCGACGGCTGGCGGCCTGTTCGGCAACAACACGACGTCGAGCACGCCGGCTGCCGTGACGACCCCGGTCTACGCTGGCTACGCGTCGGCCCACACGTACCAGGTGATCGGTGCGGGCGGCGCCTACTCGTTCGGCGCGGCGACGGTCGGCGTCACGTACTCGAACATCAAGTTCATGAAGTTCGCGAGCACGGTGTTCCCGAACCAGACCGCGACGTTCAACAACGCGGAAATCAACTTCAAGTATCAGTTGACCCCGGCGCTCCTCGCCGGCGCGGCGTATGACTACACGCAAGGCAGCAAGATCGCCGGTTCGTCGGCCGCCAAGTATCACCAAGGCTCAGTCGGCGTCGACTACTTCCTGTCGAAGCGCACCGACGTCTACGTGATCGGGGTGTACCAGCATGCTTCGGGCAACGTGATCGAAGCCGACGGCAACACGGTCGGCCCGGCGACCGCCGCGATCAACGGCCTGACGCCGTCGTCGAACAGCAACCAGTTCACTGCGCGCGTCGGCATCCGCCACAAGTTCTAATAAGCGGGTAACACTCTCTGCAGTAACTTAAAAGGCGCCCTCGGGCGCCTTTTTTATCGATGCAATTGCCGGGGAGCCGAGGAACCGCTCGCGCAGGAAAGAAGCAAGCGAATCAAGGCCGTTGCGCGTCGCGGGGGCGTCGAGCCGGACGACGACGGCACCCCGCCCGAAGCGGATGGCAACGGCTGCGCGTTACGCCTTGCCGTCGCGCAGCTCGCGACGCAGGATCTTGCCAACGTTGGTCTTCGGCAGATCGGTGCGGAATTCGACGTACTTCGGCCGCTTGTAACCGGTGAGGCGGTCCTTGCAATAGGTGAGCACGTCCTTGTCGGTGAGCGCCGGATCCTTCTTCACGACAAAGAGCTTCACTGCCTCGCCCGAATGCTCGTCAGGCACGCCGACCGCCGCGACTTCGTACACGCCCGGGTGTGACGCGACGACGTCCTCGACCTCGTTCGGATAGACGTTGAAGCCGGACACGAGAATCATGTCCTTCTTACGATCGACGATCTTCACGTATCCGCGCTCGTCCATCACGCCGACGTCGCCCGTCTTGAAGAAGCCGTCCGGCATCATGACCTTCTCGGTTTCGTCCGGGCGGTTCCAGTAGCCCGCCATCACCTGCGGACCGCGGATGCAAATCTCGCCGGGCTGACCGAGCGCCACGTCGTCGCCCGCGTCGTCGCGAATCGCGATTTCGGTCGACGGCAACGGCAGGCCGATCGTGCCGCTATATTCGGTCGCAGTGACCGGGTTGCAAGTCGCGACGGGCGATGTCTCGGACAAGCCGTAGCCTTCGACGATCGGCGTCTTCGTCTTCTCGTACCAACGCTTCGCGACGCTTTCCTGGATCGCCATCCCGCCACCATTGGCGACCGCGAGCTTCGAGAAGTCGAGCTGATCGAAATCCGGATGGTTCAGCAGCGCGTTGTAGAGTGTGTTGACGGCCGGGATCGTGGTGATCTGGTAGCCCTTCAGTTCCTTGATCATGCCAGCGATGTCGCGGGGATTCGGGATCAGGATCCCGGTGCCGCCCGTGCGCAGCGTCAGCAGCCCGCAGACCGTCAGCGCGAACACGTGATAAAGCGGCAGCGCGATCACGGTAATGAACTGCTTCACTTCCGACCGTTTCGCGTGCGCCGGCTCGTGCCAAGCCTGCGCCTGCAGCACATTCGACACAATGTTGCGATGAAGCAGCGTCGCGCCCTTCGCGACGCCGGTCGTACCGCCCGTGTACTGGAGGAAGGCAACGTCGTCGGGTCCCGGCTTCGCCGGCTTGAAGGTTTGCCGGCCACCCGCGGCAAGCGCCGCGTTGAAGCGCGTGTACGACGGCAGGCTCCATGCTGGCACCATCTTCTTCACGCGGCGCACGACGTAGTCGACGAGGACGCCCTTCATGCCGAGCAGATCGCCCATCGAGGCGACGACGACATGCTTGACCGACGTCTTTGCGATCACCGACTGCAGCGTCGTCGCGAAGTTCTCGAGGATCATGATCGCCTCGGCGCCGCTGTCCTTCAACTGATGCTCGAGTTCGCGTGGCGTGTAGAGCGGATTGACGTTGACGACCGTGTAGCCCGCGCGCAGTACGGCGGCGATCGCCACCGGATATTGCAGCACGTTCGGCATCATGATCGCGACCCGCGCGCCGCGCGACAGGCCGCGGAACTGGAGCCACGCGCCGAGCTTGCGCGACAGCGTATCCAGCTCGCTGTACGTGATCGCCTTGCCCATACAGATGAACGCCTTCTGGTCCCGATAAAGACGAAAGCTCTCGTCGAGCAGATCGGGGACGGACGAATACTGGGACGCGTCAATTTCGGCCGGGACGCCGGGCGGATACGATTTCAGCCAAATTCTGTCCATGCGGCGCGTCTCCTCATTGATTTTCGAATGGTCGTGCTAAAAAATGGCATCGTAACGGGTCGGCCCCTTCGATACAACCGGGTTAGACACTCCTTTCCAACTCCGGTAACGATATCCGGGCGCCAGCCGGCGAACCGCGTCACCCTCGCTCGACCTCGACCAGGCAATCGTAGAACGTCGCGCCGCGGCCGAGATCGGTCAGCGCCTGGCTCGTCACTTGATTCGCATTGCGCCCGTCCGGCGCGAGCTTCTTCCACCAGATAGACAGGCCGACGACGAGCCCTTCCCGCGCGCGGTCGGTCACGCGAGCCATTGCGCGCAGCGAGCCGCGGTCGTTGAAGATTCGCACCGCGTCGCCGTCGGCGATGCCGCGCTGCGCGGCATCGGCCGGATGGATGTCGAGGTGCGGCTCGCCCTCCGTCGCGCGCAGGCTCGCAACGTTGACGAACGTGCTGTTCAGGAAATGACGCGCAGGTGGCGAGATCATCGCAAGCGGATAGCGGGCGGCCAGTTCGGGCGCGCCGTCCGCCGATTCATACGGCGGCAGGTAGTCCGGCAATGGATCGAGCCCCATTTCGGCGAGACGCTTGCTGTAGAACTCGCACTTTCCGGACGGCGTCCGAAAGCCGCCGTTTGCGAACGGCGCGTCGGCGAGCTTCAGCTTGAGCCAGCCGGCTTGCTTGAGCGTGTCCCAGTCGCTTTGCAGCGACGAATCGTCCCAGCGTAGCGACGCCTTCGCGAGCGCTTCATCGTCGTCGTAGAGCGCGGGCTCGTCGAACTCCATGCTGCGTGCGATGCCGCGGAAAATTTCCGTGTTCGGCCGCGCTTCGCCGATCGGCGCAATCGATGGCAAGTTCGCCATCACGTAGGTGTGACCGTACGATTTATGGACGTCGAGATGCTCGAGCTGAGTCGTGGCCGGCAGCAAAAGATCGGCGTAATCGGCGGTATCTGTCTTGAACTGCTCCAAAACGATCGTGAACAGGTCTTCCCGCGCGAAGCCGGCGGCGACCTTCTCCGAGTCGGGCGCAACCGCGACCGGATTCGAGTTGTAGACGATGATCGCCTCGACCTTCGGCCCGAAATCCGCATCGCCGGGATGCAGCAACGCGTCGCCAATTGTATTCATATTGATCGATCGTGGCAGCTTATTCGGCCAATCGGGCAGCAAATCGGGGCGCCCGAGTGCGACTGCATCGACCGGTGCCCATTCGGACGAGGACAGGAGCAGCCCGCCCGCACGGTCGCGCCACGCTCCGGTTAGCGCGGGCAAGCTGGCGATTGCGCGAACCGCATTGCCGCCGCCGCGCACACGCTGCATGCCGTAATTAAGACGGATCGACGCCTTGCGTGTGTGCCCGTAAAGGCGAGCCAGTTCGACGATCAATTCAGCCGTCACGCCGCAGATGTCGGCCGCGCGTTCGGGTGGAAAAGTCATCGCGCGCGCCTTCAACGCATCGAAACCGAGCGTATGGTCGCGGATATAGTTCTGATCGAGGAGGTTCTCGTTGATCAGCACATACATCATTCCGAGCGCAAACGCGCCATCCGTACCCGGCTTCAGTGCGATGTGCTGATGGCATTTCTCCGCCGTCAGCGACCGGTACGGATCGATTGCGATCAAGCGTGCGCCGCGTCGCTTGGCTTCTTGAGCGCGCGTCCAGAAGTGAAGATTCGAGGCAATCGGATTCCCACCCCAGATCAGGATCAATTCGCTTTCTTCGAAGAATTCGAAATGCATCCCGACGCTGGCGCCGTACGTATAACGCAGCCCCGCGGCGCCGGCCGCCGAGCAAATCGTTCTTTCGAGACGCGACGCACCGAGCATGTTGAAGAAGCGCTGCGCGATGCTCTCCCCCTGGATCAGTCCCATTGTTCCCGCATAGCTGTAGGGGACGATGGCTTCCGGAGCTCGGCGGGCAATTTCCGCGAGCCGCTCCGCCGCCAGTCGGTTCGCCTCGTCCCAACTGATCGGCTCGAATCGCCCCTCTCCTTTCCGTCCGACTCGCTTGAGCGGCATCGTCAGCCGCTCCGGATGATGGACACGATCCGCATATCTGCTCACTTTCGTGCAGAGAACGCCTTGCGTCGGCGGATGATTGGGGTCGCCAGCAATTTTGGTGGCTTTACCGTTCTCGACCGTGACACGAATGGCGCACGTATCGGGACAATCGTGCGGACAAACGGCTCGAGCGAATTGTGCGATGGGATTCATGTTTTATCGCGCTGATTTTTGTCGATTTGGCGATTTTACGCTTGGAAAGAACAAAAATTTTCGAGGCCGGATGTCGAATAGGCTGAGCTTCTCCTGAAATTTCGCCTTCCAAGAGGTCGTGTATAAAGTAAGCACCTCGCGAAGGCCGTTCGCAATGCGACGCGCACGTGAGGCATGATTGGGTATCGGTCGCTCGGGTTCGCCCGCTGGCAATCAGCCCGTGGAGGCAGGCGGGCAAGGCTTGCCTGGCAGCTTACTTGCCACGTTCCACGGTAGTAATTCGTCGATGCGGTTAATGGGGTGGTCAGCGATATGGGTCAGCACATATTCGAGGTAAGCGCGCGGGTTGATCCCGTTCAGCTTGCACGTGCCGATCAGGCTGTACATCGCTGCAGCCCTCTGGCCCCTGTCAGCGTCGGATAGATACTCCCCACTTTCGTCGAAGTAATTTTCCCCAGTTTTTTATCTGACGGCGCCGCGGTAG
>NZ_LOWC01000052.1:0-5875 GCF_001522845.1 Burkholderia sp. BDU5 | reverse complement strand
GCGATCGCCGCCGTTCTCCGAACGCCGTGGTTTCTGCATACGTCCAGTCAGCGAGGTTCATCGGAGTATGCGCCGGAGCTCGCTGCGGAGTGCTACGCCATCGCCGACGCCATGCTTCGCGCGCGGGAGGCCTGACATGGAGCAAACCAGGCACACGACCGGCCAAGCATGGCTCCGACGCGCAATCGAGCTGGCGACCGCGCGAGCCACGGCCAGCTTCGAATACGGCGAGCTGGGTTCGGATTGCACGGCTACCGAGTCGGCCGACGCGTACGCGCGGACCCTCGCCGCCGATCTCGAGCTCGAAGCGCATCTTCGCTTCGCGTCCGAGGCCTTCGATGCCCTCCACCTCGTCGCCTCGAAAACCGTGCTCACGTCGGGCATCCGCGCGATCGTCGACGCCGCGCTCGCGAAGGGCGGCGACCGTGCGCCGGAGCCGGTGCGGCACATCACCATTGCTGGAGTCGATTGATGAGCAATCTCAAGTCCCCCGCCCAGTGCGGGGATCTCGCCGAAAAGCTGATCGCCGATTACGTGCGCGACTGTGGTGCGTTCGGCAATCCGGCCGCGCTCGCGAAGGTAATCGAGATGCTGATCAGCAAGGCGGCACTCGGCATCGCCATGGTCGGCAGCGAGACGATCGCTCAGCAGATCCTCGACCGGACAAAGCACAACGTCGCGACGTACGCGGAGCGAAACCTGCGGAGGGGTCATTGATGCGCGCCCTCACCCTCCACCGCCCGGCGGCGGACAACGCACTGCTGCGCGCCGCCGCGCGCGGCCCGCGCATGCGCTACGTGATCGAGGGCGCCATCTGGGCAATGGCCTTCGGCGCCGTGGTCGGCGCGCTCTGGTACGGCGTCGACCTCGCCGGCCCGTACCTCAGGAGTCTCCGATGACGCCCTTCGATTACCTTGGCGCGCTACTCGACCGGATTCACGAATGGAATCCCATAGCCGGATACCTTGCGGCGCTCGCGATCGCTGCAGTCTGCACGCTCGTGCTGGCGCGCCTGAACGCCGACGGATCGGCTGTCTCCTCAATCGTGAGGTCCACGTGAGCCGCTTCACCGACCACGCCGACCTGTTCGAGCGCCGGCACCCGCGCGCCGCACGCGCGCTCGTCGTCGCGATCCTCGTTGCAGTCGCGCTTCTCGCAGTCGCCGTCGACAGCCTCACGAAGCACTGGGGAATTCTGTAGTTCGCCTCCCGTGCCGCGCCCGCATCCAAGGAGGGCGTCGTCTCCACCACACATATCGAATTCCGACGCTGCAGCGCCGCGCGCGCTCGCCATTCGCGTCCCACCATCGTCGTCCCAGGAGCACCACGAGATGAAAACCATCGACACCCAACCCGTCGAGTCGTCGCAGATCCACAGCATCGGCTACGACGCCGAAACCGAGACGCTCGCGGTCCGCTTCAAGGGCCGCACCGGCGAGCCGACGTCGCTCTACCACTACTCGCAATTCACGCAGGCGAATTTCGACGCGCTGAAGACGGCTGACTCGATCGGATCGCACCTCTACAAGCACATCAAACCGTTCCCCGACCGCTTCCCGTACGAGTGCATCGAGAAGATGCCGGTGGCCGAGCAGCCTGGTGCCGAAGGTGCGGCATGACCGACTCCGTCTATGCGGTTCGCGCCTCGAGCTGGGGCGCGCTTTTCGAATGCGCCTATCGGTGGGAGGGCATCCACCTCCTGAAGATGCGCAACGTCGTCGGCCTGCGCGCCGCACTCGGTACCGCGATTCATGCCGGCACGGCCGCATACGACCAGAGCGTGCTCGACGGCTCCGGTCTGACGGTCGACGACGCGGCCGGCGCGTTCATCGACAAGCTGCACGACCCGTCGAACGAGTACAACCCGGCGAGCGACGATCTCAACCTGAAGGAAGCCGAGCGGATCGGCATCTCGCTCACGACGAAGTACTGCCTCGAAATCGCGCCGCGCTACGACTTCGTCGCGGTCGAGATGGAGACGAAGCCGCTCGACATCGACTGTGGCGGTGGGATCGTGATCCGCCTCACCGGCACGATGGACCGCGCACGTGTCCGTCGCACGGCGCTCGGCCCGGGCATCGCCGACCTGAAGAGCGGATCGAAGGCTGTCGCGCAGGGCGTCGCTGTCACGAAGGGGCACGGCCCGCAGATCGGCACGTACGAGCTGCTGTACGAGCACACGACCGGTGAGCAGATCGGCGATACCGCCGAGATCATCGGCCTGAAGACGAAGGGCACGCCCGAGGTCTCGACCGCACCAATCGCGAACGCGAAGCGCGTGATGCTCGGCACCGAGGACGAGCCCGGGCTGATCCAGTTTGCGGCCGACATGTTCCGCTCCGGTCGGTTTTTTCCCAATCCGAAGTCGCTCCTTTGCGACCGAAAATACTGCCCCCGGTACGGGACGTGCCAGTTCCATGACTGAGCACATTACTCGTCGGACCGGTCGTATGCCCACTGGCGAAGATTCGGCCTCCTACAAGGGCGGCACGGTCATCGATAAGGACGGTTACGTCCGCGTTCGCGGATCGGGGCGCTTTCAACTTCAGCATCGGCTCGTTGCAGAGGCAGCACTCGGGCGTCCGCTGAAGCGTGGCGAAGTTGTGCATCACATAAACGGTGTGCGGACAGATAACCGGCCGGAAAACCTTCTGATCTGTACCGACGCGTACCACCGCCTCATTCACGCACGGGAAGACGCACTCGCGGCGACCGGCAATCCAACATCACGTCGGTGCATCTACTGCAGCCAATACGACGTGCCGGCCGCCATGACCATGAATACGCAGGGCAAGCACTACCACAAGGCCTGTGCAGCCGCCTATCAACGCAATCGCAAAGCGAGGAACTCTCAATGAGCACCCCTACCACCCTGGAATCCATCCGCTCGCCGCTGCCCCGCGAGGCCAGCATGCCCGCCGTCGCGCCCGGCTTCGGATCGCTGCAGTCGTTTGAGCTGATGCAGCGCGCGGCGAACCTGCTCGCGTCGTCGACGCTCGTGCCTGCCGCGTATCGCAAGGTCATCGAGAAGCTCGACAAGTACGGCAACGTGAAGGAATCGCGCGAGAACCCGAACGCCCTCGCGAACGCCGTCGTCGCGCTGAACATGGCACAACGCATGGGCGCCGATCCGCTGATGGTGATGCAGAACCTGTACATCGTCGAGGGCCGGCCGTCCTGGTCGTCGCAGTGGATCATCGCCGCAGTGAACGGCTGTGGTCGCTTCTCGCCCCTGCGCTTCGACATCAAGGTGCTCGGCGAGAAGACTGTCGAACGCGTCGAAACGGTCTGGGAAAACGGCAACCGCAGCACGGTCACGAAGCGCGTGCCGATCGTCGACAAGGTCTGCGTGGCGTGGGCGATCGAGAAGGAAACCGGCGAGCGCATCGAGTCGCCGGCCGTTTCGATCGAGATGGCCGTCAAGGAAGGCTGGTACACGAAGAACGGCAGCAAGTGGCAGACGATGGACGAAGTCATGCTGCGCTACCGCACCGCGTCGTTCTTCGGGAAGCTGTACGCGCCCGAGCTGCTGATGGGCCTGATGACGGTCGAGGAAGCCGCCGACATCGTCGACGTGCACGAGGACGGCACCTACTCGGTGAATCGCGCGACGCTCGACGAACTCCGCACCGGCCGCGTGCAGCCTGCCGAGGAAGTCTCGCGCGGCGCGCCGACGCAGACCGGCGCCGCCGCAGAGTCAAGCGAAGACGCTCCGCCGCTGGCAGTCGTGCAAGCCGATCTGGTCGACGATCAGGACGAACCTGAAGATGGCGAAGACGGCAATCGAGGTGGCTTCGACTTCGATGTCAGCGGACTGGTGCGTGGTATCCGCGAGGACATCGATTCCGCCAAGACCCCCGAGGATCTCGACCTGGCGCGCAGCGCGATCGCCGGCGTGCCGGACGAAACCGCGAAAGCCGAGCTGAACGCCCACGCCTCGGCGCGCATGCGCGCGATCACTGCAGACGCTGAAAAGGCGGCCAGCGGCGCGCCGGCCGCCCAAGCGACTGCGCCGGCCGGCCGCCGCGCCCGCGCGCCGATCAGCGCCGATTAACTGGAGCAGAACATGAAGATCACCGATGTCTACGTCTCGAACGTGCTCGGGATCCGCACGGCCGACGTGCGGCTCTCGAAACCGGTCGCCCTCTTCGTCGGCCCGAACGGCGCCGGCAAGAGCAGCCTGCAGGAAGCCGTTCGCATGGCCCTCACCGGCGACACGGTCCGCGTCGCCCTGAAGAAGGAATACGGTTCGCTGGTCACCGAGGGCGCGGACACCGGCCAGATCGTCGTCGCGTGCGGCGAGCACGCGAACAGCGTCGCCCTGCCCGCCGGCAAGATCAAGCGCGAAATCGCAGAGGACCCGCGCCTGCCGCTGGTGCTCGACGCGCAGCGCTTCGCGCACATGACGGCGACCGAGCGCCGCGCGTTCCTCTACGACCTGATGGGCGTGAAGATCGGCCTCGACGAAATGCGCGCGCGGCTGCTGGACAAGCTCGGCCTGCGCGCCGACGCGCTGCCGGCGCCGGCCGCCGCGCGGCTCGCGGCGATCACGCCGATGCTGCGCGCCGACTTCGACGCGGCGCACAAGGAAGCGGCGGACCGCGCGCGCGGCGCGAAGCAGTCCTGGCGCAGCGCGACCGGCGAGACGTACGGCAGCCAGAAGGGAGCGACGTGGCGGCCGGCGGCGGTCGAGTTCGATGAAGCAGCGTTGCGGAAGCTCACGGGCGATCGCGCGGCGCTCGACGACCGGATCGGCGAGCTGCAGCAGCAGATCGGCGCGGCCGACGCGGCGGACACGGCGGCACGCGCGCGTGCGTCGAAAATCGCCGACCTGCGCGCGCGCGCCGGCGGTTACGCGAGGGCGGTCGAGCTCGCGCAGCTTGCCGACGAGCAGGTCGCCGAATTCCTGCCCAAGGTCGAAGCGCTTCGTGTGCTCGCCGGCGCGGCGCCGGCCGGTACCGAATGTACGTGCCCTGAATGCGGCGCGCTCCTGCGCTACCTCAACGGCGTGCTGTCGGCGGCGGCCGCAGCCGGTGCGCGCGATGCCGACGCAGCTGCGAAGCTACCCGAGTACGAGCAAGGCCTGAAAACGCTGCAAAACGCGGCCGCGAATCGCAAACGCGACGTCGAAGCGGCAGATTCGGCCGCGACGCAGCTGCGCGCGCTCGAAGACGACGCGGAGGACAGCGGCGCGGCCGCCGCACGCGAGAGCGGCGACGCCGCGCGCTCCGAACTTGCCGACCTCCAACGCCGCCGAAAGCAGCTCGACACCGACATCGCGACGCTTCGCGAAATCGAACGACGCGCCGCCGGCGCCGCCGATCTGGCGAAGCAGGCCGCCGCGCTGCACGAAGACGTCGCCGCGTATGAAGCGATCGCCGACGCGCTCGCGCCGAACGGCATCCCGGCCGACCTGCTCAGCGAAGCGCTGACGCCGATGAACGAGCGCCTCGTCGCGCTCGCCGAGATGTCCGAATGGGCCGACGTGACGATCACGCCGGAGATGGAGATCTTCGCCGACGGACGTGCCTACGCCCTGTTGTCCGAATCGGAGCGCTGGCGCGTCGACGCGCACATCGCCGCGGCGATCAGCCACTTCTCGGGCCTGAAGCTGCTCGTGCTCGATCGCGCCGACGTCCTGGTCGGGCCGGAGCGCGACCGCCTGCTCTACTGGCTCGACGATCTCGCCTACAGCAACCAGGTCGACACGGCGCTCGTGTTCATGAGCCTGAAAACGCCGCCCGGCGGCCTACCGGAGGCCATCGAAGCTTTCTGGGTCGAGGACGGTCAGGTCGCGCCGGCCGGACAGCATGCAATACGGGAGGCAGCGTGAGACAGGACATCGAGAAATATCTCGCCGCGACGTCGGAAGCCAC
>NZ_LOWC01000051.1:0-28942 GCF_001522845.1 Burkholderia sp. BDU5 | reverse complement strand
TCCGGCACGTCGGGTACTTCCGGCACGTCGGGTACTTCCGGCACGTCGGGTACTTCCGGTACCTCGGGTACTTCCGGTACCTCGGGTACTTCCGGTACCTCGGGTACTTCCGGCACGTCGGGTACTTCCGGCACGTCGGGTACTTCCGGCACGTCGGGTACGTCGGGTACGTCGGGTACGTCGGGTACGTCTGGTACGTCTGGTACGTCTGGTACGTCTGGTACGTCTGGTACGTCTGGTACGTCGGGCACCGCCTCCTCCCCGCTTGGCAACATCCTCGCGCAAACCGGCAATCTGATCACCGCGACGGGGACGGTCGTCTCCGCCACCGGCAACCAGATCTCCGGCACGTCGGTGCCTGGCGTCAACAGCGCGACGACCACGGATCTCGGCAACGCAGTCAGTTCGCTCGGCAACGGCGTCCAGACGCTCGGCAACGGCACCGCCGCCGGCCTCGGCACACTCGGCACGTCGCCGAACCCGCTCGGCCCGACGCTCACGTCGACGTCCGGCGTCGTCTCGAATGTCGGCAACGCAGTTTCGTCGCTCGGCGGCGTCGTGACGAGCATCGGCACCGGCCCCCTCGCGCCGCTCGCGCCCGTCACGTCGCCGCTCGGCGGCGCGGTCGGCACGCTCGGCAGCACCGTCACCCAAGTCGGCTCCGGCCTGAACAACGTGCTCACCAGCGCGCCCGTCCAGCAGCTCGAAACCGGCGTGAGTTCGATCATCAACCCGATCACGAACGCCGTCTCCGGCACGACGCAGACGGTCGGCGCGGTCACCGGTCTCGGCGCACCCGTCAACAATCTGCTGACCACCGTCGGCAGCGGTCTGAACGCGGCCGGCGCGAAGGTGTCGGGCTCGACCAACAACCAGGTGGTCCAGGCAGTCGGCGGCGTCGTCAGCCAGCTTGGCAACACGGTCACGAGCGTCGGCGGCCTGCTGACCGGCGGCACGACCAATCCGCTTGCACCGATCACCGGCGTCCTGTCCGGCGGCTCGTCCAATCCGCTCGCGCCGATCACGAGCATCGCGGGCTCGCTGACCGGCGCGGCAGGCGCGACACAGCCCGGCACGACGCCGAATCCGCTTGCGCCCGTCACCGGCCTGCTCGGCGGCCTGTCGGGCTCGACGGGCGGCAACGCGACGTCCGGCCTCAACCTCGTGCTGTCGCCCGTCACGAACCTCGTCGGCTCGCTCGCCATCAGTGCGAACGGCACCGTCGCGACGACGTCGCCCACGACGAGCACCGGTTCGACGACGACCGCGCCCGTCACGGGCGTCGTCGGTAGCCTGACCGGCAGCACGACCGCGAGCGGCTCGGCGACGACAAACCTGCTCGCGCCCGTGACCAACCTGATCGGCGGACTGCTCGGCGGCGTCACCGGAAAGTAAGCAGACAAGCAAGCTGAACGGCGCAGCGGCCGGGCCCAACCACTCCAAACGCCCGGCCGCCCGCCGTCCATGTCATGACACGGGGGGATGACATGCAATCCACTCTCGACAGCGTCGCGAACGCCCAAGAACGGCCGCCGCATTCGGCAACGCCATTTTCGATCGGCCTCGCCGGCATCGCGGCGGGGCTCTTCACGTTGTGGGCGTCGCGCGGCTCAGCCGCACTGACCGGCACGGAGCGCAGCCTGCTCGCATGCGCCGCGATCATCGCGACGATCGGCGCGTATGAGCTGTTCGTCGCGCGCGTCCATCTGCGTCCGAGCGCCGGCCTCGCGAACCGCGCGCTGCGGCCGCTCAGCGTCGCGCGCGTGTCGCTGCGGCTCGCCGCGCTCGCGTCGGTCTATGCGGGCATCGCGCTCGTCTACTGGCTGCTGCCCGAATACCACGGCGCGTTCTACCAGCCGTTCTGGTCGCTCGTCGGCACGCTCGCGCCGTACATCGCGCTCGCCGCGCCGATCTATTTCTGCTGGATGGACCGGCGCCAGCGCGATGTCGACGACGCGTATCTAGAATGGGGCCGCTGGCTGTTCCGCGGACAGCGCCCGGCCGATTGGCGGCCGATCCGCGAGATGCTCGCCGGCTGGGCCGTGAAGGCGTTCTTCCTGCCGCTGATGGTCGTCTATCTGTCGACCGATGCGAACCGCATCGGCGCGTCGTTCGCGAGCGCGGCGAGCGCGCCGTTCTCGCTCGCGACGTTCCGTTTCATGTACGACCTGTCGTACACGATGGACCTGATGTTCGGCGCAGTCGGCTATCTATGCACGTTTCGCCTTCTCGACAGTCACGTGCGCAGCGTCGAGCCGACGACGCTCGGCTGGCTCGCCGCGCTGATCTGCTATCAGCCGTTCTGGTCGCTGATCGGAAACAACTACATCCGCTACGAAGGATCGATGTTCTGGGACAACTGGCTGCTGTCCGTGCCCGTCGTCCGCTTCGTGTGGGGCGGCGTCATCGTCGCACTTCTGTTCTGCTATGCACTGTCGACGATTTCGTTCGGACTGCGTTTCTCGAACCTGACGAATCGCGGCATCATCACGTCGGGCCCGTACCGGTTCACGAAACATCCGGCCTATCTCGCCAAGAACCTATCGTACTGGATGATCTCGGTGCCGTTCGTCGAGCCGCTCGGCTGGCGCCTCGCGATCATGCATTCGACGGCGCTCGTCGCGGTGAATCTGCTGTACTGGCTGCGCGCGAAGACCGAGGAGCGGCATCTGATGCGCGATCCCGAATATCGTGCGTATGCCGAGTGGATCGATCGGCACGGGTTGTTCGCGAAGCTCGCGAGGTTGGTCGGGCAGGAGCGGCGTGCGTGATGGAAATGCTCGATGACTTCCAGCAACCGCATTGCTGATTTGGCATCCGAAATACGGGCATTTCGAGATTACTTATCCAAATAAGAACAGACGCACCAGCGGTTCCCTACATTCACGCATCGTCCGGGCCCAAAATCGGGACCCCCGCGCATGATCGCGCCGGCGCATCCCCGGCATCGTTCGCGTGCCTCCCCGCCCGCGAACGCCCCCCCCGGCCGCGGTCCGCACCGCCAGCATCGTCGCGCGCGGCCTTCCGCCAAGCGCGCGCCGCCGCCCACCGTCTTCCCCTATTTTTACCGCGGTCAACGCCGTTTCCCCGCCTTCCGCCCCATCTGCGTAGTGTGGGCTGTCGTACTTTCCCCGCCGGACGGCGACGCTATCCTTCGACGCAGATGCATGGTTCGCGCGCCGATCCCTGTCCGACGCCGCCGCCCACGGGCGGCGGCTCCTCCCGCCAACCCAGCCGTCGGAGCGACGGCCGGCCGCGCGAACGCGTCCACGGGCGTGCGGCCCGAGTGAGTCAGACGACTTGAGCCGAGACCGCGGTTTTGCGGCATCGCTCGCTGATTGAAGACGGCACGCGCAACCGTTCGAAACCCGACGATGCCGGCCCGAAAGATCCAGCCGTTCGACTCGCCATTCGACTATTACGCACCGATGCAAGGTATCTCGAAGATACACAGACTCTGGGCGGCAACGTTCGTCATCGCAGTTGCGAACGACGTGTTGTCCGGCGCGATCCGCTACTACACGTCGCTCGCGGGCGTCGCGGCGCTCGGCTACCTGCCGAAGGCGCTGATGGTCGCGTGCCTCGGGCTCGCGATCGTCCAGCGGCCGAAAGCGAGCCACGTGCTCATCGCCGCGTACCTCGCCGCACAGACATGCGTGTCGCTCGCGAACGGTGTCGGCCTGAGCGCGGTCGGCTTCTGGATCTGGACGATCGCACCGATGCTGTTCGCAATCGTCATACCGCAGCAGGCACTCGAAGAACTCGAATCGCGCCGGATGCTCGGCGCGTTCGTCGCGCTCGCGCTGCTGTGCATCGGCGGCGTGCTGCTCAATTATTTCATCAAGCTGCCGTGGGTCGGCGGCAGCGTCGACATCGGCGGCGTCAGCGTGCAGCTCGCGAAATCGTCGTACGTCGGCACCTCGTCGCGACTGCCCGGCTTCGGTCGCAGCAGCGCAACGACCGGGCTGATGATCGGACTGCTGACGACCTGGATCTTTCCGCGCGTGCGCTCGCGGCTCGCGCTCGCCATGCTGCTGGCGTTGGCGGCGGCCGGCATCTGGGCGACGACGAACAAGACGACGCTCGTCGCGCTCGCGTTCGTCGTCGCGTTGCATTTCATGCTGCGCACGCACTCGTTGCGAACGGTGTGCATCTGGGCGACCGTGCTCACGATCGCACTGCCGATCGCCGGCTGGGTCGTCACGCTCGCGAGCACGCAGGACGTCGGCAGCTCGGGCTCGCTGTCGTCGATGCAGGACCGTTTCATCAATACGTGGCCGCTGCTGATCGAAGGGCTGCTGCGCGAGCACCTGATCTGGTTCGGCATCGGGCCGGGCGGCTTCGGCTCGGCGGTCGGCTATTACACGGCCGACTTCGGCTTCAACGTCGGTTACGCGGACAACATGGCGCTCTACACGGTCGCGAACTTCGGCGTGATCGGCGCCGTGCTGATCGTCGCAGCTTTCGTGCGCTTCATCCTCACGCAGCCGGCATACGACCGGCCTGTCTGGCTGATGCTTTGCTTCCTGCTCGTGAGCGGCGTGACGACGGACATCTGCGAGACGATCGGCTGCCTGCTGTTCCTCGGCGTGACACTGCGCTCGATCAGTCTGCGTGCGCCGCAGCGTGCGCGCATCGCGAGTGCGCGAATTGCATTCGACCGGCTGCGATACGGTGCCGGCGTGAGCGCGCCGATCGCGCGCTGAAGCCGCGATGCGCCAAGAAGGAAACGACGATATGACGAACCGCACGTCCAACCAGCGCCGCCGAATGCTTGCCGCGCTTGCGAGCGCGGTGCTCGCCGCACCGGGCTTCGCTGGAGCCTCGACTACCGTCGTACTCGGCACCCCAACCACGAACGTCATCGCAAAACGCGCATACGCCGATCTGCCGGGCTTCGCGGCGTCGCGCGACAACACCGGCATCGCCGTGCACGACATCGGCGATACGAAGCTGCTCGATGCGGTGAAAGACGCCGGTTTCTCGTTCGTCCGCGCGGACCTGTTCTGGGAGGCAGTGGACACGCCGCACGGCTGGGATTTCTCGAAGTATGACGCGCTCGTCGCCAATCTGTCCGCACGCGGGCTCGGTGCGTTGTTCATTCTCGGCGGCATGCATCATCTGCACAGCCCGAACCAGCCGCCGACGACACCCGCCCAGCTTGCCGCGTTCCGCCAGTATGTGTTCAAGGCGGCGCAGCGCTTCAAGGGCAAGCCGGTGCGCTTCGAAGTGTGGAACGAGCAGGACCACAAGACCTACTGGCTCGGCGAGCCGTCTCCCGCCGCTTACCGGAACGTACTAAAGCAGGCGGTGCAAGCGGTGAAGGCCGCGAATCCCGACGCGATCGTCGCGACGGGCGGCGTGCAGCAAGTCAACCGCACGTTCATCCGCGCGGTCGGCGACATCGCCAGCCGCGCGCAGCCGGCGCCCGACGCGATCAGCGTGCACCCATACCGGCAAACCGAGCCGGAAACGGTGTTTGCCGACTATGCGGCGCTGCGGCGCGACCTGTCGGCATATCGCACGCTGCCGCAGATCTGGGCGACCGAATGGGCGTATCCGAGCTACGGCTACAACTACGTCGCCGACATCGGAGACGGCCATTCGAGCGTCGCACGCGAGCGCCAGGCGAGATACGCAGTACGGCTGCTGCTAGCGAACTGGATCTCGCAGATCGGGCTCACGTCGTACTACGACATTCGCGACGACGGCCGCGATCGCAAGAACATGGAGCACAACTTTGGACTCCTCGACACCGACAACGGAAGGCTGCCGGCATACATTGCAGTTCGCCAGTTGTTCTCGTTCACCAGGAACGCCGAACGCGCCCGGTATTTTCAGGATTCGGACGCGCGCTACGTGGTGCTGAGGCTGACCGCCGCACGTGCGACGAAATACGTGGTCTGGTGCTACGGCGACGACAACGCGATCGGCGTCGACCTGTCGCGGCTGCCGACCGGCGCAGTCGTGACCGACATGTACGGCGCCGGGCTCGATGTCGGCAGCCGCAGACGACTCGACGTCTCGGAGGCACGAGGGCCGATATTCATCACGATCGGAGCATGAGCGTCGCGCCCGGCGCCCGCCCTCGCGCGGAACCGTGCTCGATCGCTCGATGAAGAGCACTGATTGAGAGGATTGCGGCGGCCGGCATCGCGGTCGTCGTCGCATATCACGGGAAACAACGATGGATCTGAAAGCACAACCCATTTCGGCGGTACCGCACGCAAAGAGAAACGACGGGCTCGCGGGCCTGTGGTGGAGCGTCGTGCGGCACCGGCGGCTCTTTGCGACGATCGTCGTCGTGTTCTTCGCGCTCGGCGTCCTGTATGCGCTCGTCGCAACGCCGCAGTATCGCGCCGAAGCGCTATTGCGGATCCAGACGAAGCCCGGATCGTCGATCAGCGCGCTGTCGGACGTGTCCGGCACGATCTCGAACGGCCCGTCCGCGAACGACGAGAGCGAAGTGCTGACGTCGCGCGCGATCGTCGGCACTGCGATCGAACAGATCGGCGCGAACCTCGACATCCGCACGCTCGACTATTTCCCGTTCGTCGGCCGCCTGTTCGCGTCAGGCCATGCGAACGACGACAAGCTCGCGTCGCCGTTCCTCGGCATGTCCGGCTTCGCGTGGGGCGGCGAAAAGCTGAAGCTCGGCGAATTCTCGTTGCCCGATGCCGCGCTCGGCGACAAGTTCCGGCTCGTTGCGGGCGAAAACGGCCAATGGACGCTCTATGACAAGAAAGACCGCCTGCTCGCGCGCGGCGCGGTCGGCCAGACCGTGCCGTTCAGCGTCGCCGTGGACGGCGAACAGGCGCAAGCAGGCCAGATCCGCGTCGACACGCTGCGCGCGCGTTCCGGCATTGCGTTCTCGATCGTCAAGGAGCCGACACAGCTCGTCTACGACGACGTGATGAAGAAGATGAAGACGGTCGTGGCGAATCGCGATTCGACGCTCGAAGAGCCGTCGATGATGAAGCTCGTCTACCAAGCCGACACGCCGCAGCGCGTACAGGAGATGGTCAACGCGATCGTGCGCGTCTACCTGCAGCGGGACATCGCATATCGCGCAGAGAAAGCGCAGCGCAATCTCGACTCGCTGCACGCGCGCCTGCCCGGTCTCAAGAAGGATCTCGAGAAAGCCGAAGATTCGCTCAACCGCTACCGCACGACGACGGGCACGATCGATGTCGACCAGCAAGGCATCGCGCTCATCAACCGGCTGAACTCGTTGTCCGAACATCAGACCGTGCTGCAGCTCGCGCTCGACAACGTGAAGGCGCGCTTCCTGCCGGGCAGCACGACCTATCAGACCGTGCAGACGCAGCTCGATCAAGTGAAGAAGGAGATTCAGCAGACGACGACGGCGGCCAACAAGCTGCCGACCGCTCAGCGCGAATTCGTCCGGCTGTCGCGGCAAGTGTCGGTCGCGACGCAGCTCTATACGAGCGTGCTGACCAATGCCCAGCAGCTCGAGATCGCCGTCGCGAGCACGACGCCGGGCGTGAGTGTCGTCGATTGGGCGAACAAGCCGTACAAGAAGGCGTGGCCGCAACGCGGCATCGTGATTCTCGGCGCGCTGCTCGGCGGGCTGTTCGCGGGCCTCGCCGCCGCGTATCTGCTTGCGCGCTATCGCAACGAGCTGAGCGCTCCGCAATCGATCGCAGACGTGTCGGACATTCCCTGCGTCGCCGTCGTCGCCCCTTCGGCATCGGCGCTCGCGCTCGACGACGACAGAACCGGCGCCGCGCGCGCGACGGTGAAACCGCTCGCCGCACGAAATCCAAACGATCCGGGCATCGAAGCGCTGCGTGCGCTGCGCACGAGCCTGCGCGCGGCGTTCTCGCACGACGGCCGCAGCGGCGGCAAGGTGCTGGTGTTCGCGGGCCCGACCGCAGGCGTCGGCAGCAGCTTCGTCGCGTCGAATCTCGCGTATCTGTTCGCCGACGTGAACGCATCGGCGCTGTTCGTCGACGCGGACATGCGCGGCGGATCGCACAATCCGCTCAGCGTCGGCCGCAACGGCGGCGGCATCGGTCTCGCGAACGTGCTCGAAGGCGGGCAATCGCTCGACAAGGCGATCATCAAGATCGGCAAGAGCAAGCTATCCGTGATGACGCCCGGCACGCTCACGGGATCGAATCCGGGCGAGCTGCTCGAACGCGCCGAATTCTCGCAGTTGCTCGCGACGCTGCGCACGCGCTATGACTATGTGATCGTCGACGCGCCGCCCGTGCTGCCGTACAGCGACACGCTGTCGATCGCTGCACAGGACTGCGATGCGGTGCTGCTCGTCTCGCGCGGCAGGACGACCCGCGCCGCGGAGCTCGAAACGGCGCTGCAGCGCCTCGACAGCGTCGACGCGAAAGTCTCCGGCCACATCTTCAACGCATACGTTGCGCCGCCCGATCACCCGCGGACGTCGCAGCAAGCCTGGTGGCGCGATGTCGCCAAGCGTTGGGCGAAATCGCAGCGCACCGCCCGTCCGGCACGAGCAAAGCAGACGTTCCGGATGGCAAAGGGAACCGTCGCGAAAACCTCCCGAAACTGACGGCAGTGAGTCCGATCTCGTCGGATTCCGAATCAATGCGATATGAAGAAGCAATCGCAGAAAAAACCGGGAGCTTCCATACTCCCGGTTTTTTATTGGTTCGAGCGTTCGTATCTTTGCTACAACGACGAAGATCGTTTCGTGAATAGATCGCGAGTCGAATAAGAACCCCAATAGAAAAAACGCGCGTCGCACGCGCTCTCCGGCACGTCCCCAACACGAACCGCGGTCACGCGCCACGGCGGCCAAAGCCCGTCGCATAAGGCTCTCATCGCTTGCGTGAGCAATGGCGTTCGCCATATCGATCCGCGTTTCGAACATACGCCGAACCCTCCGCCGAGTGGGGAAAAGCCGCCCCGAAGCCACTATTTATCTCTCAAACGCAAACATTCAGAACGATCGCGTCGGAATTTTGAGATAGCTTTATCTCAATTTAACCTAAAATAGAAGTTTCTCTATTCGGGGACCCCACCATGAAACGCCTAGCCGCGGTCGCCATGAGCGTGACACAATTCATTAGTATTCCTATCAATTATCCGGCTGCGAGGGCTGCATTGCTCGCGCTGTTGCTCTCCGCTTGCGGCGGCGGCGGAGATCAAGGCAAGGTCAACGCCGCCGCCGTCGCGCCGACGAACGGTGTCGTCGTGCCCGCTTCCGGCGCGTCGGCGACGTCCGGCTCGTCCGGCTCGTCCGGCTCGTCGGGTTCGTCGGGTTCGTCGACATCGTCGTCCGGTACGGGCACATCCGCGCCCGCGTCCGGCGCGTCTTCGCCTTCGGAAACCACTTCGGTGCTGCCGTTCTTCGGCGTGAACGGACATTACGTCGACGGCGGCGTCTATGCATCGATACCGCTCGCGACTCAGGCGGCCCACCTTGCCGGACTCGGCATGAACGTCTATCGGCAGGATGTGTACATTCCGGATCACGTCAACACGCTCGCATCGACGGTCATTCCCGGCCTCGGCCCCAACGTCACGGTCCTGCCGATGATCGAAGCGCACCCATGGGCCGATCCTTCGCTGAACGGGCAGCAGCCGACCGAGGCGAGCGCCTATGCGTACGCATACAAGCTTTCCGCCTACGCGGCGAAGAAGCTAGCCGGCATCCCGATGGTGGAATTCGGCAACGAGTACGATCTCGACAGCCACAACGCGCCAATCCAGGGCGACGGTGTCAATATTTCGGATTACGACAATTCAACCTTTCCGATCTGGCGTGGCGCGCTTACGGGCGCGCTCGACGGCTGGCGCTCGGTCGACACGAATCGCACGACGAAGCTGATCGCGAACGCGACATCAGGTGCGCTGCATTTCGGCTTCCTCGACGGTCTGATGACGGGCACACAGCCCGATGGCACGACCGGGCACCCGAAGATTACGCCGGACGTGATCCAGTGGCACTGGTATTCGAACGGCGGCGACTTCGAGAACGCGCTCGGCAAGACCGGCAGATACAACGTGCTTGCACGGCTGAAGGAGCGCTACAACTTGCCGATCATCGTCACCGAGATTGGCGTGAACACGGACAACTCAGACGCACAGATCTCCGCCTACATCGCGAAAACGATTCCTGAGCTGGTCGCGGCAAAGGCGGCCTACAACGTCATCGGCTTCAACTGGTACGAGCTCTATGACGATCGCAGCGGCCCTTACGGTTTGTTGACGGGCAGCGCACAAGAAAAGCCGCGCTACGGGCTCATGAAAGCGGCGATCGCCGGTTCTGCCCTAAACTGATCGGCGCTCGCGCGGCGACACTCGCGTCGTGAGAATGCAGCGCGCTTGTAACCAACCGGTAACGCGTGCTTCCGCTTGGCAGAACGCGGTCCGCCTTGCCTTCGCATGCACTCGATGCCGGGCCGCGCACCAGATCCGCGCGGCTCTCGTCATCGCCCACCGCCGCGCCGCTGACGGTCCGTCGCGTGGTTACCTTTGATTACAACGCCGCCGTTGTGTGACACATGCGGTTCGTACAATTCAATTGCCCAAACAACGCTTAGGAAGAGGCAAAAATGAAAGGTATTCGTTTGGTCGCATTGACTGCTACGGGTCTGTTCGTCTTGATGTCGTCGGTCGCGCAAGCGGCGGGCGGCGGCGCTGGTGGCGGCGGCCACGGCGGCGGCATGGGTGGCATGGGTGGCATGGGTGGCGCCGGAGGTAATACGGGCGGCATGTCGGCAGGTCATATGAGCAGCTCGGGCATGACGAACTCGAACAGCATCAACTCCGGCGATCGCGACAAAGGTCTTTCTCGCGCAGCCGATCGTTCGGATACGCAGGCTGACCGCGCGAGCACCGCGCCGGGGCGCTCGCATACACACCATGCGTCGACCCACATGACTCATCATCACCACCTCGGCAAGCACACGACCGCCGGCAAGGTGAGCTGATCGATCCGTCTCCGACGGACGATGTCGATGACAAAGGGCGCCATTGGCGCCTTTGTCGCTTTTTCTTCCTGATAATGCACTCTCGTCGCTGACGATCGGCGAGTATCTCCAATACGTCTGCGTCGTCGCACGTCGACCTCCCATGCCGATGCGCCGGTGATGCGACCCCGACGATCGGCGGCATATGGCCGCAGCAAAGCGAGCCGATCTTCGCTGAACGATACGCCGCGCGTCCGGCTCGCGGCATCGCGAATTCGCATACTCCCCCCCACTATACAAAACTGTGCATTGATATATACTCCCCCCCAGTATTTTGGGGGGAGGCGATGAGCCACACCATTCGAGAGAAACAGAAGCTCCTGAACCGCGTGCGCCGCATCAAGGGGCAAGTCGAAGCGATCGAGCGCGCGCTCGAGGAAGAATGCGGCTGCAACGAGGTGCTGCAGCGGATCACGAGCTGCCGGGGTGCGATGAACGGCCTGCTGGCCGTCGTGCTCGAAGATCACATCCGCACGCATCTCGTCGACGCGGACGCGCCCGACAACTACGAAGGCAGCGCGACCGAGCAGCTGATCGGCGTGGTCCACAGCTACTTCAAATAAACGGAGCGATCGATGAGCGAATTCGAAGACGTCGCATTCGGCGCCGGGCACGACCATATTTTCCTCGGGGCCGCGCACGAACAGAACGAACGCAGGACCTGGATCGTCATCGCTCTGTGCGCGGTGATGATGGTCGCGGAAATCGTCGGCGGCACGCTGTTCGGCTCGCTGGCACTGGTCGCGGACGGCCTGCATATGTCGACCCACGCGGGCGCCATGCTGATCGCAGCGGTCGCGTACACGTATGCGCGCAGGCACGCGAACGACTCGCGCTTCGTATTCGGCACGGGCAAGCTCGGCGACCTCGCCGGCTTCACCAGCGCCATCGTGCTCGCGATGATCGCGCTATTGATCGCCTACGAGGCGGTCGCTCGGTTTCTCTCTCCCGTTCCAATTCATTTCGACGAAGCGATTCCGATCGCCGTGCTGGGCCTGCTCGTGAATCTCGCGAGCGTGTGGCTGCTGAGCGGCGACCATCACGGGCATGGTCACGGACACGGCCATCATCATGGGCATGTTCATGGCCACGATCACGACGCTGACCGCGAACACGGCGATGAAGCGCAGACGATCTCGTTGCGCGACGGCACCTTCGTCGTATCGATCTTCGAGGACGGTGTACCGCCCGTATTCCGGATCGAGCCCGCAGCGGGCCAGCCGGCCGTCGGCGATTTGCAGGCGTCCATCATGACGGTCCGCGCCGGCGGATCGCGGCAGACATTCGAACTGGCGAATCGCGGCGGCTATCTGGAATCGATCGACACGATCCCGGAGCCGCATGCGTTCACTGCGATCGTGCGCCTGCACGATGTCGAGCATTCGCTAGCGTTCGTCGAGCATGACCATCCGCATCATCATGATCACGGCGGCCCGAACGATGCTGCAGTACGCGACCACAACATACGGTCCGCCTACATACACGTGATCGCGGATGCGGCTGTCTCGGTGCTCGCGATCGTCGGGCTCGTGCTCGCGCGCGCATTCGGCTGGATGTGGATGGATCCGCTCGCGGGCATCATCGGCGCGCTCGTGATCGCGAATTGGTCGTACGGCCTGATGCGCGACACTGGCCGCATCCTGCTCGACATGAATCCGGACCGGCGTCTCGCGGATAACGTGCGCCGCTCGATCGAAAGCGGCGGCGACAACGTCACCGATCTGCATGTCTGGCGCCTGGGCCCCGGCCACATGAGCGCTGTGGTGTCCATCGCGACAGGCGATCCGGCGCACGACCCGCGCTTCTATCATCGATTGCTGAAGCGCTTCGAGAATCTGTCTCACGTGACGGTGGAAGTGCATTGCCGTGCTTGACGCGAAGGCGAAAAGAACTGTATTGCCGTTGACGAAGCGTCGACGGACCGAACGCTCCTTCGGTCCGTCGAATGTACACGACGTGATCGTGGCAACCATGATGCAAACCTGAAGCGAACATACCGCGCAAGACGGCCGTCATCGCGCGCGGCCGCTCGCTCGCGCCGTCGTCGCTGCGTTCGAGCACGTGGAATGCTTAACGGCACCAGCGGCGTCACACCGCCATACATGGAAGCGGCCGCAAGGCCAGCGCGAAACGCAACGCGATTCGCGCCGTATTCGCGGCAGATCGCCTTTCCGATCGACTGCCCGACGGACGGCCCCCGTCGCACCGATGGTCTTCGCCGATCCGGCATCGCAACGCGCCCGGATTGGGCTTGCCGTTTTCGTCTGCGTGTTTCATGTCAAGACCACAAGAACCCGCTACTTCCGAAGTCGTGCCGCTTCGAATGTCAATGATCGGGTTCGGGCGCAAAAACATCGGATGGTAAAAAAGGAAGGGACGGCGCAATACGCCGACGCGCAGCTCGCCGAGTTGTATCCGGACGAGATCGGATACCTGCGCACTTACACCGAGTTGTCGAAGCCGGTGTTCTATGGTCCGGGATTCGTCAACGTGGATGGCAAGCAGGCGTCGTGAGCGGTCCGCACGACGACCGGCATTGGGCGGCGCGCGCAATGCGCGCCGCTCCTTTGTCGTCGAGTTCGCATTCGCGCTCGACGCGCCCGACCGGATCGGCGCACGCCAGCGCAACCGGCATCCAATCACTCGCCTTCAGGTCTTGTAGCTGTCGTCGCGACGCTCGAGCTTGCGGATCAGCGCGGGCCACACGAAAGCGCCTCCCAGGCCGCCCGTCTGCACGGTCGCCGCTTCGGCATTCGTCGCGACGATTTCGCGTGGCACCTCGACCAATTCGCCGCCGTGTTGCGCGGCGATCTGAATCTGGCACGTCGTCTCGAACAGATACATGGCGAGAAACGCATCCGCAATCGATGGGCCGACCGTCAGCAATCCGTGATTGCGCAACATCAGGAACGTCGCACGCCCGAGGTCGGACTGCAAACGCGGCTTCTCTTCGTCCTTCAGCGCGACGCCCTCGTAATCGTGGTACGCGAGCGAACTCAGCACGAACGTCGATTGCTGCGAGATCGGCAGCACGCCGCCACGCTGCGCACTGATGGCAACGCCCGAGCGCGTATGCGTGTGCAGCACGCATTGCACGTCTTCGCGCGCGGCGTGCACCGCGCTGTGAATCACGAAGCCCGCGCGATTCACCGGATACTGTGAATCGTCGACCTTGTTGCCCGCCTGATCGACCTTCACGAGCGACGACGCGGTGATCTCCTCGAACATCATCCCGTACGGGTTGATCAGGAAATGATGATCGGGGCCGGGCAGGCGCGCCGAGATGTGCGTGAAAATCAGATCGTCCCAGCCGTGCATCGCGACGAGGCGATAGCAGGCCGCCAGATCGCAGCGGAGTTTCCATTCGGCCGGTTCGACGTTGGCGGCGGATGCAGTGTTCATAGAGGATTCCTTTCGTTGCCGGCGATTGCCGCGCAACCGTTTCCGATGCATTGTGGACGCGTGAGCGCCGCGCGTCCGTCTCGTGCAGACGGTACGGCGTCGATGCGAATCCGCGTCCGCTCGTCGAATCCGTGCGCCGTCGCGGCGCGGCGCGGCGTCGCGACGGGTCCGTGCGTCACCCTATCAGTTTCGCGCGTCGATGTGCATCGGGTTTGCCCGCGCGCATACGCTTCAAACGTTTGAAACGGGACCGAACGAATGCGGCGAATCGGCGGCATAATGACGGCCAATGTCATCGAAACGAAACGATTCGCCGCCGCCCCACGCGACCGCACGCTCGACGCCGACGCGACACGCCACCCTCGACGGCCTCCTCCGTGAGATTCGCGCATGCACCGTCTGCGCGTCGCACTTGCCGTGCGGACCGCGGCCGGTCGTGCGCGCGCATCCGCACGCACGTATTCTGATCGTCGGACAAGCGCCCGGCGCGCGCGTCCATGCGTCCGGCATTCCTTGGGACGACGCGAGCGGCAAGCGATTGAGGGAATGGCTGAACGTCGACGATGCGGCGTTCTACGACGAATCGCTGTTCGCGATCGTCCCGATGGGTTTCTGCTATCCGGGGCGCGGCGCGAGCGGCGATAACCCGCCGCGTCCGGAATGCGCGCCGCTTTGGCTCGACAGATTGCTGAGCGAACTGCCCGATATCCGGTTGACGCTGCTGATCGGGCAATATGCGCAGCGACACTTCCTCGGCGCGCGCCGCAAACCTTCGGTTACCGAAACGGTTCGCGCGGGTGCCGAGTACGCGCCCGAGTTCATTCCGCTGCCGCATCCGTCGCCGCGCAATCAGGGCTGGCTCAAGCGGCATCCGTGGTTCGTCACCGACGTGCTGCCCGTGCTGCGCGGCAAAGTGGCCGAACTGCTGCCTTCGCCCGAAGGACATCGGCAGACAAAACACTGACCGTCCGCAAGCATTCGGCTTCGTTCGCCTTCCGAAACAATGCCTCGAACGACTTCGCCGCGAGCGCGACATTCGCGGCGAAGTCTCGTTCAAGCGGCACGCGCATCGCGTACCGCTCGCCGCCATACGCTTCCCGTCAAGCCGGAAGCTGCGGCACCGTCACCGACGTTCCGGCCGGATCGAGCGTCAGCTCGGTACCCGGCGTCGGCCGCAGCGTCGCCTCGTTGTCGCTCGACAGCACGACGAGCCCGAGCCGATGCCCCGCTTCGAGCCTGTAGTCGCGCGGCATGAACGTCAGGCGCAGATCGTACGGCATGCCGGCCAGCACCGGCTCCGAAAGCCAGTTCGACAGGCGGTTGCGCGGATCGGTCCATGCGCGGGTGACGATCGTCGCGCTGCCGTCCGGCGCGCGATCGACCAATAGCGCGGTCACGTTCGCGGTCGCAGAGAACGTCAGGCGGACGCGCGCGGTCACGCTGCCCGAGATCCGCGTCGCGCTCGCGACCGGCGCCGTCTCGAAGCGGCTGCGATGCTCGCCCGTGCTCGCGTTCGCCAGCGTGAGCGCGGTAATTCGCGCATCGTCGGCGAACTTCACGAGCGGACCGCTCGTCGGCTCGCGCAGCAGCGTGCCGGTGCCCGCGCCGTCGCCGCCCGCGAAATACGTGACCCGCGCCGCGCCGCGTGCAGGCCAGCTCGCCTCCTTCAGCAGCGTGCCGTCCCCCTGCTCGATCACCGCGCCCGGGCTACGCTCGACGCCGTTGCCGTAGCCAAGCAGATAGCGCGTGAACCAGCGGTTCACCTGCGCGATCCATGCGTCGGCCATCGCGGGCACGCGGGTCGGATCGGTGTGGCGCGCGCGGTGCAGCCACAACTGCGCGGGCACGCCCTGGCGCCGCATCGCGAGATACCACGACGTCGACTGATCGGTCCTGACGTTGTCGTCGGCAAGTCCCTGTGCAACGAGCGCGGGCGCGACCGCTAACGCGCTCGGAATCTCGCGCGCGGCCCAGAACGCCGAATAATCGCCCGTCTTGCGATCCTCTTTCTGCAGCGCCTCGTCGATCAGGTGCGTGCAGCGCTCCGGATGCGGATTCGTCAGCAGCGCCTTGATGTAGACGTCGACGTCCTCGCCCTGATAGCCGTCCGGCGCGCGCACGAGCCCGCCCGAGCGGTAGTAGCCGTACATGTTCGACAGCCCTGCGACGGGCACGATCGCGTCGAGCCCGCGCGTGCGCAGGCTCGCGACCATCTTCGGCAGCGTGCCGTCGTACGATACGCCGTACATGCCGACGTGGCCCGTCGACCAGCTCGCGACGATAGGCTTGCCGTTCGCGTCTTTCGCGACCGCGCCGTGCCCGAGCCAGCGAATCACCGACGCCATCGCAACCGATTCGTCGCGCGTCAGGATCGTCGGGCAGCCGTCCGAACCGGCCGTGCCGAGCGAGTCCGCATACACGACCGTGAAGCCGCGCGGCACGAAATAGCCTTCGATCCACGAACGTCCCGCGGCGGCCGCGTCGACCTGCTGCCAGATCCGTGTCTGCGGCGCGGCAGCCATGATTCGTGCGGAGACCGAAGCAGCCGGATGCGGCGTGCCGTCGAGCTCGACGTCGACGTTGTGGTTCGGGCTGTCGGCGAGGCCGTTGTAGTAGGGACTCGCGAGCACGATGACGGGCGTGCGTGCACCCGCCGCGGTTTCGGACGGACGCACGATGCGCACGTGTATCCGGTCCTTCGCGCCGTCGCCGTCGGAGTCGACGGGCGTCTCGACCCATGCCTCTTCGGCGATCGTGCTGCCCGACAGCGACGGCTGCACCTGGCCGTTCTCGATCACGGGCCGATAGCGACCACCGCTCGACAGATCGGCATACGGCACGCCGGACGGCGAGAAACGCGCTGCGATCTGAGGTGCGCCGGCCGCCGCCGGCCCCCCCTCCTGTTGGACTTGAGCGAGCGCGGACGCACCCGGAACGCCTGCGCCGTCATCGCCGCCGCACGCGGCAAGCGTCGTAGCGGCAACGAGCGCGGCGATCCATGCGCGACGCGGTTCGGTTCGATGAAATTTCATTGTTGTCCTTATTTAGATGATCGTCGGGAAACGGTCATCCCGTGCGGGATGGCGTCGTGTTGAACATGCCGGCGGACACTGCCGACCGCACCGCGAGCACGTCGGCGCCCGGACGATGCCGGGCGCGTTCGTGACGCGATGCTTCGGCGCTGCCGGCGCGACATGACCGGCCGGCGGCGCCGCGATGCGGGCGTTGCATGACAGAGGGAGCCGCGCACCGACTCACCGCGCCGAGGCCCGCATCCCGCATGACGGGCATCGGCGCATGCGAACGCGAAGCTTCCTCGCGGCAACGCCCGCGTTCGCTCACTGCGCAGCGGCGTTGACGGCGTTGCCGGCGTCGAGCAATCCCGCGCCGCAGGTGCTCGTCGAGCAGCCCGATCCGCTCGCGAACGGACGCGCGCCCGACTGCAGCCGCTGCAGGATCTGCGACGGCGACAGCGTCGGATTGACTGCGAGCATCAGCGCGACGGTGCCCGCGACGTGCGGCGTCGCCATGCTGGTGCCGCTGTAGCTCGCGTAACTGTCCGCGCCCGGCGACGTCTTGCCGGCATTGAGCGTCGACAGGATGCCGACGCCCGGCGCGGCAATCTTCACGGCCGCGCCGTAGTTGCTGAAGCTCGCGCGAACACCGTTGCTGTCGATCGCGCCGACCGCGATCACGCCCAGGCAATTCGCCGGCTGGGTCGTCGATACCGAACCGCCGTTGTTGCCGGCCGCAACGACGACGTTCGCGCCGCGCGACGTGATCTCGCTGATCGCGTTCTGATACGTCGTGCTGCACGTGCGGCCGTATCCGCCCAGGCTCAGGTTCAGCACCTTCGCGGGATTCGGATTCGATGGCGCGCCCGGTACCGACAGGCCCGCGGCCCAGCGCATGCCGTCGACGATGTCGCTCAGCATTCCGCCGCACTTGCCGAGCACGCGCACCGGCAGCACCTTGCCGACCCATGAGATGCCCGCAACGCCAAAGCCGTTGTTCGTCACCGCACCGATCGTGCCCGCGACGTGCGTGCCGTGCCACGAGCTGTTGCTCGCGCCGCAGCCATAGAACGGACCGCTCGGATCGCCGTCTTCCTGCGCGGTCACCCAGTCGCCGGGATCGGATGCGTCGCTGTCGCGGCCGTTGCCGTCGTTTGCGATCGCCGGATCCGAGATGAAGTCGTAGCCCGGCACCAGATTCGCGGCGAGATCCGCATGCGGGCGATAGCCGGTATCAATGACGCCGACGACGACGCGCTCGGAGCCGGTCGTGCGATCCCATGCCTTCGGCAGATTCGCGCCGCCCTTGGGATTGAAGTAGCCCCACTGCTCGGAATAGCGCGTGTCGTTTGGCACGAGGAACGGATGCATCCGCGCATCCGGCTCCGCATACTCGATCGCGCCGTCCGCCGCGAAGTCGCGCGCGAGCGCTTCCGCTTCGGTGAGCGACACGCGACGCTGCAGCGACAGCACGGTCGCGCCTCCCGACATGTCGCGCTTGACGCGAAGGCCCGCCGCGGGATCGGCCGGGTTGCCCGGCGCGGAGGCGGCAGCCGCGCCGAACGCGCGCCCTGCTGCACGCGACTTGCGCGCGGCGAGCACGCGATCGATGACCGCCTGGACGTCGGCGTGCGCCGCTTTCGCGGCCGACGAATCGGTCGACGTCTTCGCCGCGCGCAACTTGACGATCAACTGGTTGACCGCATCGGCCGGCCCGGGAACGAGCGGAGCTGCTGCGGTTTCCGCTTGCGCGACCGAAGCGAGACCGGCCACCGCGGCACAGACGATGGTCACCTTAAATGAAGCAGTACGAATCAATTTAGACATGCCCATACTCCCCCAAACGAAAATTCATGAACGGAATGAGTCGACGATGTTGTGTTGTAGCTGCTTGCTTCGCTGCGCTGCCGGCAAGAAAGGACACGCCGCGCCGATGCGCACGACAGTGCTCGACCGGACGACGTGTTGCCGACAAACCGGTTGTGGTCGATCGAATCGTCCGGCCCGTGCGGCCAGACGATTCGTCTTCCGTCAGATCTGCGTCATGGGAACTGGGCGAAACGGTGACCCGTTCCGTCTGCCCCACCCTCTCAGGTTCTATTTGCCGCGTTTGTATTTATCGGTACGTCTTTGCGACTCGTCAGGCCCTCATCAAGCATTTACCGCGTCGTTCGACGGCAGCAAACTCTGATTACATTTGCATTTCAAAATGTCGACACGAGATCTCGAGCGACGCGGGAACGTCGGGCGGCTAGACCTGCCGCCGTCGGCCCTACAGGCACGGATCGCCGTCTTGTCGGCAATGCGGCGCCTGCGCCGCTCGGTCTCATTTCTTTCCATAAGCTTGCGCAAAACTTATATCGCTGAAATCAGTGTGTCAAACATTTTTAGCTTATATCAAAAAAAGTTTCGTCTTGATTATTCGGAGGAGAATCGGGTTTCACGCTTCGGTAAATCGACCCGCTGCGTTGATTGCGCATGCCAGCTTGGCAGCGCGTAGTTTCTCCATGGTCTCGATCTCGTAGAAGAAAACGGCAACCGCGCAAGAAAGCGCCAGTTTTGAACGCGGAACAGAGAGATTTTCGAACATCGGATCACGCGAACAGGAATAGCTTTTCTTTACCCGCTCCGCATGATGCGGCTGCGTCATCGAACCGGCGCGCATCGCATTGTCGCGATGCGCGTGCATTCCTTCACGGATCGGCAGTGTCGGCGGAATCTCGTGTATCGCGGCCCGACTATATGCGGCGAGAACCGCCAAGAAAGCGCTGCTTTGCAGCAACCCGCTTCGACTCGTGCAGTGCAGCACGTATTTTATTTCGAATATCCCTACACGTCATAAGGAATACCCTCGTGCGATTGCACGCGCCGCTCATTGCGTTGCCGACTTTTCATCGCGCGCATGGCATACCGAATTGCTTCACCCGTCACGATCGCGGCTGCGTGTTTTCCTTTTGTCATTCGCGTCGTCGTGTCTTCAGATAGACGCCAATGCGATGCTTCATCGATGCGTTGATCGACGAATATCGAGCATGACCGATACCCAAGCGTCATCGCATGTCGGTTTCTTCATCGTCGAAAATTTTTTTTCGATTTCAGAAGTCAATCGCTTCCCCGTCGCGCGGGCATGACATTTTTGTCACGTTCACATGACGCAAGCACATGCCGAACGTCATCGGCGAATGAATGGCATCGCCACGTCCGCGACGAGCGAACGAAGCGACGAATGACGGCGCACACGACACTTCGCAGGTCACGTTCGTCTCCGCCCGCCGGCGCGGCTCCATCACACTTCGCGTCGCGTCCATCCTTCCCGCATTCGCATGTCGCCTGATCGCTTCGCCGGCTGGTTCACAGATGCGGCGTTTCATCGCGGCAACCATCGACGAAACACGATGTGCGCGCCACACGTCATTAATCACGTACACCGAAATGTTGAACTGTGAACGACACGCATTCTCAAAGAATATTTCACGCATTCTTAACGAGTTTGAAATGAAGGTTCTTATCGTAGAAGACGAGCTGAAGACGGGCATGTATTTGAAGCGCGGGCTCACCGAAGCAGGCTTCGTTTGCGACTGGACCCAAGACGGCATCAGCGGCCTGCACCAATTGCAGACCGAGAATTACGACCTCGCGATCCTCGACGTGATGCTGCCCGGCTGCGATGGCTGGACAATCGTTCGCGAGCTGCGCAGGACACATCGGACGCCGGTGCTGTTCCTCACGGCGCGCGATCATGTCGACGATCGCGTAAAAGGCCTCGAGCTCGGCGGCGACGACTATCTCGCGAAGCCGTTCGATTTCGCCGAGCTGCTCGCGCGCGTGCGTTCGCTGCTCCGGCGCGGCCAGGCGACCGATGCGCCGGTGCTGCGCGTCGCGAATCTCGAGCTCGATCTCATCCAGCGCAAGGCGCGCCGCCAAGGCAACACGATCCTGCTCACTGCGAAGGAGTTCCTGCTGCTGTGGCTGCTGATGCGCCGGCAAGGCGAGATCCTGCCGCGTTCTCTGATCGCGTCGCAGATCTGGGACATCAACTTCGACAGCGATTCGAACGTCGTCGACGCCGCGATCAAGCGCGTGCGCGCAAAGGTCGATCAGGACTACGAGCCCAAGCTGATCCACACGGTCCGTGGAATGGGATACGTTCTCGAGCAGCGAGGCGAGCCGTGCGAATCGTGCGCGTGATGCATCGGCTCGCGCCGCGCACGATGCGCGTGCGGCTCGCGATCAAGTTCGCGCTATCCACGTCCGTGCTCCTCGCAATCAGCGGCTTACTGCTGTACGAAACGCTCACGCGCACGTTCGCGTATTCGTCGGAGCGCGCGATGGAAACGACGCTCGCCGGCGTGGTCGCACACATCGGCGAAGCGCGCAGCATCGCGGAGCTGCGCGAAAAGGGAACCAGGTTCTACTACTCGTTCCATAGCGACGAAAAGGTCGATTTCGCGATCTACGACGCACGCGGCACCGCGTACATGCAAAGCGGCTGGTTCGCGCCGTTTGGCGGCGTGAGGCAAGCGAAGACCGGCTCCGATCCGACGATCGTCGACGACAAGCGCCACGCAAAGCGCTATCTCGTCGCCGACGCGCGCCTCACCGGCAACCCGGGCTTGCCGCTGCGCGTCGCGGTTCAGTACGACTTCCGCCGCGAGCAGTCGCTGCTGCGCACGTGCGCGATCAGCATCATCGCGATCATCCTCGTCGGCACGGCTGTCGCGGCGACGGTCGCGTACTGGATCGCCGCATACGCGCTCAGGCCGCTGCGCCGCTTCGCCGCGCAGGCCGACCAGATCTCGAGCAGCCGGCTCGCGCAGCCGCTGACCGAAACGGAAATGGCAGGCGAGCTGAGGGAACTCGCGATCTCGTTCAACCGAATGCTCGCGCGACTCAACGCATCGTTTACGCGGTTGAAGGAATACTCGTCCGATCTCGCGCACGACATTCGCACGCCGCTCACCAATCTGCTCGCCGAGGCGCAAGTCGCGCTGTCGCAGCGGCGCTCTGTCGACGAATATCGTCAGGTGATCGAATCGAGTGTCGAAGAGTATCAGCGGCTCGCGAGAATGGTCGACGACATGCTGTTCCTCGCGCGCGCGGACGGCCATCAGAACAAGCTCGACATCGAGCCGGTCGAAGCCTATGCGGTGGCCGACCGGATCGTCCGCTATTACGAGACGGTCGCCGAAGATCGCGGCATCGGGATCGCCGTCGAAGGCCAGGCGAGTTTCAACGGCGACCTGATCCTCGTGCAGCGCGCGCTAAGCAATCTGCTGTCCAATGCGATCCGGCATGCACCCGACAACTCGACGGTCGTCGTCCGCTGCGAGCAGACCGAGCGGGACGTCGTGATCGCCGTGACCGACACCGGGCGCGGAATCGAGGCCGTGCATCTGCCGCGGATCTTCGACCGCTTCTACCGCGTCGATCCGTCGCGCCACGACTCCGCGTCGGGAACCGGACTCGGGCTCGCGATCGTGCGCTCGATCATCGCCGAGCACAGCGGTGATTGCTGGGTCGAAAGCGTGCCGAACGTCTTCACGACGTTCTTCCTGCGCTTCCCTCGTGAGCATGTTGCCGACGACGTCGATTGCGCGCCGCCTGGCCATGATTCGCGTTGGCATCTCGAACAGACTTGAGTCATTTCGCGAATCATTTTAAATTCGAATTCGGCATTTTCATCAAAATGACAAAAACATCATTTGAAGGTCACGTTGCCGGAGGGGCCGTTGTTCAAAATGTCAATCATCGAATTCTCCTTCTGGATTCGATATTGATATGGAGAACGTATGAAAACCAAATTCCTCACTGTCGCCCTCGCCGCCGCGATCGTTTCGCCGGCGGCATTCGCGGACGCGCCGGCCGGAAAGACCCGCGCCCAGGTCTACCAGGAGCTGGTCGAGGCAAAGGCTAACGGGCTCGACTATGTGACCGATGCGTCGTATCCGGAAATCTCGCCGCTCTACGCACCTCGCTTCGCGAACAAGGCCAAGCCGCAGCAGCCGACGCATGCGATCGCCGATACGCGTGGCGACGCAAAGGCGGGGGCCTCGGGCAGCATGTCGGAAGCGGCCGAGGAGCAACGCTGCGTCGGTCCGCGGACGTTCTGCAACCCGTATGCCGGGTCCTGAGAGCCATGGCTGCGCCCCGCGTCATCGCGGATGAAACGTGCGGCAGGTCATCTCGCGATGCCTGCCGCTTTTTGCCGTTCGAAGATATGGCGGTGCGAAAGAGCCGCGCACATGCGGCAAGACGGATTGGCGACGCGATCGCCCGCCGTCGCGTCAACGCGCCGCGAGTAGCTGCGGCAGATCACGCAGGAACGCGTCGCGCGTCCGTATGCCGGCGGAGACAGGTTGCTTGCCCTCGTCTTGCGTGAGACGCGCGAACACCAGCGTTTCCTTGCCGCGCGTGATCCAGCCGACGAACCAGCCGAATCCGTGCGCTTCGTCGCGCGTGCCGTCGGCCAGAAGCGGATAAGCCATGCCGGTCTTGCCGTGCACGACCGCTCCGTCGGCAAGCGTCGTCGTATCGACGATTTGCTCGGTCATGTCGATCGCCTTCGCGGACACAGGCAGCTTGCGATTCAGCATCTTGCTCAGGAATCCGATCTGTTCGAGCGGGGAGATTTGCAGTGACGAACCAATCCACGCGCGATCGAGGCCATTGTTCTTGCCGGGATCGCCGGACACGTCCGCATTGCCGTAATCGAACGCCTTCGCGTATCGCGCGAACCGCTGCGCGCCGAGATTGTGCGTGACGCGTTGCGAGTACCATACGACCGAATACTTGAGCCACCGCGTCGGATCGGTCGGCTGCTTCCACGCCGCACCGCCCCAATCGACGTAGCCGTCGCGATACGGCAGCACGGGCTCGTGCTCGTTGCGCAGGAAGCCGGCGTCGTAGCCCATCAGGCTGATCGCGATCTTGAACGTCGAGGCCGGCGTCGCACGACGGCTGCAATCGCCATCCTTCTGCAGAAACTTGCCCGAGCCCGCATCGGCGATCGCCGTGCAGATCGTCTCGGCATGCACTGATGCGGCGATACAGCCAAGCAAAACGAATGCGCTCGACAGCGCGTGTCGGATTTTCATTGTCGGTATTGAGGAAGTGGAGGATGACTCATCGTTCGGCCCGAACGATCGAATCGACGATTTTATAGCCGGCCGTCACTCTTTCGCTCAGCGGATACGATTTGTTTGCCAGAATCACGACGCCGACCTTCCTTGACGGCACGAACGCTGCATACGTCGAGAATCCGTTCGTCGAGCCGGTCTTGTTGATCCACGCGTCCTGCTTCGGCGGCAGCGGCGGATTGAACGGCTTCGCGACGACGTCCTTGCCGATCAGATCGTTGCCCGCGAGCAGCTCGCCGAGACTCACCGGATACGGATACTGCTCCCAGATCAGGCTCTGGATCATGCCGCCGGCATCGTAGTAGCCGACGTGCGTCGCGTCGAGTGCGCGCGCCCATTTGTCGCTCAGCGGTACGAGCCCCATGTTCGCATCGATGAACTTGATCAGATCCGACGTGCACGACCTGACGCCGTATGCTTCGGACGCGAGCATGCCCGCCTTCAGCCGAATCGGCGCGTCCTGCTTCGTGTAGCCCTGCGCATAATTGCCGCTCTGCTCGGCCGGCACGTCGATGTAGCTGTGCGTCATACGGAGCTCGGGAAACAGGTTTTTCTCGATCAACGTCTCGAAGCGCTCGTTCATGCTCGCCGCCGCAATCACGCCGAGCGTGCCGATGCCGAGATTCGAATAGACGCGGTGCGTGCCCGGCGTGTGCGCGGGCCGCCAGTTCTTCAGATAGTCGAGCAGCTCGGCCGTGTTCGTGATCCGGTCGGGCACGAAGAGCGGCAGGCCGGACGTCTGCGTGCCCATGTTCAGCAGGCTGATGCGATCGAAGCTGCTGCCCTGCAGCGCCGGCAGGTAGCGGCTCACGCTGTCGGCGAACGACAGTTCGCCGCCTTGCTGCGCGTACGCGGCAAGCGTCGCGGTGAATGTCTTGCTGAGCGAGCCGATCTCGAACAGCGTCCGGTCGGTGACGGGCTGCCGCGTCGCTTTCGACGCAACGCCATAGTTGTAGAAGTAATGCCGGCCGTCGACGGTCACTGCAATTGCGAGCCCCGGAATGCCGTACTTGTCCTGCAGCGGCCGCGCGACGGCGTCGACGATGCGTTCGACGTCGGCCGGCTCGACGCCTCGAGCGGCGTGTGCAACGGATGCGATGCAGCAGCTCAGCGCGAGCCACATCTTGATGACGAACTGCGTACTCTCGAGCATGGCGAATCGGGAAAATCGGGGGGGTTCGGAATTGGACCGTGGGCGCTTTCGCGCCGCGAGCGAGATGATGCGTCGCGCGCGGCATCCGCGCAACGATGGAAGGCTTGCGCTCGCGACGCCGATCGATCGCCAAAAGCGCGGTCCAGGCTTCGGATATCGGTCGGGAATTATTACAAACGGAATGCAAGTCGGCAAGCGTCGATCGTGCGACGACGCCCGGCCTGGAAAAACACGCGAATCGACTGGATCGACGCAATGAGGCGCGATGCAACCGGTCGCGCGCATGAAGCGAGCTTGCCGATCGACGATGCGGCGAGCGCTTCGTTACGTCACGCACGCCGCCGTGCAAGCAATCGCCGCACGGCGGCGAACGACGCGCCTAAAGCAGAAACCGGATCGGCACGATGTCGATCCGGTTTCTCGCGAGCGCCGCGCCGTGTGGCATCTACATTGTAACGGTCGGTAATAGACAGGAAAACTAAGGATGCGGAGTGACCCGACGATGACAGAGCAAAAAAACGTGCGATATGCGGAGCGGCAGAGAGGCGGCGTCGACGAGCCCGAGGTCATTCCGGACGCTGCAACGCGCACTTGGCAAGCGACAGGATTTTCACGGCGATCGCGGTCGAGCGGCCATTGCGTCACGCAAGCCAAGTCTCGCTTGCAGGCGTCGTTCGAAAGCGCCGCACGCGTCGAAGCCGAATGCGGCGGCATGCGCCGCGTTGTGCGACTGCGGTCGCGGCGGTCCGCTTCCGTGACGGGGACATTGGACTTCACGGCGGCCGATCGCCGCGTGTCCCCCGGCCCGACTCAGACGAACCGGGCGGCCAATGATAAACGTCGCCCGGCACGCGAGCCGGCGGCCGTCACGCCGGCTGCGTCGGCGCCGCCGAAGTTTGCTGCGTGCGCGACACTTTGCGTGCCAGCAGCGCGATGACGAGCAACGTGACGACATAAGCGGCGATCTGAACACCCGCCGGTCGCGCGGTGTAGCCGATGAGCGTATGCAGCATCTTGCCGACGACGCTCGATTCCTTCAGCAGCCAGGACGTATCCCAGACGGCATCGCCCCACGACGGCAGCCAGCCGGCCGACACGAGAAATCCGACGCTCTGACTCGCCATGCCGGCGGCGAGCAGGACGATCAGCGCATTGGTCACGGAAAAGAGGCGCTTCAACGGGATTTGCAGCAGCCCCGCGTACATGCCGACGCCCAGCCCGACGCCGCCGAGCACGCCAAGCACGCCGCCGACGATCATCTGCGGCGTCTGTCCGGGATCGCCCGCCGCGATGCCGTACAGGAACAGTACGGCTTCCGAACCTTCGCGCAGCACCGCGACGCCGACGACGACCGCGAGCCCCGTCAGCGGCCGGCTGCCCGCCGCGACGGCCATACCGACCGACGACAACTGCTGCGCCATCTCGCGGCCATGCTTGCCCATCCAGATGCTGTGCCACGCAAGCATGACGACCGCGACGAACATCACGCCCGCGTTGAACACCTCCTGCCCCATGCCCGACGCCCATGCGGAAATCACGTCGGCGAACGCCGCGATGAGCGCGGCGCCGATCACGCCGCCGAGCAGGCCGCCGCTCACCCACCACCCACGCCTCGGCACGCCCTTGGTCGCCGCGAGAACGATGGACACGACCAGTGCCGCTTCGAGCACTTCCCGGAATACGATGACGGCGGTGGAGAGCATGGTGTGCGGCGCTTACTTGACGGTCAGTTTGGTTTTCGATTCGGCTTCGTGATACTCGTCGTGGAACTCGTACACGCCTGCCTTCAGCGGCCCGATGAAGATGTCTACCTGCTTGCCGGCGGGAATCACCTTCTCCGCCTTGAAATCGTCGCTCTCGAATTCTGCGGGCGTCGTATCGAGGTTCCTGACCGTCACCTTCACTTTCTTGTCGGCAGGGATCGTGAGACCCGCGGGCGAGAATCTGTGATCCTTCAGAGTCAGGTTGTACGTGTCGTCGGCAGCGAAAGCCTGCGTCGCCGAAGCGGCGAACACGGCCAGCGCGAACGCGGAAATTGTCTGAAGCGTTTTCATGAAAATGAACGGTAGTGAGATGCGGACGATAATAGGAGCGATTCTCGTTCAGACAATTCGATATCCTTATTCTTCTTGTGGGCATAGCGCCGAACGCCGGTCGCGCATCCATCGCCTGGACGAAGGCGCGCCGGGCGACGCGACCGCGGCGCGATGCCGTCAATTAGGCAAACCACCTGTCGTTTTCGACATCGTATGAAGAAAGGGATAGGCAGGGCTCGGTCGCAATCGCTCGCATGAGGCACGAACGTCGATCGATCGACGCTAAAAGGCATGTGCATGGATGCCTGCCCACGTTCAGGCATCGTGCATGTCGATGGCCGCCGGGCTTGCGTCATCGCTTCACCGGCGGCTTTGCTTCGTTCGAATGAAACCTGTTCGGCGCAGCGTCTCCTGCGATGCAAGGCTGCCGCATCCTCAAACTGCGTGGCGCACTTCCGTTTCAGCGGCAAATTGCATACGCCACCGCTTTGATCAATGCTCGGACCGTCATGACCGCGCGAAATTCAACCGCCTGCCCGCGCGTCACGTTTGCTCCGACGGACGTCGACTCGCCTGCCGCCCATCGCTTGCGAACGGTCCGGTCGTGACCGTCCGCTGCAGCAGGCTCTTGCGCATCGACAGAATCTCGTTCAAAAGACCGGAACCGCGATACAGCAAGGAAGTCTCGTGACGCGCATACGCTCCCGCGCGCGCTGCGCTGAGCCAGTTGAACGAGCCGACGCAATAGATCTCTTCGCCGCCGATGACGATCTTGCTGTGCACCCGCCGCACGAACGTCACCGCAATTCCCGCCTCCCGAAACGCCTCTGTGTCGGCGAGCAGGCGCTCGTGCCTGCTCTCGGCCTCGGGGCCAGCATCGCCGATATTGAGCTGCGGATCCGTGTAGATCGCGACGTCGACGCCGCGATCGACCGCTTCGCACATCGCATCGAATGCGCCGACTTCCTTCGCCCGATCGAGCCGCAGCCACGGCGTCACGATCTGAATGCAAGCCTTGACGCGCGACAATGTGTCGAGCAGAAACGCATCGTGCCCCGCCGCATCGCGCAACTGAGAAACCGCCGCGTCGCGCGTTTGCAGATCCGTGCGCGGACGATGCTCGAACGGCAGCGCGTTGCCGGGGCGACTAAGAGACGGTTTCATAAAGACTGGTCGGCCCGCCGAAGGGTATTCCAGCAGATCAGGCAGCAACCGAGTTTGAGGA
>NZ_LOWC01000050.1:0-71373 GCF_001522845.1 Burkholderia sp. BDU5 | reverse complement strand
CTCGCCTCAAGCGCCGGAACCTCCCACTTCTTCTTTCGCGTCGCGTTTCCGTTACCGCGAAAGAGGCGTGATTCTAGACATAAGATTCGTACCCCGCAAGAGGGTTTCGACATTTTTTTGTCCCTTAAATATTCACACGCCGGACGCGCTCGCATATCGTCTTGTCTATATGGAAGACTGCCAGAAGGCAGGCAAACCGCTGAACATACGCGGAACGGACTAAAATGACAGGTTCCTCGCATCCAACCATGTCAATCTATGCGCCAGCGAACCGCTAAACGCCTCCCTCCCGATGCCGACAAACTGGTCGGTCTGTCGCTTGCGTTGTTTGCGTCCGGCAGCCGCGTCGAAGATCGCTTCTGGGAAGCCAAGCTCGACGCCTTGCTCGCAAAGATCGTCCGCAACGGCAACCAGACCACGCTCGACGCCGCGCTCGACCATCTCCAGCAGAATCATCCGGACGCCTACGGCGCCCTCGCCGACATGGCCGAGACGCACAGCGAATCGCTGTCCGTCGAGCATGACGGCAAGCCGTACGAGGCGCTTCTCGTCGCAGTCCCCGTACTTGCTTGGACCCGCTACATGATTCCGTCGGGCTCGCTCAAGATCGAGATCGCCGATGTGTTGCGCACCCATTTGCAAGCACACGTGCTTGCGCAAGGCACACTCGTCGCAATGGCGCCCTTTTTCTATAGCATCGATCAGTTGCCGCGCCATCACGTCGAAACTTACCGCCTCGCGCAGCAGCTCGCGCATGCGGCGCTCGGCAACCATCCGGTCAAGCTCAACTTCGGCGACCTGCCCGAGACCTCGCCGATCCTTGCCGATCCGCGCTTTCTGCTCGCTGTCGTCGCCGCGCCCGCCGGTGCCCCGCTCTTCCGCTGGCAAGAAGAAGAGCACGGTTCGCGCATCGAGCGCGGCCAATGCCTCGAGCAATGGGCTGCGCAAGGCGGCGTCAACCTGTCGGCCGCGCTGCCCGGCTGCGAATTCGAATGCTTGCTGCCCGACGCGTACTACTCCGCGTGCCGTGACGCGGACGAGCGGATCCGTCCGCACACCGTACGCACCGCGATCCGCTATCTGTTCGACACGATCGGCGCGCCGCCGCAAGAGCTGCGCGCCGTGATCGCCGGTTTCGGCGAGCGCCGGATCGACGAGTATCGCGTCGCGTTCACTCGCCGCGGCAGCAACGACGTCATTTATGGCGTCGTCTGGCCGCTCTATGGACGCGAAAACGGCGAGGCGGCCGTCGACGAAGCGACGCTCGAAGCCGAGGCGCCCGCCGACGGACCGCTCGAGGAAATCGCGTCGCTGCTGAAGGAAGCGGGCGTGACCGACATCCGCCGCCACGCCGGCCGTTTCGAACCCGAGTATTGCGACGATTGCGGCGTCCCGCTGTACGCGGATCCGCTCGGCGAGATCGTCCATGCGGAGATGCCGGAGGACGCGACGCCCGCGCAGCCGCACTTCCACTGAAACGCCGCCCGCCTCGCGCCGTCCGGCGCAAGTGGTCCATCAAAGGCCGCCTCGAGCGTGAGCTCGAGGCGGCCTTTGCACTGTTGCTTGTCTGAATTTTTCTTACGACTTTCAGCTAGGCCGACATTTTGTAATGTCTTTGTCATTATTGAGGGGATGGCACTCGTCGTTTTCTCGATCAATCGGATAAGCGGAGGCATAACATGAGGTTTCTGGTGCTCAATTCCGACGCAGAGCGTCGCGACGGCTTGAAAACCCTGCTGCGTCAAATCGACCGACATGCCGGCTACAACGACGCCAAGGACTGGCGGCAGGCGCAACGGCTCATCAAACAACAGAGTTTCGACTTGATCGCAGTCGACTGGCAAGACATCAAGCGGCTCGGCGATCTACATGCGCTTTGCCAGGCCTGCGCGCCGACGCCCGTCGCGGCGCTTACCGACGACGCGTCGCCGGAGCACGCGCAAGCGCTCTTCGACGCCGGCGTGCTCGGCGTCATTCCACGCTCGACGCGCCCTCACACCATCGTTCGCGCATTGGAAATGGTGCTGCTCGGCGAATACTACGTCCCGCCGAGCGCGCTGAACCTCACCGAGCCGGCCGCGCGCACAAGGGACGGCCGCGTAGACGCGATCGTCAGCCAGCTCCCGCGCAGGAAACGCTCGCCGTGCAGCCGCCTCTCGCCGCGCCAGGCGCAGATCATGCGTTTCGTACACATGGGCAGCACCAACAAGATGATCGCGCGCACGCTCGGCATCAGTGAAGGTACGGTCAAGATTCATCTGGCCAGCATCTTCCAGCAATTGGGGGCGACAAATCGCGCCGCCGCGGTCGCGATCTACAACGGTTGGCTACCGCCACATCTCGAAGTGCTGCTGTCCGCGCGCGACAGCTCGCCGAAGCCCGTACACGGCGCGGCCGGCCCCGTGCCGCTGCGCACGGCGAAGGCGCAACACAAGTACCCGCTCGTCGCCGAGAACGAATCGTCTGCCCAGCCGCTCATCGCGGCCGAACCGAGCGCTCCGTTCAAAGCGAGCGAATAGCCGGCAAAACCCGCGTAGAGAGCGAATCCATTCCCATCTTTTGTATTCAACGAGTAATATAAAAACATGGGTTTCCTCTACACGCCGCTTCCGTTCTGGGTCGCCGTCGGTGGCTGGATCGCCGCCGGGGGGTTGCTCGCCTTCGCGTTGTGGAGGCGCCCGTTCGGGCGTCTGCAGGATGCGACACTGCAGCACGTGTGGCTCGCGCTCGTGACCACACTCACAGTGCTATGGGCGTCCAACGCGTGGCTCGACGACGGCCTCGTCATGCATCTCCTCGGCGCGACGCTGCTCGTCACACTGTTCGACTGGACCCTCGCGCTCGTTGCAATGGCGGCCGTGATCGGCGTCGCCGCGGTCGTGTTCGACGCGACCTGGCAAGGCATCGGGCTCACCTATCTCGTATACGGCGCACTTCCCGTCGCGATATCAGCGCTGCTGCAGCGCGCCGCGCTCGCGTGGCTGCCGCACAACCTGCCTGCGCTCATCATCGGCCAAGGCTTCGTGTCGCCTGCGATCACGGTGGGCGTCGTCGCGGCTACGGCGGCCGGCGTGCAGATCGCGCTCGCCGACGGCACGCTCGTCGTCGTCCCGTCCGGATATGCACTGAACGCATTGCTGCTAGCGCTCGGCGAAGCGTGGTTCACCGGCATGGCGACGGCGTTGATCGCGGTCTACCGGCCCGCATGGGTCACGACCTCCGACGTGCGCCGCTATCGCCTCGGCGGACCGCGTGCATGAGTTCGCACGCGCGTAGACGCGCGCGCACCCGGCCATACGGGCAATCGCTCTACTGCCGCGCCGGAAAATTACGCTAAGATGGAACCCTGCTCTTCATCGGGCATCTCACGTGCCTGGTGTCTCTATCGCGCTTATCTCATACCTCCAGATGGACAGCTTTCCCGCCTCGCATCGCCTGCTCGGCGCGCTCGGCAAGCTGACGGCCTGTGTCGCAGGCCTGTCGCTCACGTTCGCCGCGCCCGCGTTTGCCGACTTGCTCGATCAACGCGTCGAACTCGTCAACAAATACGTCAATGAAATGCACGCCGAACCGCTCGTCGCGGATTGCGCCGCACACGGCAGTTTCATCGCCAGCACGTCGAGCGCTTTCGATCATGTCGAATTTCCGCCGAACGCGTTCGACAGCGG
Organism: Burkholderia sp. BDU5; assembly: GCF_001522845.1. Lineage (NCBI taxonomy): Bacteria > Pseudomonadati > Pseudomonadota > Betaproteobacteria > Burkholderiales > Burkholderiaceae > Burkholderia > Burkholderia sp. BDU5. The sequence continues at coordinate 67,705 of NZ_LOWC01000050.1, read as the reverse complement.
CAACGCTTCGATCACGCCGTGGAACGACTCGTTCGACGAAGGCAAGCAGCGCGTGAAGGTCGACAACATCGTGACCGTCGAAGGCCTCGGCGTGCGCAGCAGCGGCGGCGACCCAGAACATCTAAAATTCCGCTGCGGCTATGTCGGCACGCAGATGCTCGCGTTCAGCTGGAACGATCCGGTGCCGCCCGCGAAGCCGCGCGTCGAGCGCACGACGTCGTCGAAGAAAAAGCTTCGCGCGCACTCGGGCAAGGGCAAGGTCAAGGCGAAAGCGGCGGGCAAGAGCAGCAAGCGATCGGCTGCGACGAAGAAGTCGGGCACGACGAAAAAAGCCGTGAAGAAACGATCAACGCAGAAGTCGTGAAGCAGCCCGTCGAACGCCGGTCCGAATGATGACGGCGTCGGGCATCGGGTGTCGTGCGTCATGCGCCGCCGTCGGCTCGACGCAAAAAAGCCGGAACGCGGCAATGCCGCTCCGGCTTTTTGATCCGCACTCCATTTCGCGCGCATCCTCGGTGCAAAGGCGATCGCTCAGACGAAAGTCTGTACGTGCTCGAGAATCGCGCCCAGCATCGCCGCGCCGAGCGACGCACTCCGCGCGCCGTTCCAGCCGACATGCTCGTCGGGCAGGTTCGCGTTGTCCTTGAACGGCATCTCGAGCGTCAGCGACAGGCAGCCGAACCGGTGGCCGATGTACTTCGACGCGAGCTTGAGCGCATCCTCCTTGTACTTTCCCGGCGGATAGCCTTGCTCGTCCTGGAAATCGGGGCTCGCGCGCTTGAACGCGTCGATAAACGCGCGCTGCTCGACACGCTGCTGCTCGGTGAAGCCCGGCAGCATCTCCGAGCCGGCCGCGAACACGTACGGTAAATCCTCGTCGCCGTGTATGTCGAAGAAGAGATCGCAACCGATCGCGTGAATCGCGTCACGCACGGCGAGCACTTCGGGGCTGCGCTCGGCATCGGGCTCCATCCACTCGCGATTCAGGTTCGCGCCCGCGGCGTTCGTACGCAGATTGCCGTGCACACTGCCGTCTGGATTCATGTTCGAAACGATGTAGAACGTCGCGCGATCGTAGAGCTTGCGCGCGACCGGATCGCCCAGCCAGTCGCCCCAGCCGACGAGCCGCTTCACGAGCCCTTCGACGAACCATTCCGCCATCGACTCGCCCGGATGCTGGCGCGCGATGATCCACACTTTCTTCTTCGCGACGCCCGCTTCTTCCAGCGTGCCGAGCACGACGAGCGACATCGGCCGCCCTTCGACCGTGCGGCCGAGCTCGACGACGTTCGCATGCGGCATCTGCTGGACCGCGCCGAGGAATTCCGAATGACGCTCTTCGCCGTACGGCTCGAAATACGCGTAATAGATGCTGTCGAAATCGGGCGTATGGTCGATCGTCAGCACCTGATCGTCATACGACGTCGGCACACGGAACCAATTGACCCGGTCGTAGCTCGCGACTGCGCGATAGTTGCGCCAGCCGGCCGGATACGCGCAGTCGTTCGCGTTCTCGAACGTCATCACGCAGCGCTCGCTGCGCGCGCCCGTCAGGCGGAAGTAGAACCACTGAGCGAACTCGGAACGATTGTCGCCGCGCACGCGCAGCCGGATCGCATCCGCGCGCTCGCACGACAGGACGTCGATCGCACCCGCGTCGAAATTGCTCGTGATCGAGAGAGTCATTGCATCTCCTGGTTGCGACGGCCGCGCCGGGCCGCCCGGAATTCAAGCGCCGACACGCCGGCGAAATACGTAGGTGTCGTCGTTCGACGCGGCTTCGTCGAACGCGTAGCCTTCCGATGCGAAGTCCTTCAGCGCGTCAGGCGACGCGATCCGCCCCTCGACGACGTAACGCGCCATCAGGCCGCGCGCGCGCTTCGCGTGGAAGCTGATGATCTTGTAACGGCCGTCCTTCCAGTCCTCGAAAACCGGCGTGACGATGCGCGCGTCGAGCAGCTTCGGCTTCACCGACTTGAAGTATTCAGCCGATGCGCAATTGACGAGCACGCGCGATGCGCCGTCGCGCGTCTTCAGCTCGACGTTCAGCGCCTGCGTGATCCGCTCGCCCCAGAACGCGTACAGATCCTTGCCGCGCGCGTTCGCGAAGCGGGTGCCCATTTCGAGCCGGTACGGCTGCAGCAGATCGAGCGGCCGCAGCAGCCCGTAGAGCCCCGACAGTACGCGGACGTGCCGCTGCGCGTAGTCGAGATCGGCGGCCGACAGCGAGCGAGCGTCGAGGCCTTCGTAGACGTCGCCGTTGAACGCCAGCACCGCCTGCTTGGCGTTTGTGGGCGTCGACGTACCCGACCAGTCCGCGTAACGCTGGAAGTTCAGGCGTGCGAGCGGATCGGAAATGCTCATCAGCGTCCCGATCTGCTGCGGCGACAGCCGGCGCAGCTCGCCGATCAGTTCGGCCGCGTCGTCGACGAACTGAGGCAGCGTATGAGTGGCAACGTGGGGCGGGGTTTCGTAGTCGAGCGATTTCGCCGGGGAGAGAACGATTATCATAGAGGCTCACCGGCACGCCGTGCCGTGCAGTCAAACGAAAACCACCGATTGTAACGAATGCCAAGCCCCGACGCTCCGCGCGCCGGTCGCCGCGTGGTGCTCGATTCGAACGTCTGGATCGACATCCTCGTGTTCGACGACCCCGCCGCCCGCCCGATCCGCGACGCCCTGGAAACGGGCGCCATCACGGCGCTCATCGACGCTCGCTGCCTCGTCGAGCTCGAGCGCGTGCTCGACTACCCGCAGTTCAAGGCACGCTCGGTCGACAAGGCCGCCGCGCTCGCAACGGTAGCGCGCCTGTCGGAGCGCGTCGGGGAGCCCGATCGCGGCGGTTCGCGAGAGGCCGCCGCGACGACGGGCGCCGGCGCGAACCGCTCGCTTGCGGCCGCATCATCGGCGGGCGCTTCGAACAGCCCGAATCCCTTGAACGCTTCGGACCTTCCGGATGCGACAGACGCGACCGACGTGCAAGCGGGCCGCATGGATTCGCCGTCGCCAGCCGACACGGCCGCGCCGTCCCCCGCCGCAGATGCGCCGCCGCCGCGCGGGTTGCCGAAGTGCAAGGACCGCGACGACCAGAAATTTCTCGAGCTCGCCTATGCGGCACGCGCCGACTGGCTCGTGTCGAAAGACCGCGCGCTTCTGAAGCTCGCGCGCCGGACCGAGCGCGACTTCGGCTTCAGGATCGCGCAACCCGCGCCGTTCGCCGCCTGCGCGCTCGCGGCCGACGCATCCGAGCCGGCGTAAGCGACGCGCTTCGCCCCCCTTTTCGCGCAAGCCACGATGAACGCACAGCACGACATGCCCACGACGCCCCCCCTCCTCTCCCGCCTGCCCGACGTCGGCACGACGATCTTCACGGTCATGAGCGCGCTCGCCGCGGAAAAGGGTGCGGTCAACCTCGGCCAGGGCTTTCCCGATTTCGATTGCGATCCGCGCATCGTCGACGCGGTCGCGCGCGCGATGCGCGACGGCCACAACCAGTATCCGCCGATGACGGGCGTCGCACCGCTGCGCGAGGCGATCGCGGACAAGATCGAGCGGCTCTATGGCCGCCGCTACGACGCTGCGACCGAGATCACCGTGACGGCCGGCGCGACGCAGGCGCTCCTGACCGCGATCCTGTGCGCCGTGCATCCGGGCGACGAAGTGATCGTGATCGAACCGACCTACGACAGCTACCTGCCGTCGATCGCGCTTGCGGGCGCGACACCCGTGTTCGTCACGCTCGACGCGCCCGACTACGCGATTCCGTTCGACAAGCTCGCCGCGGCGATCACGCCGAAAACGCGCGCGATCCTGATCAACACGCCGCACAATCCGACGGGCACCGTATGGCGGGAGGCGGACATGCGCGCGCTCGAAGACATCGTGCGCGGCACCAACCTGCTGATCGTATCCGACGAGGTCTACGAGCACATGGTCTACGACGGCGCGCGGCACGAGAGCATCGCCCGTTATCCGGAGCTCGCGGCGCGCAGCATCGTCGTGTCGAGCTTCGGCAAGACCTTTCACGTGACGGGCTGGAAGGTCGGCTACGTCGCCGCGCCCGCCGCACTGATGGCTGAATTCCGCAAGGTCCACCAGTTCAACGTATTCACGGTCAATACGCCGATGCAGTTCGGCCTCGCCGATTACCTGCGCGATCCCGAGCCATATCTGACGCTGCCCGCGTTCTATCAGAAGAAGCGCGACTTCTTCCGCGCCGGACTCGCGAACACGCGCTTCAAACTGCTGCCGTGCGCGGGCACGTACTTCCAGTGCGTCGATTATTCGGCGATCAGCGATCTGCCCGAAGCGGAATTCGCGAAGTGGCTGACGACCGAGATCGGTGTCGCGGCGATCCCGGTGTCGGCGTTCTATCACGAGTCGCATGAATCGGGCGTCGTGCGTTTTTGCTTCGCGAAGCGCGAGGAGACGCTCGCCACCGCGCTCGAGCGGCTCGCGCGCTTGTAAATCCGGCGCATGAGCGGGCCCCCACGGCCCCCCCACGAGCCGCCGCGACCGCCCGTCGCCGTTGTACGGTCAAGGCCCGGTCCATCGCGCCGCCGACATCGCGGCAAATGCGCGCGCGATGCGCGAGACGGCCAATCGGCCTTCGCGCACCGCGCGTGCATCACATGACTCGCGTCAACTCTGCTTCGCAAGCCCCGCGATGAACGCCTTGCGCTCTTCGCTCACGCGCCGCGCAGCCGGCCGCTCCGCCTCGATGCGCTTCACGTACGACTTCCAGTCGATTCCGGCATCGGCAATGAAATCGCGGCCGTAGACCGCTTTCGTCGCAAGCGCGATGATCGGCAAATGGATGAACGCAGCGACGTCGGCGATGCCGAACGTGTCGCCGAGCACGTAAGGCGAGAATTTTGCGAGCTGTTTGAAGCCGTCCAGCGCGCGCGGCATGCGCTTCTCGACGTGCGCCTTCGTGCCGTCGCTGATCTTGCCGCCGAAGAACGCCTCGGGAAACAGCTCGCGCGCGTTCCATTCGAGATACAGCTCGAGCACCGTCGTGATCTCGCGCGCCTTCGCCGCCGTGAACGGATCGGCCGGGAAGATGCGCTTGTCGTGATGGGTCGCGACGAGATATTCGACGATCGCCTGCGATTCGCTGATCGCGCCGTGCTCAGTCAGCAGGTATGGCACCTTGCCGAGCGGCGTGTCGGCGAACAGCGCGGGATCGTCGATCGGAAGCTCGACGAGCGTTTCCTCGAACGGAATGTCGTGCTCGAGCAGTACTAACTTGACCTTGTTGTAATAGTTCGACAGCGGTAAGCCACAGAGCCGAAGCATCGAAGTCTCCTTCGTCATGGGAAAAGGGCCGCGCGCGATGTGTCCCGCACGTCGCGTCGGCGTAACGCCGAAAAGCACGTTCATGCTAGTCTAAAGCAACTTCGAAGCCCGTCGCGGCGTTCGCGCTGCGGCACGTTTCGGCACCGCCTCAAAAATGCCGGTCAAGCCGGCTGGGACGGCGCCCGCGCCGCGCATGTACGCGGCGCGCCGTTCCCGATGCCTATCGCATTCAAGGAGACTCACTGCATGAGCGCAGAACTGCTCGCGTCCCGCCCGCCCGAAAGCGAATCGACGCTCGTCCTCACGCTGTCCAACCCCGGCGCGCGCAACGCGCTGCATCCCGACATGTATGCCGCCGGCCTCGAAGCGCTCAACACGGCCGAGCGCGATCCGTCGATCCGCGCGGTCGTGCTGACGGGCGCGGACCGCTTCTTCTGCGCGGGCGGCAACCTGAACCGGCTGCTCGACAATCGCGCGAAGGAGCCCGCCGCCCAGGCGGCGAGCATCGATCTGCTCGGCGAATGGGTCACCGCGATCAACACGGTGACGAAGCCCGTGATCGCGGCCGTCGAAGGCGCGGCCGCGGGCGCGGGCTTCTCGCTCGCGCTCGCGTGCGACCTCCTCGTCGCCGCCGACGATGCGAAGTTCGTGATGTCGTACGCGCGCGTCGCGCTCACGCCCGACGGAGGCGGCTCGTGGTTCCTCGCGCATGCGCTGCCCCGCGCGCTCGCGGCCGAGATTCTTTTCGAAGGCAAGCCCGCCGCCGCGTCGCGGCTGCATGAGCTCGGCGTCGTGAACCGCCTGACGAAGCCGGGCGCCGCACGCGACGAGGCGATCGCGTGGGCCGACGCGCTCGGCAAGATGTCGCCGAACGCGCTCGCGCGGATCAAGTCGCTAATCGCCGACGCGCAAACGCAGCCGCTCGCCGCGCATCTCGTCGCCGAACGCGATCACTTCGTCGCGTCGCTGCACCACGCGGACGCGCTCGAAGGGATCACCGCGTTCCTCGACAAACGCCCTCCCGTCTACAAACGCTAAAGCCCGCCCATGTCCTATCAATTGCCGAAACGTCGCCGCATTTATCTGATGCGGCATGGCGACGTCACCTACTTCGACGCGAGCGGCCGCCCGTTCGACCAGGACGCCGTGCCGCTCAACGAGCGCGGACGGATGCAGGCGAGCGCCGCGGGACGCGTGTTCGCCGAGCAGCACGTGCGTTTCGACCGCGTGATCACGAGCGGCCTGCCGCGCACGATCGAAACCGCGCGGCGCGTGCTCGCGGAGATCGATCAACCGCTCGACATCGACATCGAGCCCGCATGGCGCGAAATTCGCGGCGGCTTCCTCGCCGACATCCCGCCCGAAGAGCAGGAAGCCGCGTTCCTGCGTGTGCTCGACGGCATCGTCGCCGAGCACACGCGCTTTCTCGGCGGCGAGACGATCGGCGAACTGATCGACCGCGTGCTGCCGCCGCTCGCCGCGCTGCGCGCGGACCCGTCGTGGGACACGGTGCTGCTCGTGCTGCACGGCGGCGTGAATTGCGCGCTCTTGTCGCACGCGACGGTGCCCGGACATCGGCTCTTCATCGGCACGCTGTCGCAGTCGGCGGGCTGCATCAACGCGCTCGACGTCGGCGAGCGCGACGACTGGGTCGTGCGGCTCGTCAACTACTCGCCGCCCGAAGCGCTGCACCGCGACACCCGCAACACGACGATGGAAGTGCTGTATCACCAGTTTTTGCAAAGCACGCGCGAATAGGTGCGTCGCACGGATCCGGAGGAGACGATGGCAGCCGAGAACGATCCGAAGTCCAAGCCGACCGATTACGCCGCATTCGAAGGCACGCGCCCCGTCGGCGACGCGCAGCGCTTCGACGTGGACGCGCTGAGCGCATGGCTCGTGCAGCACGTCGACGGTTTCGCCGGCCCGCTGTCCGTCGAGCAGTTCAAGGGCGGCCAGTCGAATCCGACGTTCAAGCTCGCCACGCCCGCGCGCAGCTACGTATTGCGCGCGAAGCCCGCGCCCGCGGCGAAGCTGCTGCCGTCCGCGCACGCGATCGAGCGCGAGTATCGGGTGATGGCCGCGCTCGCGGACACCCACGTGCCCGTCGCGCCGATGCTCGCGCGCTGCGGCGACGAAAGCGTGATCGGCCGCGCGTTTTACGTGATGGCGTTCGTCGACGGCCGCGTGCTGTGGGATCCGTCGCTGCCCGGCATGACGCCCGCCGAGCGCGGCCGCCATTACGACGAGATGAACCGCGTGATCGCTGCGCTGCACTCGATCGATCCGCAGACGGTCGGGCTCGCCGATTACGGCAAGGCGGGCAACTATCTCGCGCGTCAGATCGCCCGCTGGAGCAAGCAGTATCTGGCTTCGGAGACGGAGCCGATCGACGCGATGCACCGGCTGATCGACTGGTTGCCGCAACATCTGCCGCCCGAGACCGAAGACGACGCGCGCGTGTCGATCGTGCACGGCGACTATCGGCTCGACAACCTGATCTTCGATCCGCACGCGCCGCGCGTGCTCGCAGTGCTCGACTGGGAGCTGTCGACGCTCGGCGACCCGATCGCCGATTTCGCGTACCACTGCATGGCGTGGCACGTTACGCCCGAGCGCTTTCGTGGCATCGCCGGGCTCAATCTGCCGGCGCTCGGGATTCCCGACGAAGCGCATTACGTCTCCCGCTACTGCGAGCGCACCGGCCTGACGATCCCCGACAACTGGAACTTCTATCTCGCATACAACATGTTCCGGATCGCGGCGATCCTGCAGGGCATCATGAAGCGCGTCGTCGACGGCACCGCGTCGAGCGTCCAGGCGCTCGACGCCGGCCAGCACGCGCGGCCGATGGCCGAGCTCGCGTGGCGCTACGCACAGCGCGCACGCTAGCGTGCGCCCCATTCTTCCACCGAACCGACCGACAGGCGAGGCAGCCGTGCATTTCGATTACACCCCGAAAGTCGAAGCGTTGCGCGCGCGGCTCAACGCGTTCTTCGACGAACACATCTATCCGAACGAGCGCGCGTTCTACGAAGAGATCGCACGCAACCGGCGCGCCGGCGACGCATGGCAGCCGGTCGAGCTGATCGAGACGCTAAAGCCGAAAGCGCGCGCCGCGGGCCTGTGGAACCTGTTCCTGCCCGACTCGACGCGCGGCGCCGGCCTCACGAACCTCGAATACGCGCCGCTTTGCGAAATCATGGGCCGCGTGCCGTGGGCGCCCGAGGTCTTCAACTGCAACGCGCCCGACACCGGCAACATGGAAACGCTCGAGCGCTACGGCGCCGACGCGCACAAAGCGACGTGGCTCGAACCGCTGCTCGACGGCACGATCCGTTCGGCGTTCCTGATGACGGAGCCCGAGGTCGCGTCGTCGGACGCGACGAACATCCGGACCCGCATCGAGCGCGACGGCGGCGACTACGTAATCAACGGCCACAAGTGGTGGTCGTCCGGCGCGGGCGATCCGCGCTGCAAGCTCTACATCGTGATGGGCAAGACGGACCCCGACGCGCCCCGCCACGCGCAGCAATCGATGATCCTCGTGCCGTCCGATGCGCCCGGCGTCACCGTGCACCGGCCGCTCAACGTGTTCGGCTACGACGACGCGCCGCACGGCCATATGGAGATCACGCTCGAGAACGTGCGCGTGCCCGCGTCGAACCTGCTGCTCGGAGAAGGACGCGGCTTCGAGATCGCGCAGGGCCGGCTCGGGCCCGGCCGCATCCATCACTGCATGCGGCTCGTCGGGCTCGCGGAGCGCGCACTCGAACTGATGTGCCGGCGCGCGTCCGAGCGCATCGCGTTCGGCAAGCCGATCGCCGCGCAGACGGTCACGCAGGAGCGGATCGCCGAGGCGCGCTGCATGATCGAGCAGGCGCGACTGCTCACGCTGAAGACCGCGTACATGATGGATACCGTCGGCAACAAGGGCGCGCGCGGCGAGATCGCGATGATCAAGGTGGTCGCGCCGAACATGGCGTGCGAGGTGATCGACTGGGCGATCCAGGCGCACGGCGGCGGCGGCGTCAGCGACGATTTCCCGCTGGCGTACGCGTATGCGAGCGCGCGAACGCTGCGCTTCGCGGACGGCCCCGACGAAGTGCATCGCAACGCGATCGCGAAGCTCGAACTCGCACGCCATGCGAGCGCGCCGGCACGAGGCAGCTAACTCGACGGCGATCGGCGACAGGCAGCGGCGACGCGCGCCGATGCGATCGCCGCCTTGCGCTCGGCCGCCCGGGTGACAGACGTTGCGAGTTCGCTCCGACGAACCGACAAATCGACGACCGACGAGTCGTCTAGCCGACGAGCCGAGGCCGCGCGGCGCGCATCGAAGCGCAGCGACGCACCACGCGCCGGCATCGTTTCCTCCGCCCGCACAGCCGTCTGCAGCGCTGGCGGATCTATGCTCTAATTTCCCGCGTGCCGCGGCGCCGTAACGGCGCCGCATCGACGAACCATCACAAAGGAACGACGATGATCGACGTCTACAGTTGGGCAACCCCGAACGGCCACAAAATCCACATCATGCTCGAGGAGACCGGCCTCGACTATCGCGTGCATCCGATCGATATCGGCGCGGGCGACCAGTTCAAGCCGGCATTCCTGAAGATCAGCCCGAACAACAAGATCCCGGCGATCGTCGATCACGACGGTCCCGACGGCAAACCGATCTCGCTGTTCGAATCGGGCGCGATCCTGATCTATCTCGCCGAGAAGACTGGCAAGCTCCTGCCGTCCGCGCCTGCCGCGCGCTACGCGACGCTGGAATGGCTGATGTTCCAGATGGGCGGCGTCGGCCCGATGCTCGGACAGGCGCACCACTTCCGCCTCTACGCGCCCCAGCAGATCGAGTACGCGATCAACCGCTACACGAACGAGGCGAAGCGGCTATACGGCGTGATGGACAAGCGCCTCGGCCAATCCGCGTACCTCGCGAGCGACGATTACACGATCGCCGACATCGCGACGTTCCCGTGGACTCGCTCATGGAAGAACCAGGGCATCGAGCTCGACGCATTCCCGAACGTGAAGCGCTGGCACGAAGCGATCGCCGCGCGTCCGGCGGTGCAGCGCGGCGTCGAGGTGCTGGCGTCGCTGCGCAAGCCGTTGCAGGACGACGATCGCGCACGCGAGATGCTGTTCGGCGCGACGCAGTACTCGCGCCACTGACGCGCGACGCGCGGCCGGCCGCGCACCTGCGCGGCGGCGAATGCGGGCCATGTCGCCCGAAATGGAAAAGGGACGCGGATCGAACCGGGTCCCTTTCTATTGTTGCCTCCTTCGCCACGCGAAGCAGTGAAATGGCGGCGCGAGCGCTCAGAAGAAATGGAGCGTGACGAACTCCGCCGCGCATGCGAGCGCCCGCTTTTCCGGATGCTCGATCTCGACCGACACCGACCACGTCGCGCGCATGCCGCCCTGTGCGCCTTCGCTCACGTCCTTCACCGCGAAGCGCGCCCGCACGCGTGCGCCGACCGGCACCGGCCGCAGGAAGCGCACGCGATTGAGCCCGTAGTTCACGCTCATCCGTTCCTCGAAACGGACCGCGTCGACCATCAGCGCGGGAATCAGCGACAACGTCAGAAAACCGTGCGCGATCGGCCCGCCGAACGGTGATTCGCGTCGCGCGCGCTCGGGATCGACGTGGATCCATTGCCGATCGTCGGTCGCTTCGGCGAAGCGGTCGACGCGCGGCTGATCGACGGTAATCCAGCCGCTCACGAACGACTCCCCGCCGACGAGCTCGCGCAGCGCCTGCGCCGACGCGATCGTCGGCGGCGCCGCTTGCGTGTCGTCCGTCATGTCCGTCATGTCCGTCACGTGCGCTCCTTCGGCTCCCGCAGCCCGAACAGCACCTTCGAGCGCACGGTGATGACCGTCTCACCCTGCTCGTTGACGCCTTCCCATTCGGTCGTCACGATCCCGCGATCGGGCCGGCTCGCGGACAGCCGCTTGTCGAGGACCTTGTTGTACATCGTGATCGTGTCGCCCGAGCGCACCGGCTTGATCCAGCGGATCTCCTCGATGCCGGGCGAGCCCAGGCTCGTCGAGCCTTGCAGCACGTTGCGCACGAGCATGCCCATGAACACCGAGCACGTATGCCAGCCGCTCGCGACGAGCCCGCCGAACATCGACGACTTCGCCGCTTCCTCGTCGACGTGAAAAGGCTGCGGGTCGTACGCCTGCGCGAACGTGACGATCTCGTCGGACGTGAATCGATGCTTGCCGACTTCGGTTTTACCGCCGACTTCCAGGTCTTCGTAACTGATACCCATCAAGCTTCTCCGTGAAATGAGTCGGGCGAGCGCGCCCGCTCAGGCATCCTGCAATGCCGCGAAATCCGGCAGCGACGCAAAGCGTGCGAGATGATGATCGACATCGCCGAGCGTCGTTTCGATGATCGACAGACGCTTGAACAGATGCGCGGCCGCGACCTCGTCGGTGACGCCCATCCCGCCGTGCAACTGCACCGCCTGCTGGCCGACGAAGCGCGCTGCCTGGCCGATGCGGACCTTCGCCGCCGACACCGCCTTGCGACGCGTGTTCGCATCGCCGCTCGCATAGCGCACCGCGGCGAGATACGCGAGCGAGCGCGCCTGCTCGACATGGATCAGCATGTCGACCATTCGGTGTTGCAGCGCCTGGAAGCGTGCGATCGGCATGCCGAACTGCTGGCGCGTCTTCGTATAGTCGAGCGTCGCGCGATTGAGCGCGTCGAGCGCGCCGATCGCCTCCGCGCACAGCAGCACGATCCCGTAGTCGGCGATCTTCTCGAGCGCGGCCGCGTCGCGCTCACCGCCCGCAAGCGCGCGCGCCGGCGTGTTCGACAGGCGGATCGTCGCCGCGCGCTGGCCGTCGATCGTCCGATAGTCGACGACGTCCGCGCCCGCTGCACCGCGCGCCACCGCGAACAGGCCGAGCGCGCCGTTCGGCAGCCGTGCGGGCGCGATCAGGACATCCGCCTGCGCGCCGTGCTGGACGATCGATTTGACGCCGTTCAGCGCGAATGCATCGCCGTCGGGCCGCGCGGTCGTCTCGATCGCGAACAGGTCGTAGCGCGCGTGCGGTTCGTGGAACGCGACCGCGAGCTTCGCGTCGCCCTGCGCCACGCGCTCGAGGAGCGCGGCGTCTTCGCCGCTGCCCGAGCCCGCGACGCGCACCGCCTCGATCCCGGCCGCGGTCGCCCAATAGGGCTCGACGACGAGCGCTCGCCCGAGTTCCTGCATCGCGACGAGCATGTCGACGGCGCCGCCGCCGAAACCGCCGTGCGCTTCCGGCACGGGCAGCGCGGTGAGGCCGAGCTCGGCGAACGCGCGCCACTGGTCGGCCGACACGCCGGCATCCGAATGGACGATCGCGCGCCGCGCGTCGAAGCCGTAGCGCTCGTCGAGATAGCGGCGCAGCGCGTCGGCGAATTGCTGTTGTTCTTCGCTGAAAGTGAAGTTCATGGCGCCGCTCCTCACAGTCCGAGAATCATCTGCGCGATGATGTTCTTTTGGATTTCGTTCGAACCGCCGTAGATCGACGTCTTGCGGTAGTTGAAGTAATACGCGGCGAGCGGCGCCGCGTCATCGTCGCCCGCGACGCTGTGCTCGCGCTCGCCTTCGAGGAACGGTGCGTCGAACGGCGCGGCGAGCGGCCCGATCGCGTCGATCATCAGCTCGGTCAGCGCCTGCTGGATCTCGGTGCCCTTGATCTTCAGCATCGACGCCTCCGGCCCCGGCCCGCGCCCGCTCGCCTCGCTGCTGACGACGCGCAGCACCGTGACTTCGAGCGCCATCAGCTCGATCTCGAGCGCGGCGATCTTCGCGGCGAAAACGGGATCGGCGATGAGCGGCTTGCCGTTCTTGCGCTCGCGCGACGCGATGCGCTTCAGGAAATCGAGTTCGCGCTTCGACGCGCCGACGCGCGCGATGCCGGTGCGCTCGTGTCCGAGCAGATATTTCGCGTAGGTCCAGCCGCGGTTTTCTTCGCCGACGAGATTCTCGACGGGCACCTTCACGTCCTCGAAGAACACTTCGTTGACTTCGTGATCCTCGTCGAGCGTGATGATCGGGCGAACGGTGATGCCGGGCGACTTCATGTCGATCAGCAGGAACGAGATGCCCTCCTGCTTCTTCGCCGCGGGATCGGTGCGCACGAGGCAGAACATCATGTTCGCGTACTGGCCGAGCGTCGTCCAGGTCTTCTGGCCGTTGACGACGTAATGATCGCCGTGTCGCTCGGCGCGCGTGCGCAGCGACGCGAGATCCGAACCCGAGCCGGGCTCCGAGTAGCCCTGGCACCACCAGTCGGTGCCATCGAGAATCCGTGGCAGATAATGCCGCTTCTGCGCTTCGCTGCCGTACTTCATCAGCACCGGCGCGACCATCGATACGCCGAACGGCAGCACGGGCGGCGCGCCGATCCGCGCGCACTCCTCTTCCCAGACGTGGCGCTGCGTCGCGTTCCAACCGGGACCGCCGTACTCGACGGGCCACGCGGGCGCGGACCAGCCTCGCGCGCCGAGCAGCCGATGCCAGCTCGCGAAGTCGTCGCGATTCAGACGCTTGTGATCGAGAACCTTGGCGCGCAGCGTGCGAGGCAGATTCGCCTCGAGCCATGCGCGGACTTCGGCGCGGAACGCGTCGTCGGCGGGGGAATAATCGAAATCCATGCGCAGTGTCTCCTCTGACCGCGCCGGCGGCCGCCGACGGCCGCGCAGCGATCAGCGATCGATCACTGCAAAGGCTCTTTCAGCGCGGCCGGAACCGGCAGCGGCATCACGTCGATGCCTTCTTCGGCCAAGGCTTGCGCGTCTTCGGGCGTGGTTACGCCGCGAATGCTGCGCGCGGGCGCTTCGTTGTAGTGAATGCGCCGCGCTTCCTCGGCGAAGCGCTCGCCCACGTTCTCGGTCTTCGCGAGCACCTCGCGCAGCGCACGCATTGCCTGCGCCTGCAGTTCGCGCGGATCGGCCGGCTGCGCCTGCGTCGCGCCCGACAGATTCAGGCGCGGCGCGGACGGCATGCGGCTGACCTCGGTCGCACCGCAAACCGGGCATTCGACCAGCTTGCGGGACAACTGCGCTTCGAACTCATCGGCCGAAGCAAACCAGCCTTCGAACCGATGGCCATCCGGGCATTGCAAATCGAGGACCTTCATGCTGAATCAGGGCGTGCTGCCAGTGTATCGCAAAAAGAAATTTTGTGAACGGTCGTGCTAAATCAAGTCTGAAAAAGGACGCGATCGAACGAACCGACGGCACCGATTGTATCCCTTCGCAAAGTCTCCCGCTCGGCCCGGCTTACGGCCGAATCGCATCGCCGAGCGGCCACGCGCCCGACATCGCCTTCTCGAGCCACATCGTGCCGATGATCGTCTTGACGTCGCTGATCTGGCCGGCGCGCACCCATTCGAGCAGATCCGGCAGCGTCGCCGTGAACGTCTCGAGGAACTCGCCATCGTCGAGCTTGCGCTCGCCCGCCGTCAGGCCGCGCGCGAGATAGATGTCGATGAATTCGGTCGAATACGAAATGATCGGATGAATCCGCGTGAGAAATACGTACTCGCGCGCGGTGTAGCCGGTTTCCTCGCGCAGCTCGCGGATCGCGCATGCGAGCGCGCCTTCGTCCGGATCGAGCTTGCCCGCCGGAAATTCGGCCATCACCTTGCCGATCGGATAGCGATATTGGCTCTCCATCAACACGCGGCCGTCGTCGAAGAGCGGAATGACCATCACGGCGCCCGGATGCGTCACGTATTCGCGCGTCGCATGCTTGCCGTCGGGCAGGCGAACCGTGTCGCGCTTGACCTTCAGGAACGAGCCGTCATACACGGGCTCGCTTTCGATGCAAGTTTCGGTGAGGGTGGCGTCGTGATTCGGCAAGTCGGCCATCGGCGGCTCCGCAGTGGGGCGCGACGGCCTACGCCGTCAGCGCCGTTTGACCAGATACTGGAACGTGAAGCCGGGAAACGCAAACACCACAAAAAGACTGAAGGTGATCGCGTAAAACTGCCAGCCCTGTTCGAAGCGATTGCCGGCGCGCGATTCGAGCCAGAAGCCCAATGCGCCGACGACGAAATACAGCACGATCAATTCGCCGATCCGGATCCACGCGCTCTTTTTCGCCGTCGCCCCGCTCTTGAGCGGCACGACGGCGAACAGGCGCTGGTTCAGGAACGGCAGGTTGGCGCCCGTGAGCGCCAACAGCACGATGAACCAACCGGCTGCCGACATTACAGCGGCAGCGTATGGCTGATCGCCTGCAGGCAGATCGTCATCAGCGGGCCCGGCACGATGCCGAGCACGACGACTGCGAGGCCGTTCAGCACGAGCACCGTACGCTTGCACGCGTCGCCCGCGATCGGGGTCGTGTCTTGCGGCGCGTCGAAGTACATCAGCTTGACGATGCGCAGATAGTAGAACGCACCGAACAGCGACGTGATGACGGCGAGCACCGCGAGCCATGTGAGGCCG
Source organism: Burkholderia sp. BDU5 (assembly GCF_001522845.1). Classification (NCBI taxonomy): domain Bacteria; kingdom Pseudomonadati; phylum Pseudomonadota; class Betaproteobacteria; order Burkholderiales; family Burkholderiaceae; genus Burkholderia; species Burkholderia sp. BDU5. The sequence continues at coordinate 51,942 of NZ_LOWC01000050.1, read as the reverse complement.
GCGTTGACCGTCGCCTCGAGGACCGCGAGCTTCGCATAGAAGCCGACCGTCGGCGGAATGCCGGCGAGCGAGAACATCATCACCATCATCACGAATGCGAACACCGGGCTGCGCTTGTTGAGCCCCTTGAAGTCGTCGAGCGTTTCGGCTTCGAAGTCGCGGCGTGCGAGCAGCATCACGACGCCGAACGAGCCGAGCGTCGTCACGAGGTAGACGATCGTGTAGAACATCGCCGAGCTATACGCGCTCGCCGCCGACGACGGGTTGCCGTTGACGACGCCCGCGAGCAGTCCGAGCAGCACGAAGCCCATGTTCGAGATCGCCGAGTACGCGAGCATCCGCTTCACGTTGCGTTGGACGATACCCGTGATGTTGCCGACGATCAGCGACAGCGCCGCGAGGATCACGAGCATTTCCTGCCAGTCGACCGCGAGCGGCAGCAGACCCATCACGAGGAAGCGCAGGCCCCACGCGAACGCCGCGACCTTCGGGCCGCCGCCGACGAAGAGCGTCATCGCGGTCGGCGCGCCCTGGTAGACGTCCGGCACCCACATGTGGAACGGCACGGCGCCGAGCTTGAACGCAACGCCCGCGACGACGAAGATCACGCCGAACAGCAGCACCGCGTCGTTGATGCGACCCGATGCGACCGCCTTCAGCACTTCGTTGAGCTCGAGCGAGCCCGTCGCGCCATACAGCATCGAGATCCCGTACAGCACGAAGCCCGAAGCGAGCGCGCCGAGCACGTAGTACTTCATCGCCGCTTCGCTCGACTGCGCCGCGTCGCGACGCAGCGCGATCACCGCATACAGCGACAGCGACATCAGCTCGAGGCCGAGGTACAGCGTCAGGAAGTTGTTGCCCGAGATCATCACGAGCTGGCCGAGCAGCGAGAACATGCCGAGCAGGAACACGTCGCCGCGGAACAGATCGCGATCTTCAAGGTACTTGCGCGAGTAGACGAGCGTCACGGCGAAGCCGAGCGACACCACCGCCTTCATCACGCTCGCGAACGAATCGACGACGACCATCCGCGAGAAGAAGTAGTACTGCTGCGGATCGAGGGCTTGCAGCGCAAACCACACGCCGGCCGCGGCCGATGCGACGACCGCGATCAGGTACGTGAGGCGGCGGCCGGCCGCGCCGACGAAGGTGTCGTTCAGCCACGCGACGATGATGGCGACCATCACCAGCGCATCAGGCAACAGGACATTCATAGGTGCGTTTTGCATGATCTTTGTATCCTCCGCTCGCGCTTACTGGGCCAGCGGCAGTTTCGACTGCGCGACATGGGAGAGGAGGTTTTCCACGGAAACGTGCATCACGTCGGTGAAAGGCTTCGGATAGAGGCCCATCAGCATCGTGAACGCGGCGAGCACGGCGAGCATCACGAACTCGCGGCGGCTGATGTCCTTCAGCTTCGCAACGTGATCGTTCGCCACCGCGCCGAAGTACACGCGCTTGTACATCCACAGCGTGTACGCCGCACCGAGAATCAGCGTGAACGCCGCGCCGAACGCGATCCAGAAATTGAACTGGACGGCGGCGAGAATCACCATGAACTCGCCGACGAAACCCGACGTGCCCGGCAGACCGCAGTTGGCCATCGAGAACAGCATCGCGAACGCGGCGAACTTCGGCATCACGTTGACGACGCCGCCGTAGTCGGCGATCTGACGCGAGTGCAGGCGATCGTACAGCACGCCGATGCAGAGGAACATCGCGCCCGACACGAAGCCGTGCGAGATCATCTGGACGATCGCGCCTTCGACGCCGAGCTGGTTGAAGATGAAGAAGCCGAGCGTGACGAAGCCCATGTGCGCGATCGACGAATACGCGACGAGCTTCTTCATGTCCGCCTGCACCATCGCGACGAGGCCGATGTAGATCACGGCGATCAGCGACAGCGCGATCACGACGGGCGCGAAGAAGTGGCTCGCGTCCGGCGTGATCGGCAGCGAGAAGCGCAGGAAACCGTATGCGCCGAGCTTCAGCATGATCGCGGCCAGCACGACCGAGCCGCCCGTCGGCGCTTCGACGTGCGCGTCAGGCAACCAAGTGTGGACGGGCCACATCGGCACCTTCACCGCGAACGCGAGGAAGAATGCGATGAATAGCAGCACCTGCGGCGTCATCGCGATCTTCGCGTTCTGCCACGTGGCGAGGTCGAACGAATGCGTCTCCGTGTACAGGTAGATCAGCGCGACCAGCATCAAGAGCGAGCCGGCGAGCGTGTACAGGAAGAACTTGAACGCCGCGTACACGCGGTTCGGGCCGCCCCAGACGCCGATGATGATGTACATCGGGATCAGCGTCGCCTCGAAGAACACGTAGAACAAGAGGCCGTCGGCCGCAGAGAACACGCCGATCATGATCCCCGAGAGAATCAGGAACGCGGCGAGGTACTGCGACACGTGCTCGGTGATCACCTCCCAGCCGGCGATCACGACGATCACCGTGATGAGCGCGGTCAGCACGACGAACCACATCGAGATGCCGTCGACGCCCAGGTGATACGTGATGTTGAAGCGTTCGATCCAGGTCGTTTGCTCGACGAACTGCAGCGCAGCGGTGCTCGAGTCGAAGCCCGTGATCAGCGGGATCGTGACGGCCAGGCCCGCCAGCGAGCCGATCAGCGCGATCCAGCGCGCCGCGCCCGGATTCTTGTCGGAGCCGACCGCGAGCACGATGAGGCCGAAGACGATCGGCAACCAGATCGCGGTACTGAGAATCGGAAAAGAGTGCATTAGTCGTCCCCGCCTTATTTGCCGCCGAGCGTTACAAACAGGGTCAGGAGCCCCAGCATGCCGATGATCATGGCGAACGCGTAGTGATAGATGTAACCGGATTGGAGGAAGCGGATCACGCCGGCGAACCAGCCGATGAAGCGCGCGCTGCCGTTGACGAGGCCGTCGATCACCACGACGTCGCCCTCCTTCCACAGACCGCGGCCGATCGCGATCGAGCCCTTCGCGAACACGACCTCGTTGATCTTGTCCATGTAGTACTTGTTGTCGAGCAGCGTGTAGATCGGGCCGAACGCGCGACGGATCACGGTCGGCAGACCCGGGCGCTTCAGGTACAGGAACCACGCGGTCACGACGCCGGCGAGCGCGAGCCAGAGCGGCAGCGACGAGATCGAGTGCAGGCCGAGCGCCGCCCAGCCGTGGAATTCCTCCGCCATCTCGGCAAGCGCCGGGTGGTTCTGGCCGATGAAGATCACCTTGTCGAACGCGACGCCGTGCTGGAAGAAATCGCCGTACAGCATCGGGCCGATCGCGATCGCACCGATGACGACCGACGGAATCGCGAGCAGCACGAGCGGCACCCAGACGACCCAAGGCGTTTCGTGCGGCTCGTGCGCGTGGCCGTGGTCGTCGTCATGGCCGTGATGCGCAGCCGACTCGGCGCCGTGGTTGTTGCCGAATTCCTTCGGATGACGGAAGCGTTCTTCGCCGTGGAAGACGAGGAAGTACATCCGGAACGAGTACAGCGCGGTGACGAACACGCTCGCGACCACCGCGAAGTAAGCGAAGCCCGAGCCCGGCAGGTGCGACAGCTTCACCGCGTCGATGATCGAGTCCTTCGAGTAGAAGCCCGAGAAGAACGGCGTGCCGATCAGCGCGAGCGAGCCGACGAGCGACGTGATCCACGTGATCGGCATGTACTTGCGCAGGCCGCCCATGTTGCGCATGTCCTGATCGTGGTGCATGCCGATGATCACCGACCCCGCGCCGAGGAACAGCAGCGCCTTGAAGAACGCGTGCGTCATCAGGTGAAACACGGCGACCGGGTACGCGGACACGCCGAGCGCGACCGTCATGTAGCCGAGCTGCGACAGCGTCGAGTAAGCGACGACGCGCTTGATGTCGTTCTGGACGATGCCGAGGAAGCCCATGAAAAGCGCCGTGATCGCGCCGATCACCGTGATGAACGACAGCGCGGCGTCCGACAGTTCGAACAGCGGCGACATCCGCGTGACCATGAAGATGCCGGCCGTCACCATCGTCGCCGCGTGAATCAGCGCGGAGATCGGCGTCGGGCCTTCCATCGAGTCCGGCAGCCACACGTGCAGCGGGAATTGCGCGGACTTACCCATCGCGCCGATGAAGAGGCAGATGCACGCGACGGTCAGCAGGCCCCATTCGGTGCCCGGGAAATGCAGCGACGCGAGCTCTGCGCGCTTCGCGAACACTTCGCCGTAGTTCATCGAGCCGGCGTACGCGAGGATGAGGCCGATGCCGAGCAGGAACCCGAAATCGCCGACGCGGTTCACGAGGAACGCCTTCATGTTCGCGTAGATCGCGCTCTCACGTGTGAAGTAGAAGCCGATCAGCAGGTACGACACGAGACCCACCGCTTCCCAGCCGAAGAACAGCTGCAGGAAGTTGTTGCTCATCACGAGCATCAGCATCGAGAACGTGAAGAGCGAGATGTACGAGAAGAAGCGCTGGTAGCCGTCCTCTTCCGACATGTAGCCGATCGTGTAGATGTGCACCATCAGCGACACGAACGTGACGACGACCATCATCATCGCGGTCAGCGTGTCGACGAGGAAGCCGATTTCGAGCTTCAGCGAGCCGACGTTCATCCATTCGTAGACGGTCGCGTTGAAGCTCGCGCCGCCCATCACGTCGAAGAAGACGATCGCGGAAAGAATGAACGAGATCGCGACGCCGAGAATCGTGATCCGGTGTGCGCCCTTGCGCCCCACTGCGTTGCCGAACAGCCCCGCAATCAGCGAGCCGGCCAGCGGAGCGAGCGGAATCGCCAGCAGCAGGTTTTCATTGAGTGTCGTTGACATAACAGCGTTGCCTGAAATTAACCTTTGAGCTGATCGAGATCCTCGACATTGATCGTGTCGAGCTTACGGAACAGAGTCACCAGAATCGCGAGGCCGATTGCGGCTTCCGCCGCCGCGACCGTCAACACGAAGAACACGAAGATCTGGCCGTGCACGTCGCCCAGGTAATGCGAGAACGCGACGAAATTGGTGTTCACCGCGAGCAGCATCAGTTCGATCGCCATCAGGATCACGATGATGTTGCGGCGGTTCAGGAAGATCCCGACGATGCTGATCGCGAACAGGATCGCGCCCAGCACGAGGTAATGAGCCAAGGTCAACATAGATTCTTCTCCTCCGCTTAGCCGTTGTTCCCGCCCGACGCGGCGTCGCTCGCGGCGGTTTCCGGCTGCGGCTTGTCGGCTTGCATCTTCACGAGGCGCACGCGGTCTTCGCGGCGCACCTTCACCTGCTCGGACACGCGCTGGCGCTTGCTGTCCTTGCCCTTCTGCGCGGTCAGCGCGACTGCGGCGATGATCGCGACGAGCAGCACGAGGCCTGCGATTTCGAATGCGAAGATGTAATCGGTATAGATGACCTTGCCGATCAGCTTCGTGTTCGGCATGCCGGCGAGCGCGCCCGCGGCGATGTCGCGCACGGGCGAGGCCGTCGCGCCGTAGCCGCGCCACAGGATCAGGGCCGTCTCGACGATGATGATCGCGCCGACCGCGGTCGCCATCGGCACGAAGCGCTTGAAGTCTCGGCGCAGCACGTCGACGTTGATGTCGAGCATCATCACGACGAACAGGAAGAGCACCATCACCGCGCCCACGTAGACGAGCACCAGCAGGATCGCGAGGAACTCGGCCTCGAGCAGCATCCAGATCGCGGCCGCATTGAAGAACGCGAGCACGAGGAAGAGCGCAGACGCCACCGGGTTGCGCGAAGTGATCACCTTCAGCCCCGACACCACGAGGAGCAGCGAGAAGATGTAGAAGAGTACGGTCGTGAAGTCCATGATTACCGGTTCATCATTAGGCCATTGTCAGGCGCGGTTGGCTGGCACCGCCGGGCGTGCCGCGGCATCGCCGCGGCTTGGGCCGACCCGTCTTCCGGGCCGGCGCACGTCAATCACCGATACCGCGCATCGGCGGCCTTTGCGGCCGCGATCTCCTTCTCGTAGCGATCGCCCACCGCGAGCAGCATTTCCTTCGTGAAGTACAGATCGCCGCGCTTCTCGCCGTGGTACTCGAGGATCTGCGTCTCGACAATCGAATCGACCGGGCAGCTCTCTTCGCAGAAGCCGCAGAAGATGCACTTCGTCAGGTCGATGTCGTAGCGCGTCGTGCGGCGGGTGTTGTCCGCACGCGTCTCCGACTCGATCGTGATCGCCAAGGCCGGGCACACCGCCTCGCACAGCTTGCACGCGATACACCGCTCTTCGCCGTTCTCGTAGCGGCGCAGCGCGTGCAGCCCGCGAAAACGCGGCGAGATCGGCGTCTTCTCTTCGGGGAACTGCACGGTGAACTTGCGCTTGAACGTGTAACGTCCCGTCAGCGCAAGCCCCTTCAGCAGCTCGGTCAGGAAGAAGGTCTTAAAGAATTGTTGGATTGCCGTCATGATTTCGTCCGCCCCTTATTGCCAGATATTCAGCGGCGACATCATCCAGAAACCGACCACGACCACCCAGATCACGCACACCGGCAGGAATATCTTCCAGCCGAGGCGCATGATCTGGTCGTAGCGGAAACGCGGGAACGTCGCACGGGCCCAAATGAACACCGACAGCAGCGCGAAGACTTTCAGCACCAGCCAGAAGATGCCCGGAATGAACGACAGGAATCCGAACGGCGCATCCCAGCCGCCGAGGAACAGCGTCGCCGCCATCGCCGAGATCACGATCATGTTGATGTACTCGGCGAGGAAGAACAGCGCAAACGCCATGCCCGAGTAATCGATCATGTGACCCGCGACGATCTCCGACTCCCCTTCCACCACGTCGAACGGGTGGCGGTTCGTTTCGGCGATGCCGGAGATGAAGTAGATGACGAACACGGGCAGGAGCGGCAGCCAGTTCCACGACAGGAAGTTGACGCCGTGGCCCGCGAAGAAGCCGTGCTGCTGCGAGCCGACGATCTCCGACAGGTTCAGGCTGCCCGCCGTCATCAGCACGAGCACGAGGGCGAAGCCCATCGAGATTTCGTACGACACCATCTGAGCGGCCGCGCGCATCGCGCCGAGGAACGCATACTTCGAGTTCGACGCCCAGCCGGCGAGAATCACCGCGTAGACGCCGACCGACGAGATCGCCATCGCGTACAGCAGACCCGCGTTGACGTTCGCGAGCACCGCGCCCGCCTGGAACGGAATCACCGCCCACACGGCGAACGCCGGCACGACCGTCATCACCGGCGCGATCAGATACAGCCAGCGGCTCGCCGCCGTCGGATGAATCACTTCCTTCAGCAGCAGCTTCAGCACGTCGGCGATCGGCTGCAGCAAACCGGCGGGGCCGACGCGGTTCGGACCGAGACGCACGTGCATCCAGCCGATCAGCTTGCGCTCCCACAGAATCAGGTACGCGACGCTCAGCAGGATCACGACGGCGACGACGATGATGCGCACGAGCGCCCACACCGTCGGCCATGCGACGCCGAGAAGCTGGGCTCCGCCCGAGTTGATCGTATCGAACAAGCTCATTTACGCCTTCTCCACCACCAGTTCACCGGACAGGCTGCCGAGCGCTGCGCCGGCAGGCGTGGCCGCCGACACGCGAACGACCGTCTCCGCAAGGTTCTCGTCGCGCACGGCCGGCAACTGCACCGTGCGATCGCCTTGACGCACGCGCACCGCGTCGCCGTTCTTCAGGCCGAGCTTGTCGAACAGCCCGGCAGGCAGGCCCACCTTGTGTGCGACCTTCGACGCGGCCGTCAGGTGCAACGCGCCCGCGCGGCGCGACAGCGCGTCGGCGTGGTAGATCGGCACGTCGGCGAGGCGCTCGAGGCCGCCGTCGGCCGCCTTCGCGGCGGCGCGTGCGGGCGCTGCCGAAGTCTTGTTCGACAGGCGCGGCGCGATGTCCTCGTCGCCGAGCGCGGCGACGCGCACTTCTTCCGACGTCTCGTATTCGAAATTCGGCAGGCCGAGCAGGCTGCCGAGCACGCGCAGCACCTTCCACGCAGGACGCGTGTCGCCGAGCGGACGCACGACGCCGTTGAACGACTGCGCGCGCCCTTCCGCGTTCACGTACGTGCCGGCCGTCTCGGTGAACGGCGCGATCGGCAGCAGCACGTCGGCGTAGTCGAGGCCATACTTGAACGGCGACAGCACGACGACCGTCTCCGCCTGCTTCAGCGCGGCGAGCGCCTGCGCCGGATCGGCGGTATCGAATTCGGGTTCGACGTTGAGGAGCACGTAGCCCTTGCGCGGCTGCGCGAACGCGTCGCGCGCGTTCAGGCCGTTCGCGCCCGGCAGCGCGCCGACGAGGTGCGCGCCGACCGTGTTCGCCGCTTCCGTCAGGAAGCCGAGCGTCGCGCCCGCGGCATCGGCAATCCATTGCGCGGTTGCATGGATCTGCGCGAATTGCGGATGCCGGACCGCGCTGTTGCCGAGCAACACGACGCGGCGCTCGCCGTTCACGAGCGACTGCGCGACCGCTCGCGCGGCGCTCGACGCCTCGACGCCCGCGAGCGCATCCGGCAACGCGACGCCGCGCGCCTGTGCGACGGCGGCCGCGATGCCCGCGAGCTCGTCGAGCCATGCCGACGGCGCGGCGACGATGCGTTGCGCGGTCGGGATCAGCGAATCGTCGCCCGTCGCATGCAGGAAATGCAGCGTCGCGCCGCTCTTCGCCGCCTGGCGCAGGCGCGCTGCGAAGAGCGGATGATCGCGGCGCAGGAACGAGCCGACGACGAACGCGGCGTCGACGCCCGACAGATCGGCGATCGGCATCCCGAGCCACGGCGCGCCCTGGGCGGCCACCGAGAAATCGGTTTGACGCAGACGGAAATCGAGGTTCGGCGTCTTCAGCTCGTGCGCGAGCTGCTTGAGCAGGAACAGTTCCTCGACTGTGCTGTGCGCGCTGGCGAGCGTGGCGAGCGCGGACGCGCCGTGCTCGTCGCTGATGCCCTTCAGGCCGCGCGCGACGTATTCGAGCGCAGTCTGCCAGTCGACTTCGCGCCACTCGCCGCCCTGCTTGATCATCGGCTTCGTCAGGCGATCTTCGCTATTCAGGCCTTCGTACGAGAAGCGGTCCTTGTCCGAGATCCAGCACTCGTTGACGGCTTCGTTCTCGAACGGCAGCACGCGCATCACGCGGTTGTTCTTCACCTGCACGACGAGGTTCGCGCCGACGGAATCGTGCGGGCTCACCGATTTGCGGCGCGACAGTTCCCACGTGCGGGCGCTGTAGCGGAACGGCTTGCTCGTCAGCGCGCCGACCGGGCACAGATCGATCATGTTGCCCGACAGTTCGGAATCGACCGTCTTGCCGACGAACGTCGTGATTTCGGAATGCTCGCCGCGCCCCAGCATGCCGAACTCCATCACGCCGGCGATTTCCTGGCCGAAGCGCACGCAGCGCGTGCAGTGGATGCAGCGCGACATCTCTTCCATCGAGATGAGCGGGCCGACTTCCTTGTGGAACACGACGCGCTTCTCTTCCGCGTAGCGCGACGACGACTTGCCGTAGCCGACCGCGAGATCCTGCAGCTGGCATTCGCCGCCCTGATCGCAGATCGGGCAGTCGAGCGGATGGTTGATGAGCAGGAACTCCATCACCGACTGCTGCGCCTTCACGGCCTTGTCAGAGTTGGTGTGGACGATCATGCCGGCCGACACGGGCGTCGCGCACGCGGGCACCGCCTTCGGCATCTTCTCGACTTCGACGAGACACATCCGGCAGTTGGCCGCAACCGACAGCTTCTTGTGATAGCAGAAGTGAGGAATGTACGTGTCCGCCTTGTGCGCAGCCTGGATCACCATGCTGCCTTCGGGCACCTCGACCTTCTTGCCGTCTATTTCAAGTTCAACCATGATGGTGAATGGTCCTTAACCTATTACCGCTCGCCCGCGTCCGCTCGACCGGGCGCTCGAATTCTGCAATCGGGTTGCGCCGTCAGGCCGCGGCCGCATGCGCGTGGCCGCCGACCATGCAGTGCTTGTGCTCGACGTGGTACGCGAATTCGTCCCAGTAGTGCTTGAGCATGCCGCGCACCGGCATCGCCGCCGCGTCGCCGAGCGCGCAGATTGTGCGGCCCATGATGTTCTCCGCGACCGAGTTCAGCAGATCCAGGTCTTCCTGGCGACCTTCGCCGTGCTCGATGCGGTTCACGACGCGGTACAACCAGCCCGTGCCTTCGCGGCACGGCGTGCACTGGCCGCACGACTCTTCGTAATAGAAGTACGACAGGCGCAGGAGCGAGCGCACCATGCAGCGCGTCTCGTCCATCACGATCACCGCGCCGGAACCGAGCATCGAGCCCGCCTTCGCGATCGAGTCGTAGTCCAGATCGGTCTGCATCATGATGTCGCCCGGGATCACCGGCGCCGACGAGCCGCCCGGGATCACCGCCTTGATCTTCTTGCCGCCGCGCATGCCGCCGGCGAGTTCCATCAGCGTCGCGAACGGCGTGCCGAGCGGCACTTCATAGTTGCCAGGACGCTCGACGTCGCCCGACACCGAGAAGATCTTCGTGCCGCCGTTGTTCGGCTTGCCCATTTCGAGATAATTCTGCGGGCCGACTGCGAGCAGGAACGGCACCGCGGCGAATGTCTCGGTGTTGTTGATCGTGGTCGGCTTGCCGTAGACGCCGAAGCTCGCCGGGAACGGCGGCTTGAAGCGCGGCTGGCCCTTCTTGCCTTCGAGCGATTCGAGCAGCGCTGTTTCCTCGCCGCAGATGTACGCGCCGTAGCCGTGATGCGCGTGCAGCTGGAACGAGAATCCCGACCCCATGATGTCGTCGCCGAGGAAGCCGGCGCGGCGCGCTTCCTCGAGCGCGTCCTCGAAGCGTCGATACACTTCGAAGATTTCGCCGTGGATGTAGTTGTAGCCGACGGTGATGCCCATCGCGTACGCGCCGATGGCCATGCCTTCGATCAGCGCGTGCGGGTTCCAGCGCAGGATGTCGCGATCCTTGAACGTGCCCGGCTCGCCTTCGTCCGAGTTGCAGACGAGATACTTCTGGCCCGGGAACTGACGCGGCATGAAGCTCCACTTCAGGCCGGTCGGAAAGCCCGCGCCGCCGCGGCCGCGCAAGCCCGACGCCTTCACGTCGGCGATCACCTGCTCGGGCGGAATCTTTTCTTCGAGGATGCGGCGCAGCTGCGCGTAGCCGCCGCGCGCGACGTAGTCTTCGAGATGCCAGTTCTCGCCGGTGAGGCCGGCGAGGATCAGCGGTTTGATGTGACGATCGTGGAGGGACGTCATTTCGAGAGCTCCTCAAGCAGCTGGTCGATCTTCTCGCGGCTCATGAAGCTGCACATTTTGTGATTGTTGAGCAGCAGCACCGGCGCATCGCCGCACGCGCCGAAGCACTCGCCTTCCTTCAGCGTGAACTTGCCGTCCGGCGTCGTTTCGCCGAAGTCGATGCCGAGCTTCTGCTTCAGATATTCGGCCGTCGCTTCAGCGCCGCCGTGCGGCCCGAGCTGGCACGGCAGGTTCGTGCAGAGCGTGATCTTGTGCGTGCCGACGGGCGCGAGCTCGTACATCGTGTAGAACGTCGCGACTTCCTGCACGGCGATGGCCGGCATGCCGAGATAATCCGCGACGAACTGCATCAGTTCGGGCGACAGCCAGCCATGCTCTTCCTGAGCGACGGCCAACGCCGACATCACAGCGGACTGTTTCTGATCGGCGGGATACTTCGCGATCGCTCGATCGATTTCTTTCAGGCCTTCAGCTGAGATCATTTTCAGACACGACTCTTTCAATTCCTACCGCACGAACAACCTGCCGCATGACCGATGCGGCAGACCTGGCGCTCACTGTTGACAGCTTGTTGCGACGGCGCGCCCGAGGCGCGCGCCGCGTGTGACTCGCCGCGCGCGGCCCGGCCGGGCCGGCGAGCGGCGCGACCGTCAGCGGTCGACTTCGCCGAACACGATGTCCTGCGTACCGATGATCGTGACGGCGTCGGCGATCATGTGCCCGCGCGCCATTTCGTCGAGCGCAGACAGATGGGCGTAGCCCGGTGCACGGATCTTGAGGCGATACGGCTTGTTTGCGCCGTCCGACACGAGATAGATGCCGAACTCGCCCTTCGGGTGCTCGACGGCTGCATACGTCTCGCCTTCGGGCACGTGAAAACCTTCCGTGAAGAGCTTGAAATGGTGGATCAGATCCTCCATGTTCGTCTTCATGCCGACACGCGACGGCGCCGCGATCTTGTGATTGTCGGTGATCACGGGACCAGGATTCTTGCGAAGCCACTCAATACACTGTTTCGCAATACGCGTCGACTGGCGCATCTCCTCGACACGCACGAGATAACGGTCGTAGCAATCGCCGTTCACGCCGACCGGGATATCGAAGTCGAGGCGGTCGTACACTTCGTACGGCTGCTTCTTGCGCAGGTCCCATGCAATGCCGGAGCCGCGGATCATCGGCCCCGTCAGGCCGAGCTGCAGCGCACGTTCCGGCGTCACGACGCCGATGCCGACGAGACGCTGCTTCCAGATCCGGTTGTCGGTCAGGAGCGTTTCGTATTCGTCGACGCACTTCGGGAAGCGCGTGAAGAAATCGTCGATGAAGTCGAGCACCGAGCCCTGGCGCGCTTCGTTCATCCTCGCGAGCGCCTTCTCGTTGCGGATCTTCGACGCCTTGTACTGCGGCATCGCATCCGGCAGATCGCGATAGACGCCGCCCGGACGATAATACGCCGCGTGCATGCGCGCGCCGGACACCGCCTCGTACACGTCCATCAGGTCTTCGCGCTCGCGGAACGCATAGAGGAACACCGCCATCGCGCCAACGTCGAGCGCGTGCGCGCCGATCCACATCAGGTGGTTCAGCACGCGCGTGATCTCGTCGAACAGCACGCGGATGTATTGCGCACGCTCCGGCACGTCGATGCCGAGCAGCTTCTCGATCGCGAGCACGTAGCCGTGTTCGTTCACCATCATCGACACGTAGTCGAGACGGTCCATGTACGGCACCGACTGGATGAACGTCTTGTTCTCGGCGAGCTTCTCGGTCGCGCGATGCAGAAGGCCGATGTGCGGATCGGCGCGCTGGATCACTTCGCCGTCGAGTTCGAGCACGAGGCGCAGCACGCCGTGCGCGGCCGGGTGCTGCGGACCGAAGTTGAGCGTGTAGTTCTTGATTTCAGCCATGACGCCCTCTCAATGTTTCAGACCGCCATAGCGGTCCTCGCGGATCACGCGCGGCGTGATTTCGCGCGGCTCGATCGTCACCGGCTGGTATACGACGCGCTTCTCTTCCGGGTCGTAACGCATTTCGACATAGCCCGAAACCGGGAAGTCCTTGCGGAACGGATGGCCGATGAAGCCGTAGTCGGTGAGGATGCGTCGCAGGTCGGGGTGGCCTTCGAACACGATGCCGTAGAGGTCGAATGCTTCGCGCTCGTACCAGTTCGCCGAGTTCCAGATGTCGACGACCGACGGCACGATCGGCAGATCGTCGTCCGGCGCGAACACGCGCACGCGCAGACGCCAGTTGTTCGCGATCGACAGCAGGTGCAGGACAGCGGCAAAGCGCGGGCCGTCGTAAGCACCGTCGCCGTAGGTTTGATAGTCGACGCCGCAGAGGTCGATCAACTGCTCGAAGCCGAGCGTGCGATCGTCGCGCAACGCTTTCGCGACTTCGAGATAATCGCTCGCCTTCACGACGAGCGTGAGCTCGCCAACCGCTTCTACGAGGCTCACCGCGCGCGCGCCGAGCGCGGCTTCGAGGTTCGCCTTGAGGGTCTCGATTTTGCTTGCCATGTTGTGGGGTGCTCGATGCTTTATTGACGGGCGATGGTGCTCGTGCGACGGATCTTCGCCTGCAGCTGGATCACGCCGTAGACGAGCGCCTCGGCAGTCGGCGGACAGCCCGGCACGTAGACGTCGACGGGTACGATCCGATCGCAGCCGCGCACCACCGAATACGAGTAATGGTAGTAGCCGCCGCCGTTCGCGCACGACCCCATCGAGATCACCCAGCGCGGCTCGGCCATCTGATCGTAGACGCGGCGCAGCGCGGGCGCCATCTTGTTGCAGAGCGTACCCGCGACGATCATCACATCGGATTGACGCGGGCTGGGACGGAACACGACGCCGAACCGGTCGAGGTCGTAGCGGGCGGCTCCCGCATGCATCATTTCCACAGCGCAGCACGCGAGCCCAAACGTCATCGGCCACAACGAGCCGGTACGCGTCCAGTTGATCAGCTTGTCAGCCGTCGTGGTGACAAACCCTTCCTTCAAGACCCCTTCGATACTCATTTGCTTTCCACTCCAGACAGGCGGCGACGCGTGGCCGCCCATGCAAACCGGCGATTAGCCCGTCACTCCCAGTCGAGGCCGCCCTTCTTCCAGATATAGGCAAAGCCCAGCAGGAATTCGAGCAGGAAAATCATCATTGCGATGAAACCGGGCCAGCCGATCTCGCGCAGGGCGACGCCCCACGGAAACAGGAATGCGGTCTCGAGATCGAAGATGATGAACAGAATCGCAACGAGGTAGTAGCGCACGTCGAACTTCATGCGCGCGTCCTCGAACGCCTCGAAGCCGCACTCGTATGGCGCGTTCTTGTCGCTGTCGGGCTTGTTGGGACCGAGGATCTTGCCGATGCTGACCAGCGCTATACCTAAACCAGTGCCCACCAGGAGGAACAACAAGACGGGGTAATAGGCTGCGAGGTTCAAGGCAATCCTCTATTGGTTGGTTCCAAGCGTTCCGGAGAATAACACCGATCCGGGGAAAGGATCATTTCGGACTACCGTAGAACCCAAGCTGAGCGCAAGGGTAGCCCAGAAATGAAAAATGCCAGCCACATGAAGCGGCTGGCATTGAGTAACTTTGGTGCCGACGGCGAGACTCGAACTCGCACAGCTTTCGCCACTACCCCCTCAAGATAGCGTGTCTACCAATTTCACCACGTCGGCACTGCATGCAACCCGGGAAGAACTTTGCATCCCGCGAATCGCTTCAAGAATTAAATTCTAACCCGGCTCTTCAAATTGTTCAACGCACAAACGCGAAATTTTTGAAAATTTATTTCGGCACATCCTGACCGGGCGCAGACGCGGCCGACACGGCAGCCGGCGCGGACGCCGCAGGCGCTTGCGGCGCAGCAACCGACGACGCAGGCGCGGGAGCCGCGCCGAGCAGGCCGACCGACGGTGCCGACTTGTACGAACCGAGATACGTCAACGCGAGCGTCGCGACGAAGAAGATCGTCGCCAGGACCGCTGTCGTGCGTGACAGGAAATTTGCCGAGCCAGTCGCGCCGAAGAGACTGCCCGACGCACCGCTGCCGAACGCCGCGCCCATGTCGGCACCCTTGCCATGCTGCAGCAACACGAGGCCGATCACGCCGAGTGCGGACAGCAGTTGGACCACAATGATCAAGACTTTAAAATACGGCATACATTCACCTGTTTGGTTTAAGCAACCGGCGCACCTGCCGGCTGCCCCGATATCCTTCGCGCGCTCGCGTTGTGCGAACGCCTACTGCGCTGCCCGGCAGATCGCCAGAAAATCCCCGCTCTTCAACGACGCGCCGCCGATCAGGCCGCCGTCGATGTCCGGCTGACCGAACAGCTCGGCCGCATTGTCGGCCTTCACGCTGCCGCCGTACAGCAGCGACACGTGCTCCGCCCCTTTCGCGGCAAGCCGTGCGCGCAGGAACGCGTGTACCTGCTGCGCCTGCTCGGCCGTCGCGCTCTTGCCCGTGCCGATCGCCCAGACCGGCTCGTACGCGACGACAATGCGCGCCGCGTCGTCCGCCGACAACACCGCAAGCACTGCGTCGAGCTGCGCGCCGACGACCTGCTCGGTCGCCCCCGCTTCGCGCTCGGCGAGCGTCTCGCCAACGCAGACGACGGGCGTCAGGCCCGTGGCGAGCGCACGCTGCGCCTTCGTCGCGACGGCCTCGTTCGATTCGCCGTGATACGCACGGCGCTCCGAGTGCCCGACGATCGCGTAAGCCGCACCGAACTCCGCCACCATGCCGGCCGCGACTTCACCCGTGTAAGCGCCCTGCTCATGCGCGGATACGTCCTGCGAGCCCCACGCGACGCGACCGCCCTGGAGCTGCGCCTGCGCCTGCGCGAGATACGGGAACGGCACGCACACGCCGATGCCGACATTGTCGTGCACCGCCTGCGCGCCTTGCGCGACTTCGTTCAGCAATGCCTGGTTGCCGCTCAAGCGACCGTGCATCTTCCAGTTGCCGATCACCCGCTTGATTCTTTGTTTCGACATCGTTTGTCTCGTCGTTGACGCGCCGAAGCCGGGCGTCGTGTTCATCTGGCGAAGCGAACCCGCGATTTTACTGCGGCGCTCTAGAACCGGTCAAACCACGGGTGTCAAGCGTTCGCACCCCAATCGAGCATGATCTTGCCGACGTGCTCGCTGCTTTCCATCAGCGCATGCGCGTCCGACGCCTGCGCGGCCGACAGCACGCGGTATATGACGGGCTTCACGCGTCCGTCCTCGATGAGCGGCCACACGTGCTCCTTCAGCTGCGCGGCGATGCGCGCCTTGAACTCGACGGGACGCGGCCGCAGCGTCGAGCCCGTGACCGTCAGACGGCGGCGCAGGATCTCGCCCAGATTGATCTCCGATTTCGCACCGCCGAGAAGCGCGATCACGACGAGCCGGCCGCCGTCGGCGAGCGCCGTCAACTCGCGAGGCACGTACGCGCCCGCGACCATGTCGAGAATCACGTCGACGCCGCGGTCGTGCGTCAGCGATTTCACGACTTCGACGAAATCCTCAGTCTTGTAGTTGATCGCGCGCTCCGCGCCGAGCTGCTCGCATGCGCGGCACTTGTCGTCGGTGCCCGCCGTCGCGAACACGCGAAAGCCGAGCGCATGCGCGATCTGGATCGCCGTCACGCCAATGCCGCTCGAGCCGCCCTGCACTAGAAACGTTTCCTGCGCACCGCCCTCGCCCGCCCCCAGTTGCGCGCGATCGAACACATTGCTCCATACCGTGAAGAACGTCTCGGGCAGCGATGCGGCCTCGACGTCGGTCAGCCCCTTCGGCGCCGGCAGGCACTGCGCGAGCGGCGCGGCCACGTACTCGGCATAGCCGCCGCCCGCGAGCAGCGCGCAGACGCGGTCGCCGAGCTTCAGGCCGAACGGGTTCGTCGCGAGGTCGGAAAGGTCGCCGCCGACGATCTCGCCGGCGACCTCGAGGCCCGGCAGATCCGACGCGCCGGGCGGCGGCGCATAAGCGCCCTTTCTCTGGAACACGTCCGGACGGTTGACGCCGGACGCCGCCACCTTGATCAGCACCTCGCCGCGCTTCGGTTCCGGCTGCGGGCGCTCCGTCAGCTTCAGCACGTCGGGCGCGCCGAATTCGGTGATTTCGATCGCTTTCATGCACGTCGCTCCCAGAGCGTGACGGGTTTGCGCGCGCGATGCGCGCCCCGCAAACCGGTCCATCCTATGAAAAAACGGCCGGCGCGCATTCGCGCTGCCGGCCGTTTCATCGCCGCTTACTGCTGCGGCGGCGTATCCGACTGACCCGCCGCTTCGTTCAGCAGCGCCTTCGCCGACAGACGCACGCGTCCCTTCTCGTCCGTCTGGATCACCTTGACCTTCACCTGCTGACCTTCCTTCAGGTAGTCGTTGATGTCCTTCACCCGCTCGTTGACGATTTCCGAGATGTGCAGCAGGCCGTCCTTGCCTGGCAGCAGGTTCACGATTGCACCGAAATCGAGCAGCTTCAGCACCGTGCCCTCATACACCTGGCCGACTTCGATCTCGGCCGTGATGTTCTCGATGCGCTTCTTCGCTTCGGCCATGCCTTCGCTGTTCGTGCTCGCGATCGTCACGACGCCGTCGTCCGAGATGTCGATCGTCGTGCCGGTTTCCTCGGTCAGCGCGCGGATCACCGAGCCGCCCTTGCCGATCACGTCGCGGATCTTTTCCGGGTTGATCTTGATCGTAATCATGCGCGGCGCGAATTCGGACAGTTGCGTGTTCGCACCTGCGACCGCTTCCTTCATCTTGCCGAGGATGTGCATGCGGCCTTCCTTCGCCTGCGCGAGCGCAACCTGCATGATTTCCTTCGTGATGCCCTGGATCTTGATGTCCATCTGCAGCGCCGTCACGCCATCTGCCGTACCGGCCACCTTGAAGTCCATGTCGCCGAGGTGATCTTCGTCGCCGAGGATGTCGGTCAGCACCGCGAACTTGTTGCCTTCGAGAATCAGGCCCATCGCGATGCCCGCGACGTGCGCCTTCATCGGCACGCCTGCGTCCATCAGCGCGAGGCAGCCGCCGCACACCGACGCCATCGACGACGAACCGTTCGACTCGGTGATTTCCGACACGACGCGGATCGAGTAGCCGAATTCGTCTGCGCTCGGCAGGCACGCGACGAGCGCGCGCTTCGCGAGGCGGCCGTGGCCGATTTCGCGGCGCTTCGGCGAACCGACGCGGCCCGTTTCGCCGGTCGCGAACGGAGGCATGTTGTAGTGGAGCATGAAGCGTTCGCGGTATTCGCCTTCGAGCGCGTCGATGATCTGCTCGTCACCCTTGGTGCCGAGCGTCGCGACGACGAGCGCCTGCGTCTCGCCGCGCGTGAAGAGCGCCGAGCCGTGCGTGCGCGGCAGCACGCCCGTGCGGATCTCGATCGGGCGCACGGTGCGCGTGTCGCGGCCGTCGATGCGCGGCTCGCCGTTCAGGATCTGCGAGCGAACGATCTTCGCTTCGAGATCGAACAGGATGTTGCCGACCGTCGCCGAATCGGCGGCTTCGGCGTTCGACGCCGCCGATTCTTCCGCGAGCTTCGCGGTAGCGGCTGCGTAGACTGCCTTCAGCTTCGTCGAGCGCGACTGCTTTTCGCGGATCTGGTAGGCTGCCTGCAGGTCGGCTTGCGCGAGCTCGGTCACGCGCGCGATCAGCGCTTCGTTCTTGGCAGCCGGCTGCCAGTCCCACTCGGGCTTGCCGCCTTCGCGCACGAGTTCGTGAATCGCGTCGATCGCCTTTTGCATCTGCTCGTGGCCGAACACCACGGCGCCCAGCATCACGTCTTCCGGCAGTTGCTCGGCTTCCGACTCGACCATCAGCACGGCACGCTCCGTGCCCGCGACGACGAGGTCGAGGCGCGACGCCTTGATCTGCTCGCGCGTCGGGTTCAGCACGTATTCGTTGTCGATGTACGCGACGCGCGCGGCGCCGACCGGGCCGTTGAACGGCAGCCCCGACACGGCGAGCGCAGCCGACGCGCCGATGAGCGCCGGGATATCGGCCGGGACTTCCGGGTTCACCGACAGCACGTGGATCACGACCTGCACTTCGTTATAAAAACCTTCCGGGAAGAGCGGGCGCAGCGGACGGTCGATGAGACGCGACGTCAGCGTCTCGTGCTCCGACGGACGGCCTTCGCGGCGGAAGAAGCCGCCCGGAATCTTGCCGGCCGAGTAGGTCTTTTCGATGTAGTCGACGGTGAGCGGGAAAAAGTCCTGGCCCGGCTTCGCCGACTTCGCGCCGACGACCGTCGCGAGGACGACGGTGTCCTCGATGTCGACGAGCACGGCGCCGCTAGCCTGGCGCGCGATCTCGCCGGTTTCGAGGCGCACCTTGTGCTGGCCCCACTGGAATTCCTTCACGACTTTGTTGAACAGAGACATGGTCGCTCCTTTCGTTCTATGACTGGATCGCCGTGCGCGGACGAAGCCGGCATGGCGGCGGCGCGACCGGGCCACATGGGAAGAGGTGTGTTTTTTATGCCATTCCAGCGCCGTGCTCGCCGCTCGGCGTCGAGCGGGACGCGAACAGCGCGCTGGAATGACACAAAGCTCAACCCTTGTGCGCCTGGCCGGTTGTGGGCTTCGACAGCCCGACGGCATGCATCGTGCGTGCCGCGAAAAAACAAAATGCCTGTATCAGCAGACTGACACAGGCATCTTGCTGGAGGCGAGCAACGCCCCGCTTACTTACGCAGACCCAGCTTCTCGATCAGCGCGCGGTAACGGTCGGCATCCTTGCCCTTGAGGTAGTCGAGCAGCTTGCGGCGGCGGCTCACCATGCGCAGCAGGCCGCGGCGGCTGTGGTGATCCTTCGCGTGGGTCTTGAAGTGACCCGTCAGTTCCGTGATGCGCGCCGTCAGCAGCGCGACCTGCACTTCGGGCGAGCCCGTGTCGTTGGCGCCGCGCGCGAACTGAGCAACAACTTCCGACTTCTTGATATCAGCAACAGACATTTGATTTCCTTTCGACTGAACAGGCGGACACGGAAGAACGGCCGTGCCGTGATTTACAACCGGCGCGCATTGTAGCACAAGTCACCCTGCCGGCGAACCCCGCCTTTCACGGGCGTTTCATACGGCATTCAGCGGAAGCCGCGCCCTGCGCGGGCGGCAGCTCGAGCACCGTCCGGAAGCCGTAACCCGACCCCGCGTTGTCGAAGCGCACGCCACGCGCGCCCACGCGATCCATCTCGATCACGTAAAGGGGTTGGATCAATTGGTGGTCGGCCGCGCGCATCTGCGCCTGGTGGAAGCCGTCGTCGTAGCGCATCCCCTCGAGCGCCTTCGCGACCGCGACTGGATCGGCCAAGCCCGCGCGCGCCATCGCCGCGGCCAGCATCTCGATCATCAGACTCATCCGTCGCACCGGATAGTCGTCCTGCGGCGTCGGGAAGCGCGCGCGGAATGCGCGGTAGAACGCGTCGGACTGCGCGCCGCCCGCATTCGGATGCCAGTCGGCGACCGCGAGCACACGCTTCACGCCCGCGTCGCCGAGCGCGGCAGGCGCGTCCAGGCTGTTGCCGTAGAACGTGTAGAACTTCGTCGCGAGCCCCTGCTCGCGCGCCGCACGCACGAGCAGCGTCAGATCGTTGCCCCAGTTGCCCGTCACGACCGCATCCGCGCCGCTCGCGCGAATCTTCGCGACGTACGGCGAGAAATCTTTCACGCGTCCGATCGGATGGAATTCGTCGCCCACGATCGCGATGTCCGGCCGCCGCGCCGTCAACGCGGCGCGAGCGAGCGTGCTGACGTCGTGCCCGAAGCTGTAGTCCTGGTTCAGCAGATAGACCTTCCTGACCGCGCGATCGCGCGCGAGCACGTCGGCGAGCGCGTCCATCCGCATGCCTGCGTGCGCGTCGAAGCGGAAGTGCCAGAAGCTGCAGCCGCGGTCCGTCAGCGCGGGATCGTCGGCCGAATAGTTGAGGAACAGCGCGCGATGCTCGGGATCGCGCGCGTTCTGCTTGTCGAGCGCGGCGACGAGCGCCGCGGCGACGGCCGAGCCGTTGCCCTGCGCGACAAAGCCGATCCCCTTGTCGGTCGCGGCGCGCAACTGGACGAGCGCCTCCTCGACGCCGCCCTTGCTGTCGAGCACGACGAGCTCGAGCGGATGGGCGCCGTCGCGCAGCCGCACGCCGCCCTGCGCATTGACGCGCTCGACGCCGAAGCGCAAATTGCGCTCGACCGCCGCGCCCGCATTCGCGAACGGTCCCGACATCCCCTCGACGAGCGCGATCCGGATCGGCTCGCCCGCCGCGCCGGCCTGCGCGGGTGACAGCATCGTCAATGAGAGCGCTGCCGAGGCAGCGGCGGCAAAACGCATCCAATGGAAAGACATCGCGTGGTTTCCTGCGCAGTCCGTTCGTCGAGCGCAGGATCATAGGCGAGCGCGCGGCGGACAGGCAAGCAGGACGGCCGCGCGGACGGGTGGCGAGCGTCGAGCGATGATCGCCCGATCGGGCGCATCGACCGGACGGACGATCGGTCGGTCGATTGAATAACCCGGTCGACGCCAGCCCCATTCGTCCGCCCTCCCGATGCCGGTTCGGAATGGCGGCGCCGCCCCCCCGCCTTACTGCGGATGTCGAAGATGCCGAGCAGCGCAAACTTTTCCGCGCCGGTACGCGCGCGCATTCATTCGCCGTGATAAAACTTCGACATTCCCGCCTCATGGAGAAACGTATGTTCGCTCGTCTCCCGGTTCTGTTAGCTTGCGCGGCGGTGCTCCTCGCCGGCTGCGCCCAGCCGTGGCAGCAGTTTCACGCCGGAGAGGATTCGTCGGCGATCGTCGCCCGGATGGGTCCGCCGCGCGAAATCTACGACCTGCCGAACGGCGGCAAGCGCCTGATGTGGCCGACCCAGCCGATGGGCGAGGTCACGACGGCCGCCGACGTCGACGCCCGCGGCAGGATCGTCAACGTGCGGCAGGTGCTGCAGCCGCTCGAGTTCTATCGCGCCGAGATCGGCAAGTGGACCCGGACCGACGTGCTCGTGAACTTCGGCCGCCCGGTCGAAACGTCCTACTTCCCGCTGATGAAGCGCGAAGTGTGGACCTATCGCTACCTCGAGGACAACGTCTGGTACATGCTCTACAGCTTCTACTTCGACGATGCCGGCGTCCTGCGCCTCACGCAGAAGACGCCCGACCCGCTGCACGATCCCGATCGCCGCTCGCTATTCTGATACTTCCCGCCGCCGGCCGTTCGACCGGCGCATCCCTTCCAAAGTCATTTAGTGCGCTCGGCTTCTTAAATGACTTTTTTATCATTTTTCTCATTAGCTTTTTAAAATTCTTGTCATCTTTCATGACGCAGCAATATCCCGGTTGCCGCATCGGCGAAATCAAAAACAAAACACCCGCCTGATTCCCCTTGCCCCCACGGGACGGGCATCTCACGCCCATTTCGGTGCGATATGCACCCTTTGCAGCCATTCAATATTCACAGTTGGTGCGATCGTCCTAACCCCGAAAATAAATTGCAACAGAATATTTCAAATTGAACTTCGGATTCCGAGGTTCCCCTAATATCACACACAACAACCTTTCAATTTAGAAAGCAATTGGTTCCGTGCCGATGCATGTTTGCGTCGCCGATACCGCACGTATAAGAAGGAATCCTCAATGAATCTCCCAAAAAGCATGCTCGTCGCCAATATCGCCTGGGCCAGCGAGACGTCCGAGCGTTCGCCCGACTTCTTCGACGCGCTGTCGCGCGGACAGAACCCGCGCGTGCTGTGGATCGGCTGCGCCGACAGCCGCGTGCCGGCGGAAACCATCACGCAGAGTGCGCCCGGCGAACTATTCGTTCACCGAAACATTGCGAACATCTTCCAGCCCGACGACGACAACTGTGCAAGCGTGCTCGAATACGCGGTGCGGGTGTTGAAGGTCGATCACGTGATCGTCTGCGGGCACTACGGCTGCGGCGGCGTGCGCGCGTCGCTGCTGCCCCCGTCGCCCGAGTTGCCGCACGTGAGCCGCAGAATTGCGCCGCTTTGCGCGCTCGCCGGCCACCATCGCGCGGAACTCGACAGCGTTTCGCCCGACCAGGCCACCGACCGGCTCGCCGAGCTCAACGTGCTCGAGCAGGTCCGCCTGCTGCGCAGCTCTCCGATCATCCGCGACGCCGATCCCGCACCACTCGTGCACGGCTGGATCTTCTCGCTCGCCGACGGACGGCTCAAGGAACTCGCGTCCGGATACGCGGCCGCCGAACCGCAGCCGCAAGCCGAACGCGCAGAAGCCACGGCCGCCTGACCGGCCGGCGCCGCCGCGCCGCATTCCGCCTCAACCCGTTTTTTCCGTTCACTATGAAGAATCTACACGCTTCCTTCTCCACGTTTCCGCGCGACTTCGTGGCCGGTACCGTCGTGTTCCTCGTCGCGCTGCCACTCTGCCTCGGAATCGCCAGCGCATCCGGCGTCGAACCATTCGCCGGCCTCGTGTCCGGCATCGTCGGCGGTCTCATCGTCGCCGTACTGAGCGGTTCGCCGCTGTCCGTCAGCGGCCCCGCCGCGGGCCTCGTCGTGATCGTCGTCGACGGCATCGCCCAGCTCGGCAGCTTCCAGGCGTTCCTGCTCGCGGTGTTGTTGTCGGGCGTCATCCAGTTCGGCTTCGGTCTCCTGAAGGCGGGCCGGTTCGCCGCGTACGTGCCGTCGCCCGTGATCAAAGGGATGCTCGCCGCGATCGGGATTCTGCTCATCGTCAAGCAGATGCCGTTCGCGCTCGGCCTCGGCGGCGACGGCGACGCGCCGGGCCACGCGGTGCTCGCATCGAGCGTAATCGCGTTCGCGTCGCTCGCGCTCCTCGCCGTCTGGGAAACCCGCGCGATACGCCGCTTCGCGTTCGTGCGCCTCGTGCCCGCGCCGCTCGCCGTCGTGCTGCTCGGCATCGGCGCCACGGTCGCGCTCGGCTTCCTCGCCCCCCACTTCGCGCCGCCCGCCGAGCACCGGGTCGCATTGCCCGAGCTCGCGTCGTTCGCCGCGCTCGGCAATGCGCTGAAGACCGTCGACCTCGGCCCGAATTTCGCGCACCTGCTGAACCCCGACGTGTGGCGCATCGCGATCACGATCGCCGTCGTCGCGAGCCTCGAGACGCTGCTGAGCCTCGAAGCGGTCGAGCAAATCGATCCGAAGCGCCGCCCGAGCCAGCCGAACCGCGAGCTGAAGGCGCAAGGCGTCGGCAATCTCGTCGCGGGCGCGATCGGGGGGCTGCCGATCACGTCAGTGATCGTGCGCAGCTCGGTGAACGTGAACGCGGGCGCACAGAGCCGGATGTCGGCGATCGTGCACGGCGTGATGCTCGTCGTCAGCGTATTCGCGCTCACCGGGCTCCTCAACCTGATCCCGCTCGCGAGCCTCGCGGCGATCCTGATCCACACGGGCTTCAAGCTCGCGAAGCCGGCGCTCTTCACGTCGGTCGCGAAGCAAGGCCCCGGCGCGTTCCTGCCGTTCGCGGTGACGATCGCGGGCGTGCTCGCGATCGACCTCCTCGCCGGCATCGCGCTCGGCCTCGCCTGCTGCGTGCTGGCCGTCGCGTGCGCAAACCTGCGCAGTCCGGCAACGCTCGCGCAGCACGACGACCACTACCTGCTGTCGTTCCGCAAGGACGTGTCGTTCCTCGGCAAGGTGCAGATCAAGCACCATCTCGCGCAGATCCCGGATCGCGCGGTCGTCATCATCGACGCGACCCGCGCCGACTACATCGACCACGACGTGCGCGAGATGCTCGATGCGTTCGTCGCGGAGGCGCCGCTGCGCGAGATCACGGTCGACTACCGGCGCCAGGTCCAGCACGCGCGCGGCCGCGGCATCCGCTGGTTCTTCCGCAGTCCGAGCGCGCAGTGAGCGCTCGAGCCGGCGCATGCCGGCTCACCATGCGGTAGAAAAAACAACGCCCCGCGAGGCCATTGGCCCACGGGGCGTCGTTCATTCGGAACGCGGCGGCGATGCCGCCGCGCACGCATGGCGTGTGCTACGCGCGCTGCGGATTCAGCTTGTCGGCGTTCGAGTACAGCTTGTTCAGCGCGGCGATATACGCCTTCGCCGACGCGGCGACGATGTCCGGATCGGTGCCGACGCCGTTGACGATCCGTCCGCTCCTCGCCAGACGCACCGTCACTTCGCCCTGCGCCTGCGTGCCCGTCGTGATCGCGTTGACCGAATACAGCAGCAACTCGGCGCCGCTGCCCACTTCGGTCTCGATCGCATTGAACGTCGCGTCGACGGGGCCGTTGCCGCTCGCCTCGCCCGCCACTTCGCCGCCGTCGACCGCGAACACGACCTTCGCCTGCGGCCGCTCGCCCGTCTCCGAGCGCTGCGACAGCGACACGAACTTGTAGTGCTCATGCTCGTGCGCGAGCGCCGATTCCTCTTCGGTGACGATCGCGATGATGTCTTCGTCGAAGATCTCGGCCTTGCGGTCGGCGAGATCCTTGAAGCGCGCGAACGCGGCGTTCAGGTCGGCTTCGCTGTCGAGCGCGATGCCGAGCTCCTGCAGGCGCTGCTTGAACGCGTTGCGGCCCGACAGCTTGCCGAGCACGATCTTGTTCGCGGTCCAGCCCACGTCTTCCGCACGCATGATCTCGTACGTATCGCGCGCCTTCAATACGCCGTCCTGGTGGATGCCCGACGCGTGCGCGAACGCGTTCGCGCCGACGACCGCCTTGTTCGGCTGCACGACGAAGCCGGTGATCTGCGACACGAGCTTCGACGCCGGCACGATCTGCGTCGTGTCGATGCCGAGATCCAGGCCGAAGTAGTCCTTGCGGGTCTTCACGGCCATCACGATCTCCTCGAGCGACGTGTTGCCCGCGCGCTCGCCGAGGCCGTTGATCGTGCATTCGACCTGGCGCGCGCCGCCGATCTTCACGCCCGCGAGCGAGTTCGCGACCGCCATCCCCAGATCGTTGTGGCAATGCACCGAGAAGACCGCCTTGTCCGAGTTCGGGATGCGCTCGCGCAACGTCTTCACGAGGTTGCCGTACAGCTCCGGCACGCCATAGCCGACCGTATCCGCGATGTTGATCGTCGTCGCGCCCTCGGCGATCACGGCCTCCAGCACGCGGCAGAGGAAGTCCATGTCCGAGCGGCTGCCGTCTTCCGGCGAGAATTCGATGTTGTCGGTGAATTTGCGCGCGAAGCGCACCGCGAGGC
Organism: Burkholderia sp. BDU5; assembly: GCF_001522845.1. Lineage (NCBI taxonomy): Bacteria > Pseudomonadati > Pseudomonadota > Betaproteobacteria > Burkholderiales > Burkholderiaceae > Burkholderia > Burkholderia sp. BDU5. Next base: position 25,584 of record NZ_LOWC01000050.1, on the reverse strand, counting down.
GCGCCTGCTCGAACACCTGATCCGGCGTCATCCGCAGCTTCTTTTCCATGTGCAGCGGCGACGTCGCGATGAACGTATGGATCCGAAAGCTGTTCGCGGGCTTCAGCGCATCGGCCGCGCGCTGGATGTCCTTGTCGTTCGCGCGGGCGAGCGAGCAGATCGTGCTGTCCTTCACTTGCGACGCGATCGTGTGGATCGCGTCGAAGTCGCCGTTCGAGCTGGCCGCGAAGCCGGCTTCGATCACGTCGACCTTCATGCGCTCGAGCTGCTTCGCGATGCGGATTTTCTCTTCCTTCGTCATCGACGCACCCGGCGATTGTTCGCCGTCGCGCAACGTCGTGTCGAAAATGATCAGCTTGTCTGTCATGGGGACTCCAGGTGTCGAATGGGGAAACACACGTGATGAAGCTCGCGCCACCGCAGGCGACGCTAGACAACAGACGAAGCTCGACGGAGGGCGAAAACGATCAGCGCGGCAGGCGCGCTAGCGCTAGCGCGCGTAGCGGCGCACCGGCTAGAAGAAGGGGGAGGCGGGAAAATGCGGTCATGCCGACGAATATAGCGGCATTCCCGGCCGCGCGCAATCGGCAGCTTTCTCGGGAGCCCGAACGCCGCGCCGCGCGGCATCCGGACGAGAAAAACGGCGGCTACGCGAGCCGCCGTCCTCGGTGCGCCCGGCGCGAGCCGGACTCGATTCGACGTCACGCCAGGCCAGGAAGAGCCCGTCAGTGCTCCCGCTGCGACGAGCGCGCCGGATTGGCCCTGCCGCGCACGGCCATATAGGCCCAGAACACGTAGCCGGACAGCCCGTACAGCACGAAGAGGCCAAACAGCATCAGCGGCGGATCGGACGACACGAGCACGAACGCGACGACGACGAGCAGGATCGCCGCGAACGGCACCCGATGCCGGACGTCGAGCGCCTTGCCGCTGTAGAACGGCGCGTTCGACACCATCGTCACGCCCGCGTAGACCGTGAACGCGAACGCGACCCACGGCAGCCAGCCGAGCTTCATCGGCACGCGGTTGTCGGTCGCGAGCCATACGAAGCCCGCGATCAGCGCCGCGGCGGCCGGGCTCGGCAGGCCCTGGAAGAAGCGCTTGTCGACGACGCCGATGTTCGTGTTGAAGCGCGCGAGACGCAGCGCGGCGCCCGAGCAATAGACGAACGCGGCGAGCCAGCCCCAGCGCCCCAGATCCTTCAGCACCCATTCGTACATCACGAGCGCGGGCGCGACGCCGAACGACACCATGTCCGACAGACTGTCGAACTGCTCGCCGAACGCGCTTTGCGTGTGCGTCATCCGCGCGACGCGTCCATCCATCCCGTCAAGCACCATCGCGGCGAAGATCGCGATCGCCGCGGTTTCGAAGCGCACGTTCATCGCCTGCACGACCGCGAAGAAGCCGCAGAAGAGCGCGGCCGTCGTGAACGCGTTCGGCAGCAGGTAGATGCCGCGCGTCCTCAGGAACCGCTGACGCGCGGCGCGCCGGCTCTCGACGGGCGCGACGTCCTGCGCGACCGATTTGTTGTGACGAAACGACCGCGGCCACGGAGCATTGCCGTTGCGCGGCCGGCGCGGTTTGAATGCGGCCATCGATACGTGTTCCCGATTACTGTTGTTCGGGCAGTTCGGCGAGGATCGTCGACGATGCGGACACCTTCTCGCCGATCGACACGCGCGCGCGGCTGCCCTTCGGCAGATACACGTCGACGCGCGATCCGAAGCGGATGAAACCGTAGCGTTGGCCGCGCGACACGGGCTCGCCCGCGCGCACGTAGCAGAGGATCCGGCGGGCGACGAGGCCCGCGATCTGCACGGCCGTCACGGTCTGGCCGGCCGCCGTCTGGATCACGACCGCGTTGCGCTCGTTCTCGGCTGACGCCTTGTCGAGCGCGGCGTTCAGGAACGCGCCCGGGAAATACTCGACCTTCTGCACCGCGCCGTCGACGGGCGAGCGCTGCGAGTGGACATTGAACACGTTCATGAACACGCTGATCTTCAGCGCTTCGCGATTCGCATACGGATCGTGCGCCATTTCGACCGCGACGATACGGCCGTCGGCCGGGCACAGCACTGCGTTCGCCTGCGTCGGGATCGCGCGCGGCGGATCGCGGAAGAACTGGACCACGAAGACGAGCAGCAGCCAGAACGGCCATGCGAGGCCGAACCCGCCGATGGCATGGATCAACAGCGCGACGACGGCCGCGATCGCGATGAACGGCCAGCCTTCGCGCGCGATGATCGGATGAGGATAGTTCATGGTTCGTTCTTCGTTGAATTGCAAAGCCCGTAGGATAGCAAAAGCCGCCCTCGGCTCCGGTGCCTTCGGGCGGCTTTTTGATGCCGACCCTCGATTCGGGGGCCGGATGGGACGCGCAGCTTAGTTCTTCGACTGGTCGACGAGCTTGTTCTTCGCGATCCACGGCATCATCGCGCGCAGCTTCGCGCCGACCTGCTCGATCTGGTGCTCGGCCGTCAGGCGGCGGCGCGATTGCAGCGTCGGTGCGCCGGCCTTGTTCTCGAGAATGAAGCTCTTCGCGTATTCGCCGGTCTGGATGTCGGTCAGGCACTGCTTCATCGCCTTCTTCGTCTCTTCGGTGACGACGCGCGGGCCCGTCACGTACTCGCCGTACTCGGCGTTGTTCGAGATCGAGTAGTTCATGTTCGCGATGCCGCCTTCGTAGATCAGGTCGACGATCAGCTTCAGCTCATGCAGGCACTCGAAATACGCCATTTCCGGCGCGTAGCCCGCTTCGACCAGCGTCTCGAAACCGGCCTTGATCAGCTCGACGGTGCCGCCGCACAGCACGGCCTGCTCACCGAACAGATCGGTCTCCGTCTCCTCACGGAAGTTCGTCTCGATGATGCCGGCACGGCCGCCGCCGTTCGCCGCCGCGTACGACAGCGCGATGTCGCGCGCCGCGCCCGACTTGTCCTGCGCGACCGCGATCAGGTGCGGCACGCCGCCGCCCTGCGCGTACGTGCCGCGCACCGTGTGGCCCGGCGCCTTCGGCGCGATCATGATGACGTCCAGATCCGCGCGCGGGATCACCTGGCCGTAATGGACGTTGAAGCCGTGCGCGAACGCGAGCGTCGCGCCCTGCTTGATGTTCGCGTGCACTTCCTGCGCGTAGACGGCGGCGATCTGCTCGTCGGGCAGCAGCATCATCACGACGTCCGCGCCCTTGACGGCTTCGGCCACTTCCTTGACCGCGAGGCCGGCGTTCTCGGCCTTGCTCCACGACGCGCCGCCCTTGCGCAGGCCGACCGTCACGTTCACGCCGCTGTCCTTCAGGTTCAGTGCGTGCGCATGGCCTTGCGAGCCGTAACCGATGATCGTGACTTGCTTGCCCTTGATGAGGGAGAGGTCGGCATCCTTGTCGTAGAAAACTTTCATGATTGTTCCTTCGCTGATTCAGTGAAATTCGTTAGTGAGACCGGGCCCTGACGGCGCACCCGGCTCGTTCGGCGCGGCGGCGTCAAACCTTCAGAATGCGCTCGCCTCGACCGATGCCCGAGCTGCCGGTGCGCACGGTCTCGAGAATCGAGCCCGCGTCCAGCGCCTGAATGAATGCGTCGAGCTTGTCGCTCGCACCCGTCAATTCGATCGTGTAGGTCTTCTCGGTCACGTCGATGATACGGCCGCGGAAAATGTCCGCCATCCGCTTCATTTCTTCGCGCTCCTTGCCCACTGCCCTCACCTTGATGAGCATCAGCTCCCGCTCGATGTGTGCACCGTCGGTCAGGTCCACCACTTTCACCACCTCGATCAGGCGGTTCAGATGCTTCGTGATCTGTTCGATCACGTCGTCGGAGCCGATGGAAACGATGGTCAGGCGCGACAGCGACTGGTCTTCGGTCGGCGCCACCGTCAAGGTTTCGATGTTGTAGCCGCGTGCCGAGAACAGACCGACGACGCGCGACAACGCGCCCGGTTCGTTTTCCAGCAGGACGGAAATGATGTGTCTCATGTTCGCTTCTTCCAGAATTATCCCGTGTCGATTGCGTATCGCAGCGCACCGCCGCGTGCCACACCGCCCTTCGTGAAGGCGGCCGCCCGCGGGCTCGGGCGCGCATCGCGCCTTTACAGATCTTCCGATCCGAGCAGCATCTCGGTGATGCCCTTGCCGGCCTGGACCATCGGCCAGACGTTCTCGGTCGGGTCGGTCTGGAAGTCGAGAAACACGGTGCGGTCCTTCAGGCGTAGCGCTTCCTTCAGCGCCGGCTCGACGTCCGCGGATTTTTCGATGCGCATGCCGACATGGCCGTACGCCTCGGCGAGCTTCACGAAATCCGGCAGCGCATCCATGTACGAATGCGAATAGCGCTTGCTGTATTCGATCTGCTGCCACTGACGGACCATGCCGAGGTAGCGGTTGTTCAGCGAAATGATCTTCACCGGGGTGTCGTACTGCTTGCAGGTCGACAGCTCCTGGATGCACATCTGGATCGAGCCTTCGCCCGTGATGCAAAGCACGTCGTCGTCGGGATGCGCCATCTTGACGCCCATCGCCGCCGGCAAGCCGAAGCCCATCGTGCCGAGGCCGCCCGAATTGATCCAGCGGCGCGGCTTGTTGAAGCGGTAGAACTGCGCGGCCCACATCTGGTGCTGGCCGACGTCCGAGCAGACGAACGCGTTGCCGTCCGTCAGTTCCCATGCCTTCTCGACCACGTACTGCGGCTTGATGATCTCGCTTTCGCGGTCGTATTTCAGGCAGTCCTTCGCGCGCCAGCTTTCGATGTCCTTCCACCATTGCGCGAGCGCTTCGGTGTCCGGGCCATGCTCGGCCGTCTGCAGCTGCTCGATCAGATCCTTCAGCACTTCCTTCACGTCGCCGACGATCGGGATGTCGACCTTCACGCGCTTGCTGATCGACGACGGATCGATGTCGATGTGGATGATCTTGCGGGGACGCGACGCGAAGTGGCCCGGATCGCCGATCACGCGGTCGTCGAAGCGCGCGCCGATCGCGATCAGCACGTCGCAGTGCTGCATCGCCATGTTGGCTTCGTACGTGCCGTGCATGCCGAGCATGCCGAGGAACTTCTTGTCTGATGCGCGGTAGCCGCCGAGGCCCATCAGCGTGTTCGTGACAGGATAGCCGAGCAGGTCGGCGAACTGGTTCAGCTCGCGCGACGCGTCGGCGAGGATGATGCCGCCGCCCGTATAGATGTACGGCCGCTTCGCGGACAGGAGCAGCGCGACCGCCTTGCGGATCTGCCCTGAGTGGCCTTTCGTGACCGGGTTGTACGAGCGCAGCGACACGCTCTTGACGGGCTCGTACTCGCACGGCGTCTTCGACACGTCCTTCGGGATGTCGATCAGGACGGGACCGGGCCGGCCGGTGCGCGCGATGTAGAACGCCTTCTTGACGGTTTCCGCGAGCTCGCGCACGTCCTTCACGAGGAAGTTGTGCTTCACGCACGGCCGCGTGATGCCGACAGTGTCGCACTCCTGGAACGCGTCCTGGCCGATCGCCGCGGTCGGCACCTGGCCGCTGATCACGACGAGCGGGATCGAATCCATGTAGGCAGTGGCGATGCCCGTCACCGCGTTCGTCACGCCCGGGCCGGACGTGACGAGACACACGCCGACCTTGCCCGTCGAGCGCGAGTACGCGTCCGCGGCGTGCACGGCGGCCTGCTCGTGGCGCACGAGCACGTGTTGAATCTTGTCTTGCTTGTACAGCTCGTCGTAGATGTAGAGGACCGAGCCGCCAGGGTAGCCCCAGATGAATTCGACGTTCTCGTCGGCCAGTGCCTTCATGAGCACGGTGGCGCCGATGGAGCCGGTTTTCTGAGGGGAAAGGGATTCCGACGTGGAGAATTCCGCGCTGGGCATGTTCATCGATAACCTTTCGAATTTTCGGCAAAAAATTGATCGGGTGCTCTCTGCTGGGCTTGTGGCTCAGGTTCAAGCGGCGCGTCCAGTTGAAAGGCGGGCTTCATGGGCCAGCCTCAAATGTGACCATCACTTATGTTGCGAACTGGCAACGATAGCGGGTCCCCGACAGGCGGTCAAGCGGAAAATCCCGCGGCGCATCAATCCTCCTGCCGAAGCGAACGCGAACGTCCCGCCGAGGCCCGCGGCGAACCGCCACGCGCGCCCGTTTCTGCGGCCTGACAGCCCGATCAGGATGCCGTCGACGGCGAAATTTGTTAGCATCCGCGGGTTTTACGAAATTTTTCCGATCTTTTCACGCCGCAAGAACGCAGCGCAGACCTTCACGGAATGGCATCAGACAAGGAACTCGCGGACTTTCTGGCGGGCGTCGAAAGGCGCGCGTTCAAGCAGGCTGCTTACGCGGTGCGCGACGACGACGCGTCGCTCGACATCGTGCAGGATGCGATGATCCGGCTCGCGGAGAAGTACGGCGACCGCGCGGCCGCCGAGCTGCCGCTGCTTTTTCAGCGGATCCTTCAGAACGCGATCCACGACCATTTCCGCAGACAAAAGGTGCGCAACACCTGGGTCAGCCTGTTCTCGTCGCTGAACAATACCGACGACGAAGATTTCGACCCGCTGGAGACGCTCGAATCGGCGGACGGCGGCGGTGTCGAGAGCAGCGAGACGCGGCTCGAGCGCGAGCAGGTGCTCGCCCTCATCGACCATGAAATCCAGAAGCTCCCGGCGCGTCAACGGGAAGCCTTCCTGATGCGTTATTGGGAGGATATGGATGTCGCCGAGACAGCCGCCGCCATGGGGTGCTCAGAAGGCAGCGTCAAGACGCACTGCTCCCGAGCCACTCACGCACTGGCGGCCGCGCTCAAGGCCAAAGGAATCACGCTATGAGCTCCGCTCCCGCAACGAAAGAAGAAACCGATTTCGCCTTCAAGGTGCGTCGCGCGCTCGACGAGCGCGCGACCGCGCTGCCCGCCGCGACGACGGAGCGGCTCGCCGCCGCGCGTCGCGCCGCGCTCGCCCGCAAGAAGCCCGACGCCGCGATCGTGCTCGTGCCGGCGCTCGCCGGCAACGCCGGCACGCTCGAGCTGCGCCCGTCTGCCGAACCGCGCCGCAAGTCGCTCGCGCGCCGGCTGATCCGCGCGTGGCCGCTCGCGCTGCTGCTCGCGGGGCTCGTCGGCATCGCGTACTGGGAAGACATGCAGCGCACGGCCGAGCTCGCGGACATCGACGCGGCGATGCTGAGCGACAACCTGCCTCTCACCGCGTATCTCGACCACGGGTTCAACGCGTATCTGTCGCACACTCACTAACGCCAACGCATCAAGAAGAGGAACGCACGGGTGAGTCAAAAACGGGGATTGGCTGTCTTTTTCGGTTGCGTGATCGCGCTCATCGTCGCGTACGCCGCCACCTACCCGCGCTTTCACCCACAACCGGCCGCGGTGGCGGCGGCGAGCGCACCGGCGATCGCGTCGGCCGCGATCGCCCTCACGACCGACTTCCCGGCGCTGCCGCCGTCGAGCCCGCTGTCCTGGGCGCGCCTCACGCCGCCGCAGCGCGTCGCGCTCGCGCCGTTCGCGAATCAATGGGATTCGTTCAGCGACGAGCGCAAGCGCAAATGGCTGAAGATCGCGGCGCGCTTCCCGAAGATGTCGTCTGAAGCGCAAAAGCGCCTGCAGGAACGGATGACCGAGTGGGTCCGCATGACGCCCGAGCAGCGCCGCGTCGCACGCGAGAACTACCTGGTGTCGAAGGATCTGTCCGCGCAGGCTCGCGAGAAAGCCTGGAAGGCTTACCAAGAGCTGTCGCCCGAGCAGAAGGAGAAGCTCGCGGCGGCCGAGCGCCGGCGCCGGCCGACCGTCGTCAGCGCGCCGCCCACCGGCAAGACCGACCGCGACGTCAACCGGCTCGTCAACGCGCACGACCGTCATCCGGCGAGCGCGGCCGCCGCGAGCATCGCGCCGCCCGCCGCCAGCGCGCCCGCCGCGGCGCCCGCTCCGGCATCGACGACGACGGGCGCCGTCACGCCGGCCGTGCCCACGCCCGTCTCGCCGTCCGAGGCGCCGTCACTCTTCAACGGTTCGTAAACGGCCGTGACGGCGCCCGCGATTCCGTCCGAGCCGCCGCCGAGTGTGCGCCGCCGGCTCGCCGCGCTCGTCTACGAAAGCCTGCTGCTGTTCGGCGTCGTGTTCTTTGCCGGCCTCGCGTTCGGCGTAACGCTCCACCAGCGCAACGGCCTCGACCATCACAATCTGCTCGCCGCGTGGATCGCGGCCGTCGTCGGCGTTTATTTCGTCTGGTTCTGGACGCACGGCGGCCAGACGCTGCCGATGAAGACCTGGCGGCTGCGCATCGAAACCGCGCGCGGCGCGCCGCTGTCGGTCGGCCGGGCGATCGTCCGCTACGCGCTCGGCTGGCTGTGGTTCCTGCCGCCCCTCGCGCTGCACCCGCTCGCGGGCTTCTCCGTGCCGCGCACGCTCGCGGCCGCGACCGCCTGGTTCGCGCTGTGGTCGCTCGCCGCGCGACTGCACCCGACGCGCCAGTTCCCGCACGATCGCCTCGCCGGCACCCGCATCGTCGCCGCGCCCCGCCACGGCTGATTCCCCGTAATAAGAACGTCTCGTGACTGTCACGGCACAGTCACGCCCGCATGGCGCAATGCCGATAACCTCAATCGGCGCGAGTCATGCATGGGCCAGAAAAAGTCCGCGACCTCCTTCTTTCGTGATCCTGCTGGCCTGCACGCCGCCAGCGCCTTCCTGTCCGGCTCCGCAGCGAGCGAAGTGCTCGCGCCGGCCCGTCCTCCCGCCGCGAGCGCCACGCGGCACGACGACCACGAGCCCGCCACGCACCACTACCGGACGATCTGGCTGTCGGACATCCACCTCGGCACGAGCGGCTGCCAGGCCGGGTATCTGCTCGACTTTCTCAAGCACAACGAATCGGAATACCTGTACCTCGTCGGCGACATCATCGATGGCTGGCAGCTCAGAAAGGGCTGGTACTGGCCGCAAGCGCACAACGACGTCGTTCAGAAGATCCTGCGCAAGGCGCGCAAAGGCACGCAGGTCGTGTACATCCCCGGCAACCACGACGAAGCCGCGCGCCAGTTCTGCGATCTCGCGTTCGGCGAGATCCACGTGCGCGGCGAGGCGTTCCATACGACGCTGTCGGGCAAACGTTTGTGGGTCGTCCATGGCGACCTGTTCGACGGCGTGATCCAGCACGCGAAGTGGCTCGCCTATCTCGGCGACACGCTGTACACGCTGATCCTCGTGCTGAACCGCTGGTTCAACCGGATCCGCAGCCGCTTCGGCTTTCAGTACTGGTCGCTGTCGCAATACCTGAAGCACCAGGTGAAGAACGCCGTGAACTTCATTTCGTCGTTCGAAGCGGTGATGACCGACGAAGCGCGTCGCCGCGGCTGCGACGGCGTCGTCTGCGGCCACATCCACAAGGCCGAGATCCGCGACATCGACGGCGTGCTCTATTGCAACGACGGCGACTGGGTCGAGAGCCTGTCCGCGCTCGTCGAGACGATGGAGGGCGAACTGAGGGTCGTCTACTGGACCGTGCTGCACACGCCGCCCGCCGCGCAATCGCGCAAGACGAAAGCCGCCACCGCCTGACCTCCGAAAGGATTGCCTGCGATGAAAATCATGATCGTCACCGATGCGTGGGAGCCGCAAGTCAACGGCGTCGTGCGCACGCTGAAGAGCACCGCGCGCGAGCTCATCGCGCTCGGCCACCGCGTCGAGCTCGTCACGCCGCTCGAGTTCCGCACGGTGCCGTGCCCGACCTATCCCGAAATCCGCCTGTCGATCCTGCCGTACAGGCGGCTGCGCGAGCGCCTGAACGCGTTCGAGCCGGACGCGCTGCACATCGCGACGGAAGGCCCGCTCGGCCTCGCCGCGCGCCGCTACGCGCGCGCCCGCAAGCTGCCGTTCACGACCGCGTACCACACGCGCTTTCCGGAATACGTGCAGGCGCGCTTCGGCGTTCCGCTGTCGGCGACCTACCGTTTCCTGCGCTGGTTCCACGGCGCGTCGCTCGCGGTGATGGCGCCGACGCCCGTCGTCAAGAGCGACCTCGAGCAATACGGCTTCGACAACGTCGTGCTGTGGACGCGCGGCGTCGATCTCGACGTCTTCCGGCCGATGGAGTCGAAGGTGCTCAACACCGTGCGGCCGATCTTCCTGTATGTCGGCCGCGTCGCGATCGAGAAGAACGTCGAGGCGTTCCTGAAGCTCGACCTGCCCGGCTCGAAGTGGGTCGCGGGCGAAGGGCCCGCGCTCGCCGAGCTCAAATCGCGCTATCCTGAGGCCAATTACCTCGGCGTGCTGACTCAGGCGGAGCTCGCCAAGGTATACGCCGCCGCCGACGTGTTCGTGTTCCCGAGCCGCACCGACACCTTCGGGCTCGTCCTGCTCGAGGCGCTCGCGTGCGGCACGCCCGTCGCCGCGTACCCGGTCACGGGGCCCGTCGACGTGCTCGCCGACGGCGGCGCGGGTGCGATGAACGACGACCTGCGCGAAGCGTGCCTCGAGGCGCTGAAGATCGACCGGCGGCATGCGCGCGCCTGGGCCGAGCGCTACTCGTGGCTCGCGGCGTCCGAGCAGTTCGCATCGCACCTGAAGCCGCTGCCGAAAACCGCCTGTCCACACACCGAAGGCGCAGCCGTTTGAAACCAGCCATGCGCGCGAAAGCGCCCCCGACCCATTCGCCGCGGAGGCCGGCCGCACGTGCGGCCGCCGCGCACCCTGTCCACGTTCCGTTCCCTTCGTCTGAAACGCACGAGCCGCACGAGCCGCTCGGCCCGGACGATCCGCTCGCGCTGCCGCACAATCCGTACAAGGGCAATCGCGGCCTGATGCGCGCGTGGCATGCGCTCAAGAACTCGTACAACGGCTTTCGCGTCGCGATCCGCGAAGAAAGCGCGTTCCGTCAGGAGCTCACGCTCGCGGCAATCATGCTGCCGATCGCGGCGTTCGTGCCGGTCGAGCCGGCGTCGCGCGCGCTCCTCATCGGCACCGTGCTCCTCGTGTTGATCGTCGAGCTGCTGAACTCGAGCGTCGAGACGGCGATCGACCGGATCTCGCTCGAACGCCACGAGCTGTCGAAGCGCGCGAAGGATCTCGGCAGCGCGGCCGTCACGGTCGCACTCTGCGCGTGCCTGACGACCTGGGGCCTCATACTCGGCCCGCTCGTCTGGCACCGGCTCGCCGGCTAGGCGCATCGCGGCAGCCGACGTCCGGCCGGCCCCCGCCGCGACTCGCGCCGCTTGACCCGCCTCTTGTGTGCGACGCAACACCGCCGGGTATGCCCCGATGACGAAATACGCCGGACGCGCAAGGTAGCGGTTTATAATCGGCCGACAGCCTTCAACACAGCAACCCGAGCCGGACTACGATTCACGCAGCAAGCAACATTGGCAGCGCCCGCCAGTCCGGCAAACACAGGGCCGGACGACATGGAAGCGAAACCCCCCCGCCGCACGCGCGAACGGATTCTTGAGTTGTCGTTGAAACTCTTCAACGAGATCGGCGAGCCGAACGTCACGACAACGACGATCGCCGAGGAAATGGAAATCAGCCCAGGCAACCTGTACTACCATTTCCGCAACAAAGACGACATCATCAACAGCATCTTCGCGCAGTTCGAACAGCAGATCGAACGGCGCCTGCGTTTTCCCGAGGATCATCGGCCGACGATCGACGAAACGTGGTCGTACCTGCAGTACATGGCCGACTTCATGTGGACCTACCGTTTCCTCTATCGCGACCTGAACGATCTGCTCGCGCGCAACCGCACGCTCGAGACGCACTTCAAGCAGATCATCAGCCACAAGGTGCGCTTCGCGCGCGAGATGTGCGAGCTGCTCGCGGCCGACGGCGAGCTCGTCGCGACGCCTGCCGAGATCGAGGTGATCGCGACCAACATGGCCGTGATCGCCACCTACTGGCTGTCGTATCAATACGTGATGCACCCGCGCAAGTACAACGACCAGGACGCGATCCGCGAGGAGCTGCACCAGGTCAGCATGCACGTGATCTCGGTGATCGCGCCGTATCTGCGCGGCCGCTCGCGGCAGATCTTCGACGATCTCGTGTCCGGCAAGCTGCCGAAGCGCGAGTTCCACGACTTCCTGCCGCCGCGCGACGGTTCGCCGCGCAAGGATACGAAGCAATGAAGGCCGTCTGCGTCTATTGCGGCTCGGCCAACGGCGTCAAGCCCGTCTATACGGAAGCGGCGCGCGCGTTCGGCCGCGTGCTCGCGCAATCCGGCCTCACGCTCGTCTACGGCGGCGGGCGCGTCGGCCTGATGGGCGTGATCGCCGATGAGGTGATCACCGCCGGCGGGCGGGCGATCGGCGTCATCACGGAGTTGCTCTTCGACAAGGAAGTCGGCCACACCGGCTTGACCGAGCTGCACGTCGTGCCCGACATGCATCATCGGAAGAAGATGATGGCCGAGCTCGCCGACGCGTTCGTCGCGATGCCGGGCGGCGCGGGCACGCTCGAAGAGTTTTTCGAGGTCTACACGTGGGCGCAGCTCGGCTATCATCGCAAGCCCGTCGCGCTCTACAACGTCGACGCGTTCTACGAGCCGCTCATCACGCTCCTCAAGCACACGGTCGACGAAGGCTTCATGCAGCGTACGTACTTCGATGCGCTGTGCATCGACGCGGTCCCCGGCGCGCTCATCGATCAGCTCGTCCAGTATCGTCCGCCCGCGCGCGACAAATGGACGTTCCTGTCCGAACAGGAATCCTGAGCCGCCGCGATGGATCGCGGACGCGCGCCGCGATCCGGCATGCTGCCTCGCACCGCTTCTCCTGATGCACGCGCCGCGCTTCGCGCGCCGGTCTCGTCTTCCGCGTCGACCGGCGGCGTCGCGCAGTTGCCGCGCAGTCTCCGCTTTCCCGCCGTTCCTCTTTTTCGCCCGAACGCGCATTCCGCCCGGGCCGAGGTTCAAGCAATGACGAACACGCCGCCCAAGGTCGTCCTCATCACCGGCGCGAGCCGCGGCATCGGCCGCGCGACCGCGCTGCTCGTCGCTGCGCGCGGCTGGTCAGTCGGCGTCAATTACGCGCACGACGCGAACGCCGCCGAAGCGACCGCCGACGCGGTGCGCGCCGCGGGCGGGCAAGCGTGCGTCGTGCGCGGCGACGTCGCGAACGAAGCCGACGTGATCGGCATGTTCGACGCGGTGCGGTCCGCGTTCGGCCGACTCGACGCGCTCGTCAACAACGCGGGAATCGTCGCGCCGTCGCTGCCGCTCGCCGACATGGACGTCGCGCGCCTGACACGCGTGTTCGACACCAACGTGCTCGGCGCGTATCTGTGCGCGCGCGAGGCCGCGCGGCGGCTGTCGACCGATCGCGGCGGCGCGGGCGGCGCAATCGTCAACGTGTCGTCGATCGCCGCGCGGCTCGGCTCGCCGAACGAATACGTCGATTATGCGGGCTCGAAGAGCGCGGTCGACACGCTGACGCTCGGTCTCGCGAAGGAACTCGGCTCGCACGGCGTGCGCGTGAACGCGGTGCGCCCGGGCCTCATCGCGACCGAGATCCATGCGAGCGGCGGCCAGCCCGGCCGCGCCGAGCGGCTGGGCGCACAGACACCGCTCGGTCGCGCGGGCGAAGCCGACGAGGTAGCCGAAGCGATCGTCTGGCTGCTGAGCGACGCGGCGTCGTACGTGACGGGCGCACTGCTCGACGTCGGCGGCGGGCGCTGACGCCCGCGCACGCTGCACCTTCGCTCGCCGAGCGACGAGCGGCAAGGCCATCTCCATTCATTCGGGCTTCGAACGATTTCACGCGCTCGCCTGTGCGCTCGGGCCGCCAATCGTCGTTTTTTCACATCGACCGCCGCACAATGCGGGCCTGACACGATCTGCGACACGAAAGCCCGCCGTATCGGCCACACAAAACTTCACAATTCTCCGAAATATTTAGCGTTTCATAACAATTTTCGTAAACGTTCGTAATAATCTCGTGGTCTACTAACGCCCATTGCGACGTATGCCGTCGCACGCCCGTCATCCGCCCCCTCGCGGTCACGAAATCGGCCGAACCCACGCAGCTTGGCCCGCACATACGAAGAGATCAACCAGATGCAGGGAAATGCAACGCCCGGCGGCCGGCACGCGCCCGGCTCGGCGCATCACGTCCGCCCATCGGAAGCCAATTCGCCGACGCCGTCCGCCGCGGCGCTCGCCGTCCGTGCACCGAGCGCTGCGGGCGCAGCAGGCGGCCGTGCCGCGGATGCGCGCGGAACGTCGTCCGTCGCCCGCGCGCCGCTCGCCGGGCTGCGCGCATGGCTCGTCGCCGCGGCCGTGCTGTGCGCATATCTGCTGCCGGGCGTCCTCGGCCACGATCCGTGGAAGCAGGACGAGACCTACACGTTCGGCATCATCCAGCACATGCTCGAAAGCGGCGACTTCGTCGTGCCGACCAACGCGGGGCAGCCGTTCCTCGAAAAGCCGCCGTTGTACGACTGGGTCGCCACTGGCCTCGCGTGGCTCTTTTCCCGCTACCTGCCGCTACACGACGCAGCGCGGCTCGCGAGCGCCCTCTTCGCCGCGCTCGCGTTCGGCTTCGCCGCGCGCGCCGCCCGCATCGCGACCAGCGCGACGCGCTGGCTCGAACTGCCGGTGATCGGCACCGTCGCGCTGTACGCGGGCTCGCTCATCGTCATCAAGCATTCGCACGATCTGATGACCGACGTCGCGTTGATGGCGGGCACGGCGATGGGATTTTGCGGACTGCTCGAACTCGTGATCCGGCACGCCGGCAGCGCGAACGGCGCCAACGCCATGCACCGCGCGCCCGCGAACCGCTTCGCGGCGCCGCTCTTCGGCTTGGGCGTCGGCGTCGCATTGATGTCGAAGGGGCTGTTCGTGCCGCTCGTGTTCGGCGCGACCGTCGTCGCGACGCTCGTCCTCTATCCGGCCTGCCGCAGCCGCGCGTTCTTCCGCTCGCTCGCCGTCGCCGCGCTCGTGTGCGCGCCGTTCGCGCTGATCTGGCCGACCGCGCTGTTCTTGCGCTCGGAATCGCTGTTCCTCGTCTGGTTCTGGGAAAACAACGTCGGCCGCTTCTTCGGCTTCTCGGTGCCGACGCTCGGCGCCGAAAACGACAAACCGCTCTTCATCTGGCGCGCGCTGCTGACGGTCGGCTTCCCGGTCGCCCCGCTCGCACTCGTCGCGCTCACGCGCGGCCTCTGGCGCGAGTGGCGCGCGCCGGGCGTCGCGCTGCCGCTCGCGTTCGCGGGAATCGGGATGGCCGTGCTGCACATTTCCGCGACATCGCGGCAACTGTACGTCCTGCCGTTCATCGCGCCGCTCGCGCTGGTCGCCGCACAGGCGATTCCGCGCCTGCCCCAGCGGCTGCACACCGCGTGGGACTATGCGAGCCGGCTGCTGTTCGGCGCGGTCGCGGCGCTCGCATGGGTCGTCTGGTCGCTGATGTCCGATCACAACGGCCCGCGCGCCGCCCTGCAATGGCTCGGCCGCTGGCTGCCGCTCGACTGGACGATGCCGATCGAGCCCGCGCTCGTGCTGTCGGCGCTCGCGATCACGATCGGCTGGGTCGGCCTGCTGCCGTCGCTGCGGCTCGCGGGCAAATGGCGCGGTGCGCTGTCGTGGGCGATGGGCGCGCTCGTCGCGTGGGGGCTCATCTACACACTGCTGCTGCCTTGGCTCGACGTCGCGAAGAGTTATCGTTCGGTGTTCGAAGATCTGAACCGCCAGCTTGCGCTCGAATGGAACGACGGCGACTGCATGGCGAGCGTCGATCTCGGCGAGTCGGAAGCGCCGATGCTCTACTACTTCTCGGGCATCCGGCACCAGCCCGTCGCGCAACCGAACGCAAGCGCTTGCACGTGGCTCATCGTGCAAGGCACGCGCGCGAACCCGCCCGCGCTCGACGGCGAATGGAAGCCGTTCTGGTCCGGCGCGCGTCCGGGCGACGAGCAGGAAATGCTGCGCGTCTACGTTCGCACGCCGACGCCGCCCGCCGCGACCCGCCTCCGTCCGTAATGCCCGCGTGTGCGCGACGCCTTCGCCGCGCACCGTCTCTCCTCCATTTGCGCGGCGCCTGCCGCGTCCTATGCTGCTCCGGTTCGCGCCGTCCGTGCGTCGCACCCGTTCGTGCCCGCGTCTGCCGGTCCGGTACGGGAATGGCTCCGCCCATTGGTCGGCTCTTTCTTGCGCTTACCCAACCGGACGGCCCCACGCAACTTCGCACATTCCGCTACTTTCAGGAATTCGCGCACTGCGCGTCGCTGCGCAAAGCGCCCGAGCAGCCGCACGTCGCGCCGACCGCGATCAACCGGCAGATCGAGCAACTGGAACACCATTTTGGCGCACCTTTGCTCGAACGCGGACCGCGCGGCATTCGCTTGACCGCCGAAGGCGAATTCGTCGCCGAGCGCATCGGCACGGTGCTGCGCGAGATCGGCGAAGTGAAGACGATGATCTCGGAGCGGCGCAATCTCGAAACGGGATCGGTTTCGGTCTATGCGTCGGAGGAGATCGTGTCTGGACTGCTCACGCCCGTTCTCGCCGACTTCACGCGGCGCTCGCGCATCCGCTTCGACATCGCCGTCGCGAGCGCACGGCACACGCTCGACACGCTCTGCCAGGGCCGCGCGAACCTCGACGTCGGCTTCTGTCCACCGCATCGGGCGGGCGTCGAGAAATTCGAAACTGTCGATGTGTGGCAGCGCGCGCTTGTGTCGTCGACACATCCGACACAAAGCGCCGCGTAGCGCCCGGCGCGCGCGAGTCCATCGAGTCGTCGGTATTTCATTTGGATTCCGATGTGACTGGAAGCGATCAAGAGCGGAACACGATGGATTGCGCGCTAACGCGCGGCGCGCCGGGCCGGCCAGGTCTCGACGGCGAACCAGCCTGCCGCGATGCAGATCGCATTCGCGACGAGCAGGTAGCCCGTCGGCGCCACAGGATTGCCGGTGCTGCCGATGAGCCAGGTGACGATGCTTTGCGCGGTGCCGCCGAACAGCGACACCGCGACCGCGTAGACGATCGAGAATCCGGTCGAGCGCACCCGCCGCGGGAAGCTCTCGGCGATCAGCACGATGAGCGCCGCGCCGCTCATGCCGTGCAGGCCGGACAGCACGGTCAGCGTGACGAGGAAAACGGCGGGCGTCGGGTGCGACACGATCAGTTGCAGCGCCGGGAAAATCAGCAGCAACAGCAGCACGCGCGGCCAGATCAGGACCGCGCGGCGTCCGAAGCGATCCGATAGACTGCCGCCGGCGAGCGAGCACACCGCGAGCGCCGCGCCCGTCGCGAGCGTTGCGAGCATCGCGACGCCGCCCGGCAGATGCAGCTCGGTCAACGCGAACGTCGTCATGTAGTTGAGGAAGTACTGCGTGATCGTGCTGCCGAGCAGGATCATCAGGCCGATCGCGATCGGCCGCCGATGCCGCGCGTTCAGTTCGCGCAGGATCTCGCGCGTCGAGCCATACGCGCCGTGCGCATCGATCGTGTCGGACAGCCGGCGGCGGATGTAGATGCCGATCGGCAGCGCCAGCAGGCCGAACACGAACGGCACGCGCCAGCCCCATGCATACAGATCGGCCTCTGACAGCGAAACCGTCAGCACGTAGCCCGCGAGCCCCGCCGCGACCGCTGCGAAGCCCTGCGTCGCGACCTGCCAGCACGCATATGCGCCGCGCCTGTCCGGCGGCGCCGCCTCGAGAATGTAGGTCGTCGCGGGCCCGGCTTCGCCGCCCCACGCGAGCCCCTGGATCAGCCGCGTGACGACGAGCAGGATCGGCGCGGCCACGCCGATCGTCTCGTATCCCGGCAGCACCGCGATCGCGCCCGTGCCGGCCGCCATCATCACGAGCGTCAGCATCATCGCGGGCTTGCGGCCCGCCCGGTCCGCGTACGCGCCGATCACGAGCGCGCCGAACGGCCGCACGACGAAGCCGAGCCCGAACACGGACACCGACAGCAAAAGGCTCGTGAACGCGCTCTTCGACGGGAAGAACGTGTGGCCGATCATCACCGCGAAAGTCGCATAGGTGCCGAAGTCGAAGAACTCGACCGCGTTGCCGAGCGCGACCGCCGCGACGTTGCGGCGTGCGTCGGCTTGCGTCGCGGCCGGGCCGGTCTCGGCAGGCATCGGCCGATAGGCGGGTTCCAGTAGATCTTCCATGGCGAGTCCTCGATCGAAGCGACGACGATACCGGGCGCCGGCGCGACGCAAGCGATGTCCGCCACCGGGCTGGATGCAGTGTCAGGGTGATAGGCGAAAAATCGACGGAACGCGCAGAGCGCGCAAACGCGCGTGCGCAACTGCGTTAGTGAGGCGGCGCGGGCCAGCGCGGCATCGCGCCGCGCCAGTTCTCGTACGCCTTGCCGAGCTGCAGCACGAGGCGGTCGGCAAAGCGCGGTCCGACGATCTGCAGGCCGATCGGCATCCCGTTGCGCGCAAAGCCGCAGTTGATCGACAGCGCCGGTTGCTCGCCCATGTTCCACGGAACCGTGAACGCGATGTGCTCGAACGGCCGCGTCGGGTCTTGAGTCGGCCCCGCCCATTCGGCCGGGAAGCCGGCGACGACGTTGGTCGGCGACAGCACCGCGTCGACCGACTGGAACAGCCGCGCGGCGGCCGCGCGCATCTCGAACGTCGCGCCGAAGCCGCGCACCGCGTCGACGCCGGACACCGACGCGCCCTGCCCCGCCCATGCGAGGATGTACGGCAGGATGCGCTCGCGCGCCGCGTCGGGCAGGCGTTCGAGGTCGGCCCATAGCCGCGCACGCCAGAAACGGTCGAGTCCGTCGAGCATCCCGCGCGACACGACCGGCGGCGCCGCGACGATCCGCGCGCCGTGCGCGGCGAAGCACTCGGCCGCCGTCTCGACCGCCGCGACGATCTCCGGTTCCGGCGCGATCCCGCAGCCGGCGTCGAGCATCAGGCCGATCCGCATGCCCTTCACGTCGGCGGGTGCGATCGACCAGTCGATCGTCTCGGGCGGCAGACTCGTCGCGTCGCGCCAGTCCGGGCGCGACAGGAAGCGCATCAGCAGCGCGGTGTCATCGAGCGTGCGCGTCATCGGCCCCGCGCAGCGGCCCGTGTAGTACGGATCGATCGGAATCCGTCCGTTCGACGGCTTGAAGCCGACGATCCCGCACCAGCCGGCCGGCAGCCGGATCGACCCGCCGATGTCGGTGCCGACGTGCAGCGGCCCGTAGCCCGCGGCCGCGGCCGCGGCCGCCCCGCTGCTCGATCCGCCCGGATTGAGATCGAGCCGCCACGGGTTGCGCGTGATGCCGTACAGGCTCGACAGCCCCGACGACAGCATCGCGTAATCGGGCACCGCCGTCTTGCCGATCACGACCGCGCCCGCCTCGCGCAGCCGCATCGCGGCGGGCGCGTCGACGGTTGCGGGCGGCGCGTCGGCGGCCGCGGCCGAGCCTTGCGCGACCGGATCGCCCTGCGTCGCGATCAGCTCCTTGATCGTCACTGGCACGCCGTCGATCTCGCTCAACGGCGCGCCCGCCGCCCAGCGGCGCGTCGACGCGAGCGCCTGCGCGCGCACGCGCTCCGGATCGAAGCGGCACAGCGCGTTCAGATGCGGCTCCCAGCGCGCAATGTGGTCGAGCAGCGCGTCCGCGTAATCGGCGGGCGTCACGCTGCGGGTCTTGAACAGTTCGGCAAGCGAGCAGGCGGTCAGGTCGAGCAGCTCGGACATGGATTCGGCCTCGCAAGGTTGGAGACGGGCGGCCACGCCGGCTTCGGCGGTCGCCCCTCGTCGGTGGAACTCACGATAGCAACACAAAAAACGGCGACGGATAGCGCGATTGATATCGGACGACGCACACATCTTTCGAGCACTCGCGGCGGCCCGCCGCATGCGCGAAGACGCCGTGCCAGCGCGCCGAGCGCACATCCGGAGCGGCCGCGCTGGCACGGCCGAACCTGCTTAGAACGACGAGCCGGGCTCCTTCAGGAATGCGATTTCCTCGTCGGTGGACGACCGGCCGAGGATCGCGTTCCGATGCGGAAAGCGCCCGAAGCGCTCGATCACGACCGCGTGGCGCAGCGCGTAATCGTGGTAGCCGGCGCAACCCGCCTCGTCCTTGATCCGTGCGCAGAGGCGCACCGCTTCGCGCTGGCTGTCGGGCGACTCGTCGTGCTCGAACGGCAGATACGCGAACGCACGGTGATGGCCCGTCGGCAGCGCGCGGTCGCCGCCCGACGCGACGAGCGCTTTCGCGTGCGCGAGCGCTGCGCGATCGGCCGCGAACGCGAGCGGCGTGCCACGGTGGATGTTGCGCGAGAACTGGTCGAGCACGACGATGAGCGCAAGCGCGCCGAGCGGCGTGCGCGTCCATGCGTCGAGCTCGCCCGCCGTCGCCGCGTCGACGAGCGCGCCGAACCGCTCGCGCAATTGCGCGTCGAGCGCCGGACCGCCGCTGAACCATATCTTGCGCGCCGTGCCGAACGCCGGATCGCCGGGCGCGCCGAACCAGAAGCCGAG
Source organism: Burkholderia sp. BDU5 (assembly GCF_001522845.1). Taxonomy (NCBI): domain Bacteria; kingdom Pseudomonadati; phylum Pseudomonadota; class Betaproteobacteria; order Burkholderiales; family Burkholderiaceae; genus Burkholderia; species Burkholderia sp. BDU5. Next base: position 5,158 of record NZ_LOWC01000050.1, on the reverse strand, counting down.
CACGTCGCGCGCGCGCGGGTCGAGCGCCGCGTCGTCGTGAGCGGCGGCGTCGTGCGCGCCGCCTCGCGCGTGCAGCGCCGTCATGCGAGCTCCAGCACGAGGCGGCGCGTGCGCGCGCTCTTCTTCTCGAGCTTCGCGACGCGCAGCCCGCCGATCTCCGCCGTGCTGCGCACGTGCGTGCCACCGCACGGCTGCAGGTCGATGCCGCCGATCCGCAGCAGCCGCACGCGCCCGAGTCCCATCGGTGGCTTCACGCTCATCGTCCGCACGAGGTCCGGACGCGCCGCCATCTCGTCGTCGGTGATCCACTCGGTCGTCACCGGATGCGAGCCGCCGACGAGCTCGGCCAGGCGCGCGTCGACGAACGCGCGGTCGATCGGCTCGACCGTCGCGAAATCGATCCGCGCGTAGTCGGCGGTCACGCTGCAGCCGTCGACCGGATACGGCAGCACCGCGCACAGCAGATGGCTCGCCGTGTGCAGCCGCATCCGGCGGTGCCGCAGCGTCCAGTCGATTTCGGCGACGACCGCGTCGCCCGGCTTCACGTTCGCCGCGAGCGCCTCCTGCCCCGGCGCGAGCACGTGCACCGCGTCGTCGGGCGTCGCGCCTTCGAACTTCGCCTTGCGCGTGTCGGCGACGGCGAGCGTCGCGCCGCCCGGCAGCGTCAGCGTGCCGCTGTCGCCCGCCTGGCCGCCGCCGAGCGGATAGAACACGGTTCGATCGAGGTGGATGCCGGCTTCGTCGACGGCGGTGACGACCGCGTCGCAGTGCGTCAGATAAGCGTCTTCGCGAAAGAGGGCTTGGGTGGCCATGGGGCGTCTCGGATGTCGTTATGGGTGATCGGAAGCGATCAGTATGCGGTGCGCCACGCGCGCCGCGACAGGCGCAATTGCGCGCGGCGCGCACGGAAGCGTACCGGAATTTCAACCGGGACGGTTTCGCATCCTGCTGCTCTGAATACCACTTACTGTTAGCATGACCTAAGCTACTGTATTTTAACGATTTTATTAAACTAACAAACCCTTGCTGGCACATTTGTCCGCTAGGTGTCTTGGCTTTGTCTATCGTTAGGTTACATATCTACGGCGAAGTTAGAGGGGGTGCAGGGGGAGATCATATGTAAGCGGTCGCGAGCCGACGACATCGCTCGGTTACTACCGCATCGCTTGGCACCCGCCGTTGCCTGATCGCCGCTAGCCAGCTTGCTCCCGTGCCATCGCCAGGCGCTTACACCACGTCTGCCGGCAGGCTCAGTCGGTCAGACCGATGCCAGTATTGCCGGTGCGAAGCACCCTACTCACATGTGTGCGGGGGCGTGATCGCACTTCATGCGCGCTCCACTGACCACTGCGCCATCTCTTCCGCAAGGAACTTTGCCAGCGGGCGGATTTCCCCGTGTACGCTCGCTTGCTCAAGGGATTTCATGTATTCGGCACGCCGGCTCACTCGAACCACCGTCCACGGATACCCGCCGGAGGCGAGGAGCACGTTCATCAGGAACCGGCCGATGCGTCCGTTCCCGTCAAAGTACGGGTGGATGAACACAAAGAGGTGATGTCCGAGTACTGCGCGCACGGCGGGATGCGTCTCTGCCCTGATCAGTTCAAACAACACTTCGAGGCTGTCGAGGATCGCATCGCGCGGTACCGGGGTGTGCATCGAGTTGCGGATGAAGATCGGGCCGGTGCGATAGCCAGCCAGCTGGTGCGTCGCGAGTATGCCCGCCTTCACCGATGGTCCAAAGAGTTCCGCGTACCAGGTGTGGTGGTCGCGCTCCACGACATCGCCCACGTTTTCGCCGGCAAAGAGTTGCCCGATACTCGTCTTGACCGCTTGGAACGTCTGGTAGTAACCGCGTGCCGCCAGCGCGTTCTTGGTTTTGAGATGCTCGGGATCGCCGTCAGGGTCCCAGTCGCCCCGCGCGACCCGCTCGATCAGCTCGTCCGTGACCTGGTAGCCTTCGATGGAGAGGGAGTTGTAGGCGTCAGAGACATAACGCTCGTCGACGTCTGCCAGATAGGCCCCCGCATCCTGCGCGACGCCGGGCGGCGCGGGAAACTCCTCGATCACGGCCGTGCGCCATCTCGCCCACATAGACTGCAACCTGAGGACGTACGGGGACCGCTCGCGGCTTGGCAGGAGCGACGGCTCCTCGCGCTCGAACGGGTTGAGCGGCTTGATGGGTGTGCCCGCCGCAGCGAAGCTGTCGACGATGCGCTTAGCCTCGTTGGGCCGCTTCATGAACTCGAACGCGCCCGCCAGCCGCTCTGCCGCCGCCTTCTTGCCACCGTCCGCGAGAAGCGTGGTGAGGACCTCGCTCGCGCCACGCACCAGCGAGAGAGCGATCTCGGCATCGGCCGCATTGTTCACGAAGAACTGTGGGCCGACCATGCACAACGCCTCGGCTATCGGCCACACCTGCAGGCCTCGGGCCTCGACGCGCGAATTGGGAACCCGCTTTTCGTCCGCGTAGACCGCCAGCGACGTGTTGGACGGCAAAGTAAGGACTGTCGAGCCGCCTTCCTTGGCGACGGCGTACACCTGCCCCGGAATGGTGGTATTGCCGGTGTGCAGCAGCAACGACGCTTCGGGATTTAGGCAGTAACGTTTGTTGAACCGCTTGCCGAGATAACGCGCGATGAACGCCCAGTACGTGGCGTACCAGATCGTCGACTCGCCGTCCGCCTCCGCGGGGTTGCTGCAGAAATACCAGCCCTTCATGGCTGGACGCAAAAAACCGGTGTCGACGAGGAGTATGCGCTGCTCGTCCGTCAAATCGGTGTGCTCGACGACACCCTGATGCTTGTCCTGCAGCCGCTTGAGTGTTCTGAGCGCCGCGGCGAGCTTGGCGGGCGGTTTTGTCTGGGAAGAGGAAGCCATGGGTGACGCTGTGGTGTGGTGTTGCCGCGAAATTTACTTTGGGATAAGCCTAGATTTTACTTTGACTTGCCTGGATCGTTTACTTTGACTTGTCGTCATCATTTACTTTGACATGCAATCAAGACCCGCATGTAACTATATGATATGCCGTAAAAAGTGTGGATTCAAGCGTTCCTAATGTGACTCCTCTTTTTGGAGAAATCTCATGCGAAAACAAGCGAGATTTCCGGGACAGCGGAACGTCAAAACTGGCGGGTAAGCTGGTCAGATCGTCCTCAAATTCCCTTCGGCCGAGGCAAGCGCGACATCTGCCCCCCCAAAGATAGCGCCCGTCGCAAAGTCACTGCCACGGCAGCAATCGTGGCGCGTTAATAAATTACAAATAATCAAACAATCTCGCATATATTGCATCCAGACAACGCAAACGCCCTCGTCCAGATGAGGAACAAGACAGTCCAGCGACTCCTGCAAGAAAGCCGGCGCGGCTACCCGATTGATTCCGGCATGCTCAGGGACATGGGGGTGAGTGCCGCGCTCGCGGCGCATATGGTCAAATCCGGCTGGCTGCAGTGTCTCTCGCAGGGGTCTACCTTTTGACCGGCGACACGCCATCAAGAGACGGCTCGATCGCCTATCTGGGCCGACGCATACCCGGCCTTCACGTCGGTGGCAAAACGGCCCTTTCCTGGCAGGGCGTATGCCACAACATCACCTTCCGGGAAAAAGTCGCCTTATGGGGACAGAAATCGTACCGCATCCCTCCATGGGTGGCGAAACACCTGAGCTACTTGTATCAGACTACCCCCTCTTCGACGGCGATTTTCCTTACGGGAAGGGCCTGAAACCGCTTCCGGCCGGCGACCCTGGGGTACTGGTTTCCGTGCCCGAGCGAGCCATCCTGGAGCTCGCCAGCGACATCGGGAAGGGACAATCGATGGAGGAAGCGAGCAACCTGATGGTCCGCTTGCGCAATCTGCGCCCCGACGTGCTGGACGAGTTTTTGAGCCACTGCAAACGGGTGAAGGTCGTAAGGCTCGTGCGCGACCTCGGACTGGAGGCCGATTTTTCATGGGCGCGAGACCTTCAGAAGCATGTTGACCGTCTTGGCGCCGGGAAAAGATGGTCGAACAAAAACGGCCGGCTAACACTCAACCCACGATGAACGAGAAAGTCCCCACACCACTACTATTGGGCCGCGCCACGAATAACCATATCGCGGGCATGGCTTCTTGCTTTTTCCGGCTCTCGCCTCGGTTTGATAGATGAAAGGGGTCGATGCACACAGCTATGTAGGAAACCATATGCGAACTCGCGACTCGGCCCATGAGGCCGAACTGAAACAGATTGCGGCTCTCCCGGAAGAGCAACTGCTACGCCGCATCCAGCTGGACCACACCGAGGTCGGGCATGTCCCGTCCGAGGTGCTCGCCACCATCGTGCGCACGCACTTCGGACGGGCGGCGGGGGTGATCGCGGCTGCGGTGGCGATGCTCAATCGGCGGATCCAGCTGATCGTTGGCAAGCGCTGGCAGGGAGCGAAGGATCGGCCGGAGGTTGAGCGCCGGGGCGGTCAAGCGTTCACTGATGCTATTGACTACATTTGGCTCAAGTTCTTCGAGGACAAAGCGCCTCTGTCGAACGCGGAAGTCCGCTTCGGCGTATTCGTGCGAGACCGATTGGACGATTTTTTGCGCCACCTGCGCACCGAAATGAATAGTATGGACTCGGTGGATGGCATGCAGGAGGCTCACGAAGGCGCCGCGATTCTCGAAGGGCTTGAGGATCCGGATGGAGAGTCGCCCGAAGAAGCGCTGGAGAAAAAGCAGCTCAGCGCTGCGGCCGTTAAGGCTTTGATGAACCTGCCAAGACAGGAACGAGATGCCTTCTACTTCCGTGCCGAGCTGAGGTACGAGTGGAAGCAGGTCGCCCAGCTACTACGATGCTCGGTGCCCACGGCACGCAGTCGCTAACGGCCGCGACATCGAGCGTAAGTCCGGTATCTACGGCAGGCAGCACGTCGGGCAGTTCGATGACACTCAGCGAGTTCGATACTTACGCAAAGTGCCCCCTCCAGCATCTTTACCGATATGAATTAGGGCTCCCGACGGCCGTTGTCAAGGACGTGTCGGTGCGCGCACAAATGGCAATTTCACAGGCATTGCGCACCTGGCCTCGGGACATCGCACCCGCTGCGGCTGAACGTAAGCGATCGATGAACCACGCACTGTTCGTGTGAAGCTAGAGCGGCGACGATTGTGTCCACTTGAACGAGGAGGTG
>NZ_LOWC01000049.1:0-4310 GCF_001522845.1 Burkholderia sp. BDU5 | reverse complement strand
CGGCCTGGCGATCGGTGATGCGCGGTGAACGCGTCGGCTGCGGCGGCGGATCGGTGATATCGGAGACTGGCTTCACGCCCCCTCCTTTGCCGGAGCACATATGCGCGCATGGAGCTCAACCAACTTTTGGCCCGGCTCAAAGCGGAAGCCACGCTGAGACCCAGCCTTGTCGCTAAGGACTTGGCTGATGGAAGCCTGTGTAACGCCGATGTGCTCGGCGATCGCTCGCTGAGTCCAGTGGGCGTCCAGCAGATCGCGGATCAGTGATTTCCAGTTCATGAGGCGATATTAGCATCCTAATGGATCAAGTCAAGAGCAAACTATTTGAGTTTTCTAATATCCTCGCGTCCATGGAAACTTTAGGATCGCGCGTCAAAGCGGCGCGCCTCGACGCCAAGCTGTCTCAGGAGGCGCTCGCTCGCCAGGTCGGCGTGTCCCAAGGCCTCATCGGACAGATTGAATCCGGGAAGAACCAGGGCTCCAAACATCTGGCCGCGCTAGCGCGCGTGCTAGGCGTCTCCGCAGACTGGCTTGAGACAGGAAAGGGGCCGCGCGAACGCGTGGTCGGGCAACATAAAATTCCCGAAGACCAAGGGAACGTTCTGGTGTGGGAACACCCGGACGACCTTCCTCCAGACGATAACCGAGTCTGGATGGACAGGTACGACTACAGATTCAGTGCGGGGACCGGTTTGATTCAGTGGGAAGTACGGCAGAAGAAGGCGTTACCGTTCGACATCGGCTTTTTCAAGGCGCTCGGCTCGAAGCCCAAGGACTGCAAGCTCGTGCGCGTGCACGGCGACAGCATGGAGCCGTACCTATTCGACCGCGACATGATCATGGTCGACACGGCGAAGAATCACATCCGGGACGGCAAGGTTTACGCGATCTATTTCGAGGGCGAGCCGCTTGTGAAGCAGATATTCAAGCAGGCCGGAGGATCGATCACGCTACACTCGATCAATTCGGGGAAGTATCCGGACAAGACTATAACGCAAGAACACCTGGATTCAGTATCCATCATGGGCGAAGTGATCTACCGATCTGGCTCAGGATGGGCAGGTGGAAACTGAAACAAAAACGACCGAGGGGTAACATGAATATTTGGGGATTTGTGACCATACTTGTGCTTGACTTCATTGTGGCGTCTTATGCATCTCACAAAGGAAAAAGCAAGGGTTTCTGGTTTCTAATGTCAATCCTAATCAGTCCGCTTGTGTCGTGGGTGATCTTGTTTTTCTCGAAATCGTCCCATAGCTCCGAAAGGTCTGGTGAGAAATACGTATGGGGACATGCAGCAGCCGCAACGCTCGCGATCATAGTTGGCGGTTATCTGACATTCCACTTGCCGACAACGGACACCGATATTACGACTCGCACAGCGAATGCTCCTGAGGCGGCAACGGCCGAAGCCGCCACGGTCCGGGATACTGGATTGACTGCACCTCAGAATAACGCAGTCAGATCGGCAAAGCAGTATCTCAGTGTGCAGGGTTTCTCGCGGAATGGGCTAATTCATCAACTCTCATCCGATGCTGGAGATGGATTTGACGTGGCTGATGCTACTGCTGCAGTTGATAGCCTTAATGTTGATTGGAATCAGCAGGCAGTGCGATCTGCTAAGCAATACCTAGCCATGCAGGGATTTTCATGCAAGGGCTTGATACATCAGCTTTCCTCGGAAGCCGGCGATGGATACACAGCCAGTCAGGCGGATTACGGCGCAAAACAAGCTGGTGCATGTTAATACCTATTCTGAAACGCGCGAACGCCTCGCGATTTTGTTTGGAAGCCCAGCCGCGAGCTGGGCTTTTCATTTCCGACGCCGCCTCAACTCCTCCCGCCAGAGCGTCGCACCCACGACGTCAATAGCGCGCGATCTCATCATCACTCAGGCGATCCCACGCGCTGGCTAGCCAGTCGGCGAACCCGACACATGTATCGTCAACGAAGACTGGCGCCCTCCCTTCAATGTTCAACTGCTCGAAGAGCGTCACCGCGTCTTGGGGCGTCATGGCCGGTTCCTTGCGAGCTTCTAGCATGGACGAATCGAGGCTGTTACAAATTTCGCGCGTGGCACTATTAGCTTTCTATTGACACACGCCAATTAGCCTCCTAATATTCATCTCAACGCGGCACCGCCACCGCACCACCGCCCCAGGCGGATCGCTCTCTAACAACCGAAGGTAAGCCGGGACCGCTTCAGCGGAGCAACCGGCCGGCGCGATCAGCGCCGTGAGTCAGGACAGGCGCAGCGCGCTAGGCCGATGTTTGGCTACCGCTTGCAGGCTTGAACGGACCTGACACAAGACAGCCAGCACCACGTGACCGATGGCTTTGTAATCGGCACAACCCTCGCGCGGCCCGGAGCCGGCACGGCCGGGAGTAGCCGGGCGCGCGAGTGATGCAGTCTCATGGAGCCGGAATGCGCAGGCTGATGCGCACCTGGCGTAGTTGTCAGAGTCCCGAAGCCGGAGATCAGCGCCGGCCCGGCTCCATGAGACTGTCCAGAAACAGCTCTGACCGGTGGCGGTTCTTCTTCTGAGGCGTCACCAGTGAGAGCTGCGCACGCAGCGTCGCAGTTCAAGACTGAACTTTGATTAGCAATCCTTTATTCAGGGGGACGCGATGCACACTCCTCGAACCCATCACAACAACGTCCGCAAGCTGCCGGCGCGGGTCGATCGACACGCTGACCAGCTGCAGGCAGCGGCCGACGACGCCGCGCTGGCGCGCGACGAGCGCAACGAAGCGATCGCCGAGCGCGTCACGTTCGACGTGCTGCCGTTCTCGACTGAGCAGATCGCCGTGCTCGACGCCGCGCTGCGCCGCGGCCATATCGAGGATGTGTACGAGGTCTGGAGCACCTGCCAGGACGTCCTCAAGGCTGAAATCGCGCGCCGCATTGCAGCCGCCGATCTTGCAGCTGTCGCGCCACGTTTCGCGCAGACGTATTGCTCCGCCTGCGGCGCAGAGCTCGGCCCGGGCAACGCCGGCGTCAGCAGCTGCGCCGATCACCGCGCACGCGCGCTGCACATCGTGCGAGCCGACTGACCCATTTCAATCTCATCAGGAGATAGGCATGAGCTTCACACCTCACATGGAACGGCTGCTGAATGGCGGAGTGCAAAAACTCTACCGCTTCGAAAACGGATTCGGAGCGAGCGTTGTGCAACACGAATTCAGCTACGGCGGAGACGTCGGACAGTGGGAGCTCGCCGTCATCCGATTCAATGGCGATTCGTGGCGCCTGGAGTACGGCACCGAGATCACCGACGACGTTATCGGCCGTCTCGACTGGAACGAGGTCGAAGATCTGCTTTCGCGGATCAACGCATTGCAGCCGGCCTGACCAACCGCGCCCGCCCTGCGGGCAATCACACCATCGATCAGCCAGGAGACTCAAAAATGAATCGCAGACCGAATCCGCAGAAGGCCGCCGACGATTGGAATGCCCGTGTACAGGTGGGTGCCTCCGTCGAATATTCCGAGGTGCGCGGCGATCCGCCCAAGACCTTCACGACCCGCACGGCAGCCGAAGTCCTGAGCGGCCACACGGCAGTCGTGTGGCTGAACGGCAAGAGTGGATGCGTGGCGATCAGCCATTGCACTTCCATCTGACCTGCGGCGGGCAATCACACCACACACAGGGGGACGAGATGAGCTGCGGATACCAAGGATCGCACTTCGGCGCCCGGTACCAAGACGGCTGCTGCATCGATGGCTATCTGTGGGATCTGGATAGCTGCGACGAGCCCGGCGGCCCGCTTCACAACAGCGGCGACGAGCCGTGCCCGAACTGCAACACGCACGAATACGTGCTCGGTTGCGACGATCTGCACCTGACCGGCAACGCCAAGCAACGACGCACGCAGGTCCGCGCAGCCATCCGTCGCGTCCGGTCGTGGGCCGCTGTTTGAGCAACCGCTCCCGCTACGGCGAGCAACAGGTCGAAATCCCCGGAGGAAGCGCTGTTCATGTCCGGGTGATCTGCGCGTGATGCGCGCACTGACGATACCTGCATTTCATCGAACAAGAACTTCGAGGGACCACATGGAAACGATCAACGACGGCGGACCGGCATTTCCGATCAACGACCATCAGTTCGTGCACCGCGTCGGCGCGGCGGCAGTTGAAGGCGTCACCGATTCGGCTGAGCGCGACCGGATCTACATCGAGGCCACCGCGCGAGCTAGCGCCGGCATGTCGCTTCGCGACTACTTCGCGGCAAATGCGATCGCCGCCGTTCTCCGAACGCCGTGGTTTCTGCATACGTCCAGTCAGCGAGGTTCATCGGAGTATGCGCCGGA
>NZ_LOWC01000048.1:0-826 GCF_001522845.1 Burkholderia sp. BDU5 | reverse complement strand
GCTGTCACGTTGGCGGGTGTGGTCGCGTAAGATGAGGCGATGAAACCGAAAGCGCTCTACCACGGCCACCGATTCCCCGCAGCGATCATCAGCCAGGCGGTCCGCTGGTATTTCCGCTTCCAGCTGAGCCTACGCGACATTGAGGAGCTGCTATTCGAGCGCGGCGTGATCGTCAGCTACGAGACGATCCGCCGGTGGTGCGACAAATTCGGTGCGGCCTTCGCCCGGCGGGTCAAGGCTGCGCGACGAAAGCCGGGCCGCACCTGGCATCTAGACGAGATGTTCGTGAATCTGCGCGGCGAGCCCTGGCTGCTGTGGCGGGCGGTCGACGAACACGGTGCCGAGCTGGATATCCTGCTGCAGAAGCGGCGCGACAAGGCCGCAGCGAAGCGCTTTTTCCAGCGTGTGCTGCGTTCCTGTCCGGCACCGTGCAAGATCGTCACCGACCAGTTACGCAGCTACCCGGCTGCCAAGGCTGGCATCCCGGAGCTCGCCAACGTCAAGCACGTGTTCGTGAAGGCCGCCGCCCGCGTGAACAACCGCGCCGAGAACAGCCATCAGCCGACCCGCGAACGCGAGCGACGCATGCGGGGATTTCGCGACCCGAAGCGCACTCAGGCTTTCCTCGCGAGCTTCGGGCCGATCCGCCAGCACTTCGCCCTGAAGCGGCATCTGCTGCGTGCTTCGCTTTATCGCAAACACCTCGCCGTACGCTTCTCGACGTGGCGTGAATTTACCGAGGTCACCCAGAATCCGTCTGCCGCATGAAACATGCAGGTCGCGCCCCCGCCCCTTGTGAACATACTCCGCTAACGTGACAGCGCCC
>NZ_LOWC01000047.1:0-527 GCF_001522845.1 Burkholderia sp. BDU5 | reverse complement strand
GACCACGGCAATGTCACTCGTGTGTTCTCGATCGGCCGGGAATGGACCGGCAAGCGGCAGGTCGAAATGGCGCTCGCGCAGTGGAACTATTGGTGCGCATACATGAACGATGGTCCGAACGGTTTGCCCAAGCCGATGCTGTTTCACACGCAGCGCGAGACGCCGCGCGAGTCGTTCCTGTTTTCGCTGTATAGCTTCGGGATGCGTGCGCCGGTCTTCATTCGTCTGCTGATGATGCCGCTGATTCTGATTTTTACCGTTATGCGAATCGTTGCGAATGCGACTTGTCGCGATCCTGTCTGGCCAGCCACGATTAAGCATATCTCGTTGATCGCGCCCGACGACCTTTACGCGGAACCACGCTCTGGGACGCCTGTCGGATGGGCCGACACGGTCTTGGCCCAGCAGCGCGGCGAGTACCCGAATGATCCCAAGGCTCGCGTCGAAGGCTGGACGGGTGAAACGGACGGTCGAATGCATGCCGCAGCTTGGCTCGACAAGCCGGCCGCTCGCGCAACTTGATGGGC